>NZ_JAWOTW010000012.1:0-136517 GCF_033339075.1 Vibrio sp. 970
GCCGCCAGCGTTCAATCTGAGCCATGATCAAACTCTTCAATTTAAGATTTTGTTCGGCTCAATGAATACTGAACATTCCTTTCGCTAATAAATAGCAGAAGTAATGTTTGAATTGACTGTGCTGAATCTTTCGATTCAATGGTCACTTCGTATCATTGAAACCTAATTTGAAGCCTAAGCTTCTAATTGGATTATCATCAACGAGTGCCCACACAGATTGATAGGTCTATATTTTTAAAGAGCACACTTCGAAGTTCTCTTCAAAGTGGACGGCTATTTTAGCTAGATAACTTATCGTGTCAAACACTTTTTTAAGTTATTTATCTGCGAGTTAATTTTAACTCACTAACCGTAGTTGTTTAGGTTCCGCTTCACTTGCTTTCCCGTGACAACGGAGGCGCATTATAGGGAGTTCATTAAAGAACACAAGTGCATTTTTTAAAAAAACTCACCTTTTCAGTTTATTCGTATAGAAAACAGACAAAAGACTCTAAAAAACTATAGAAAAGGGGCCAAACGGCCCCTTTAGTGTGATTTTTATCTCAATTTTACTGTATCCATACAATTATTGATGAGCACAAATTTGGTCATTAGTAACAATTAGCTGCACCGTCTTGTCTGGAACGATTTCACCAGAAAGAATTGATTTGGCTAACGGGTTCTCGACATTCTGCTGAATTGCACGTTTTAAAGGACGCGCACCATACACAGGATCGAAACCAACTTGAGCGATCAAGTCGAGTGCTTTGTCGGAAACTTCTAGTTGATAGCCTTTCTCCTCTAGTCGTTTCGCCAAACGTTCCAATTGAATAGAAGCAATGGACTTAATGTGCTCTTGACCAAGTGGATGGAACACCACGATTTCGTCAACACGGTTCAAGAACTCTGGGCGGAAGTGTTTGCTAACCACATCCATCACTTCACTCTTGATACCTTGATAGTCTAAAGTTGCGAAATTCTCTTGGATACGAGATGAACCCAAGTTAGATGTCATGATCACAACCGTATTACGGAAGTCAACAGTACGACCTTGACCATCCGTTAAACGCCCATCATCGAGAACTTGCAGCAGAATGTTAAATACATCCGGATGCGCTTTCTCTACTTCATCTAACAAAATTACCGAATACGGCTTGCGACGAACCGCTTCCGTTAAGTAACCACCCTCTTCATATCCGACATAGCCTGGAGGCGCACCCACCAATCTTGCCACTGAGTGTTTCTCCATGAACTCAGACATGTCGATACGGACCATCGCATCTTCGCTGTCGAACATAAAGCTCGCAAGTGTCTTACAAAGCTCTGTTTTACCCACACCAGTTGGACCTAAGAATAAGAAGGAGCCAATTGGTCGGTTTGGATCAGAAAGCCCAGCTCGACTACGACGAATGGCATTCGATACAACAGAGACCGCTTCGCTTTGACCTACCACACGATTATGCAGCACGTCTTCCATGCGAAGTAGTTTCTCTTTTTCCGCTTCTAGCATCTTGGATACCGGAATACCGGTTTGCTTAGAAAGTACTTCTGCAATCTCGTTGTCGGTTACTTTATTACGCAATAGCGTCATTTCCTGCATTTCAGCTTGGGTTGCAAGATCTAACTGCTTCTCAAGTTCAGGAATACGACCATATTGAAGCTCCGACATGCGGTTTAGATCACCAGCTCGGCGAGCAAACTCCATGTCCATACGAGCTTGTTCAAGCTCAGACTTAATATGTTGAGTACCAGAAAGAGCTGCTTTTTCTGTATTCCAAACCTCTTCTAGTTCAGCGTACTCACGTTCTTTTTCATTGAGTTCTTCATTAAGCGCTTTCAAACGCTTTTCACTCGCTTCATCGTGCTCGTTACTTAGTGCTTGTTGCTCAATTTTGAGTTGGATAATTTTACGCTCAAGCTTATCCAAGGACTCTGGCTTAGAGTCAATTTGTAAACGAATGCTTGAAGCCGCTTCGTCGATTAAGTCGATCGCTTTATCCGGCAACTGACGGTCGGAGACATAGCGATGTGACAAGCTCGCCGCAGCAACAATCGCTGGGTCAGTAATTTCGACGTGATGATGAAGCTCATAACGCTCCTTCAAGCCACGTAAAATCGCCACGGTATCCTCAACGGTCGGCTCATCCACCAGCACTTTTTGGAAACGACGTTCTAATGCTGCATCTTTTTCGATGTACTGACGATATTCATCCAATGTTGTTGCGCCAACACAGTGCAGCTCACCACGAGCTAATGCCGGTTTTAGCATGTTGCCCGCATCCATTGAGCCTTCACCTTTACCAGCACCGACCATAGTGTGTAGTTCATCAATGAAGAGGATGACGTTGCCTTCTTCTTTAGCAAGTTCATTCAATACTGATTTTAAACGCTCTTCAAATTCCCCACGGTATTTCGCGCCAGCAACCAGTGCGCCCATATCCAGTGATAGCACACGGCGACCACGCAGACCTTCAGGTACTTCATTGTTAACTATGCGCTGCGCTAAGCCTTCAACAATTGCTGTCTTACCTACGCCTGGTTCACCGATAATCACAGGGTTGTTTTTAGTACGACGCTGCAATACCTGGATAGTACGACGGATTTCATCATCACGGCCGATAACCGGATCCAATTTACCTTGCTCTGCACGTTCGGTAAGGTCTATGGTGAACTTTTCCAATGCTTGACGAAGCTCTTCTGCATTCGGATCATTGACCTTTTGACCACCTCTGATCTTTTCGATTGCCTGGCTGACTTTTTGCTCTGTTAAGCCGATCTCTTTGAGCAATTGCCCCAATGGTCCGCGATCTTCTAAAGCGGCAAGCAGGAAGACTTCAGACGAGATATAGGAGTCTTGACGCTTTTGCGCCACTTTGTCACACAGGTTAAACAATGTGCCCATCGAGCTAGAGAGCTGAACATCCCCACCGATGCCACTGACTTTTGGTAATCGATCTAACATTTCACTCAATTTAGAGCGTAAATGCGTTACGTCCACATCCAGCATAGTAAGCAATGGACGAATTGGACTGCCATTTTGATCAAGCAAAGCCACCATGAGGTGAACTGGCTCGATATATTGATGATCGCGCCCTAACGCTAGTGATTGAGCATCAGAGATAGCGATTTGAAACTTACTTGTGAATCGATCAAGACGCATATCTACCTTCCTAACCTCAACTAAAGGAAATTCTTTTGACAGTTAGAAAGATGGATACTCAGGAGGGGAATTTCAAGGGAGTGAATGAATAAAGATAGCTTTGCAAAAATAGTAGTATGCATCTTAGCACTTTGGTGCTTATAGCTAGTCTTCGATCCAAATAAAGGTTGCTTGTCGACCAGTCTTACCATCACGGCGATAAGAGTAAAAAGAGGCTTTATCTTGGTAAGTACAAAGTCCAGAATCAAACACTTGTGTCACACCAGCCCGGTTTAGACGTTGCGTTGCCAGCACCGACATGTCAGCAAACCATTTACCGTCGATATCGCGTGGAGCAAATGCTTGATTCGCCTGTGAATCAAAATCAACAAAAGCTTGCAGAACATCTTCACCCACTTCGAAGGCTTGGGGGCCAATGGCGGGGCCAAGCCACGCTATCACTTCACCAGAAAACAACGCTAACGCATTTTCGACAATGCCATTTGCTAAGCCGCGCCAACCTGCGTGAACAGCGGCTACTTGCGTACCTTGTGTATTAGTCAATAATACAGGTAAACAATCGGCGGTCATCGCTGAACAAATAACATGGCTTGAAGAAGTAAATACACCATCCGCATCAAGCACCTGTGTTGTTGGTTCATTTGCTTGAGCCACAACGGTTGAATGCGTTTGGTTTAACCAGATTGGCGCATTTGGCATGCTTGCCTGTTGCGCCAACCAAGCTCGGTTCTTCTCTACTAAAGACAAATCATCCCCAACGTGAGTACCTAAATTTAGCCCTTGGTAAGGGCCTGTCGAAAATCCGCCTATGCGTGTTGAGGCGAAAGCTTTGACATTTTTAGGAGCTGGCCAATTCGGAATGATCGTCTTCATATTAGAATTCTTCCGGTAAGCCGTGCTCTTCTGTATCTTGACGAAGCGCTTCAGTCATCACAACCATGTCATCAGGCACTGGAGCATGAAACTCAAGAACTTCGCCCGTAATTGGGTGCTCAAAGCGCAGCATTACTGCGTGCAATGCTTGGCGATCGAAACCCCGGATCATTGCCGTTAGCTCTTCAGACGCACCTGTCGGGATGCGAGCACGTCCACCATATGCAATATCACCGAGCAACGGATGCTGAAGGTAAGACATGTGCACACGAATCTGGTGCGTACGACCCGTTTCTAGACGCAAGCGAATACGCGTGTGTTCGCGGAAGCGTTCAGCAACACGGTAGTGCGTTACTGCTGGTTTGCCCATTGGTGCTACCGCCATAAGCGTGCGCTTAGTAGAGTGACGACCAATCGGTTGATCCACTTTACCGCCCGCAGTCATACGACCAATAGCGATCGCTTCGTACTCACGAGTAATATTACGTTTTTGCAGTGCGCGAACCAGACGAGTTTGTGCAGGAACGGTTTTCGCCACCACCATCAAACCCGTGGTGTCTTTATCCAAACGGTGCACGATACCTGCACGAGGTACTTCTGCAATATCAGGGTAATGATGCAACAACGCATTAAGTACAGTGCCATCAGGCGTACCAGCGCCCGGATGAACCACAAAGTCACGAGGTTTGTTGATAACGATAATATCTTCATCTTCATAGACGATATCTAGCGGGATATCTTGCGCTTCCCAGCGTTCTTCATCTTCTAACTCGGCTTGCAATGTAATTTCCTCGCCACCCATTACTTTGGTACGAGGTTTAGTGACAACTTCACCATCAACTTGAACTTTCCCATCAAGCAGCCACTCTTTTAGGCGCGAGCGAGAGAAGTCCGCGAATAATTCGGCGATAGCTTGGTCTAAACGTTGACCTAACTGGCTATCTTTTACGGTATTTGTTAATACAATCTGCTGAGCCATATCGAACTTTTTTAAAAACTGTGAGACTAATGCTCACGACTGTGAAAAAATAGACTATTACGTCATTGTATCTGTTACTGGAAAGAAAGTAACGGCAGCTTAAGAAATATTTAGATTCAAGGAACAGACTCCTGATATGAAACGTCAGACTTTAACAGGCCTTTTAGCGGTATCCCTTCTGTTTGGATGTGCAAGCAAAGAAGAAATCGTTCCTGATGTGCCGCCTTCGGAACTGTATGCAGACGCACAGATTTCTCTTCAAAGTGGTAATTGGCTTTCTGCAATTGAGAAACTGGAAGCATTAGACTCACGTTACCCATTCGGTGCCTACTCAGAACAGGTGCAGCTTGACCTAATCTATGCGTACTACAAAAACGACGACCTTGCTTTGGGCTTGGCAACCATTTCTCGCTTTATGCGTTTAAACCCAACCCATGAAAAGATGGATTGGGTGCTGTACATGCGAGGTCTAAGCCACATGGCGCAAGATCGTAACTTTATGCATGATTTATTCAGCGTAGATCGAAGCGATCGCGATCCTGAACCGGTAAAAAAAGCGTTTGATGACTTCAAAAAACTACTTCAACGCTACCCGAATAGCCCATATGCAGAAGATTCACAAAAACGTATGGTTGCGCTGAAAAACCGTCTAGCGAACTATGATTTAGCGACTGCTGACTTCTACCTTCGCCGTGAAGCTTGGGTCGCTGCTATTAATCGCAGCCAAGAGCTACAAAAAGCGTATCCAGACACAGAAGCTGCACGTAAGTCACTGACTATCCAGCTAGAGGCCTACAAGCAACTTGGTTTGGAAGACGCCGTAGCAAGAACTGAAAAGCTTATCGAGCTCAACCCTGTGAAGTAATTGAACTTGCTTTAAACTGAACCGCCACCGTTTTTACCGTGGCGGTTTTTTATTACTCTCAATAGTGTATTCAGCCCTTTCTTGATGATCTTCCTAGCTCCACATATGCTTAAAGTTCTCCTCCCCCCTTTATAAAAAGGATGTGAACGTGACGATATCTAAGCTTTGCGCAGTTATGCTGCTCCTATTGTCTGCTTCCGTTTGCGCACTGCAAATCTCGCCGCTCAAACAGCCTCCTTATACTGGGGACCTCGATGTCATCAAGGAGAAGAATGTACTGCGCGTCTTAGTTTCTGCTGATTTAGGCTTTTACTACATTGAGGGCGGCACACCAAAAGGCATAGGCGCGGAATTGCTGGCGCATTTCGAAAAAGACCTTCGTAAACTCAAACCAAAGCTTAACGTACAAATTATTCCTGTTGCCCGCGACCAGCTACTGCCAGCCTTAGAAAACGGTTCAGGTGACTTAGTTGTCGCCAACCTGACTATTACCGACACGCGCAAACAGAAAGTGGAGTTCAGTTCACCCATCCTCACTGGTATTCAAGAGTGGGTAGTGACAAACAAAAGCACACCAACGATGACGAAAATCGAACAATTGAGCGGCAAAGAGGTTTGGGTGCGCGCCAGTTCTAGCTACTTTGAAAGCATTCAGACACTAAATAAGAAACTAAACAAAAAAGGCTTACCGCCTGTTATCGTGCACTTTATTGAAGAAACACTTCAAGATTATGAGCTGGTCGGAATGCTCAACAATGGTTACGTCAAAGCCATTGTTCTCGATAGCCATAAAGCCAAGCTTTGGCTGAAAGTGATGGATGATATTCGGGTTCACAAAAAAATCCCTATCCGCAAAAATGGCAAAATTGCTTGGGCAATGCGAGAAAATAGTCCCAAATTAAAAGCCGTCGTGAATAAGTTCATCCAGAAGTCTCGCTCTGGGACACTACTCGGTAACGTTATTTACGGTAAATACATCGATAATACGGGATGGTTGAACAGAGCTCTTAACCCTAAGAAAATTGCTCAACTAGAAAAACTCGCGGCGCTATTTTCACGCTATGGTGAGAAATACGATATCGACTATTTACTGATCGCTGCAATCGCTTACAAGGAATCAGGATTTAATAACGACCTAGTTGGAAGTCGAGGTGCCGTTGGCATAATGCAAGTCCTACCTAGCACCGCTCAAGATCCGAATATCAATATCAAAAATGTTCGACAATTAGAAAACAACATTCATGCTGGAGTGAAATACTTAGCTTTTTTGCGTAAGCAGTACTTCAGTGACCCTGATATTACTGCACAAAATAAACTCTACTTTACATTGGCGGCTTACAATGCGGGCCCCGGCAATGTAGAGCGTATTCGTAAGCGTGCAGCCCAACAAGGTTACGATCCTAATGTTTGGTTTAATAACGTGGAAGTCGTTATGCGGAAAAGTTTAAGCTCAACGGTTGGGTACGTCACAAGCATTAATCGCTACTACATAATATACAAACAACTAGAAAGTTTGGACCAAGTCAAAAGTCTAGAAAGGGTTTCACTAGCCCCAAAAGACCCCATTTTCATGATACCGCTACGAAAAGTCAGCCAAATGCCAGACAGTAAAAAGCCGCTTGTACAGTAAGCGGCTTTTTAAATGGATTCATTGGAAAGACTCAGTGATCGTCATCACACCTTACGTGTAGTTAAATTTTAACCACCTCAAATATTAGGCCGTAAAACTTCCCTAAAAACGAGGCCGTTTTCAGCTGAGTACTCTATTCAATCTACGGATTTACTAACCGATAACAAGCAATTTCACGATAAATCTCAGAAGTTCTTGAGTGAGATCACATTCATTTTTCATCATAAAAAACCCGAGCAAAATAATGATCTGAATCACATTTTTTTATGCTTAAAGCGGTAATCTGAACTCAACCCATGAGGGATGCAACAGAGGAAAAACACTTATGACAATGAATATCACTGGCAAAAACATCGAAATCACCTCTGCAATCCGAGCTCATATTGAGAGCAAATTTAAAAAACTGGAGAAATGGCAAGTAGACCTAATTGGTTGCCAAGCAACTTTCAGTGAGGAACCAAACAAACAGAAGAAATTCGAAGCGGTTATCAAAGTTCCTAAAGGCCAGCTCATTGCCTCAGCAACTCACGAAGATCTTTACGCAGCTATCAACGAAGTGGAGCAAAAACTAGAACGACAATTGAACAAGCTGACCCACAAACCTGAAGCTCGACGTGCAAGTAAGCCTGAGCTAGTGGAAGAAGAAGAGTAAACTGAACAGATTGAGGAAATAGCGCCGAAAGGCGCTATTTTTTTGCTTGACGCTCTCCCCAGCCTTGCTTATTGTGTTTAAACACTCATAAATTAAGCACTATTTATGCATTTAACCTCACTGTTTATTTTTGACTTCTTTTTCCTCCCATAGTTGGAGGGGCGAACTCGTTTGTGAAAGAAAAGTCAAAAACAAACAGAAAGCCTCCCAAATCGGGAGGCTTTTTTATAAGGAAAGAATTGATGACTGACCAACCTATTTCCCTCGAAGAAATTCGTTTACGCTTGAATGAGTTGGATGACCAACTTCTCAGCTTGTTGTCTGAGCGCCGTAAACTCAGCATTGAAGTAGCCAAAAGCAAAGTACAAACCTCAAAGCCTGTTCGCGACGCCGTCCGTGAACAGCAATTATTGGTCAAGCTGATTTCTAATGGCCAAGATAAATACGAACTTGACGCGCAGTACATCACTAAACTTTTCCATACCATCATTGAAGACTCAGTTCTGCTTCAACAAAGTTATCTGCAAAATCTCGTTAACCCACAGCAAAGCCGTAAGCCACTTGCTCGCGTCGCTTTTTTAGGAGCCAAAGGCTCTTATTCGCACTTGGCAAGTCGCGAATACTTCAGTCGTAAAAATACAGAGCTTATCGAGCTCAACTGCGAGCACTTTAAAGAAGTGACTCAAACGGTTGAATCTGGCCATGCTGATTATGGCGTTCTGCCAATCGAAAACACCAGCTCAGGCTCTATTAATGAAGTGTATGACTTACTACAACACACGACGCTTTACATCGTTGGAGAGCTGACTCAACCAATCGAACACTGCTTGGTTGCGAAAAAAGACATTCGTCTGGAAGATATTAAAACGCTGTATTCTCACCCTCAGCCACACCAACAGTGCAGTGAGTTTTTAAGCCGTATGAAAGGGGTAAAGCTGGAGTCCTGCGCGAGCACAGCAGATGCAATGCAGAAAGTCCAAGAGATGGATCGTGATGATGTGGCTGCAATTGGTAATGCATCAAGCGGTAAGCTATATGGCTTGCAAGCAATTCAAGGCAACATCGCAAACCAAACCGAAAACCATACTCGCTTTATCGTGGTTGCTCGTAAACCGGTTGAAGTTTCTACTCAGATTCCAGCAAAAACCACATTGATCATGTCGACCTCCCAAGAGGCAGGTTCATTGGTTGAAACACTATTAGTGCTGCAACGTTACGGCATCAATATGACCAAGCTAGAATCACGCCCAATTATGGGGAACCCGTGGGAAGAGATGTTCTACGTAGACTTGACATCACATCTTGCTTCGACAGAAATGCAACAGGCACTTGAAGAGCTAACAAAAATCACTAAACACTTGAAAGTATTAGGCTGTTACCCGAGTGAGAACGTAAAGCCTACGCAAGTAAAATTGAGTTAATAGACACCAGTGAGTAAAAAGATCATGGCAACCCAAAAAGTCGTAATCGCATCGCTAAACCCAGCCAAAATTAATGCAGTTCAAAGTGCATTTCGTAATGCATTTCCGCATCAAGAGTTCAACTTCGTTGGCATCAGTGTACCGAGTGAGGTCGCAGATCAGCCCATGACGAATGAAGAAACTCATCGTGGTGCGCTAAACCGCGTTAAAAACGCAAAAGTAGAGATGCCAAACGCGGATTACTATGTCGGTCTCGAAGCGGGAATTGAAGCAAACGTGACGTTTGCTTGGATGGTGGTTGAGTCAGAGACTCACCGCGGTGAATCTCGTTCTGCAAGCTTAATGTTGCCGCCAAAAGTCTTGGAAAAACTCAAGGATGCGAATGAGTTGGGAGATGTAATGGACGAAGTGTTTGGTACTGATAATATCAAACAGAAAGGTGGCGCTATTAGCCTGCTAACCCAAAACCAGCTAACTCGAAGCTCGGTCTATCACCAAGCCTTGATTCTGGCTTTAATTCCATTCACAAACCCTGAGCATTTTCCTTCAAATTTATAACACTCAGCCTAGTCTCTAGATACGCAAAAGGGCGGATATTTCCGCCCTTTGTAATACGTTATCTTAGTCACTTGTAACACCAAGGCCTAAAAGCAAATTGGATATACTGTCTACTTAGATACCGCAACTTGTTCTAACAAGACTTTCAACTTGTCTTTTTCTTCATCAGATTTCGACTTTAGTTCGTTAGAGCCACGAGTAATGGTGGCAATGCCCACACCAAGCATCTGACTGATCTGACGTTGAGATAATTCTCCTTTAAGAAGTTCGTTAATTATATTAACGCGTGATATTAATGACTCTCTCTCATCACGTGACATCAGCATAGTTAACAGCATGTCATCTTGCTGGGTGCCCATACTTGTTCGAATTAGCTCAATAATCTGTTGCCAGTCTTTATACTCGGGTTCGTGCGACATCAAGTTACCTCACTCAATACTTGGTATTGATCTCATGTTGATTCAAGAACGCGCCATCGATACCCAAAAGATCACGATAGTATGTTTCAAACATCAAGATGTTTTGTACATAACCGCGCGTCTCTTTAAATGGAATTGCCTCAATAAAGGCATAAGCATCCACTTTTCCTTGGGTACGCTCTCGCCACGTTTTTACTCTGTTAGGACCTGCATTATAAGCAGCAAGAGCAAAAATACGATTATTATCGTAATCCTCTAATAAACCTTGCAAATAATGGCTACCAATTTCGATATTTTTTCCTACATTGTAGAGATCCTGCGTACCTTGATAACTCAACTTATATTTACGTGCCGTGTACTTCGCCGTTGCAGGCATGATCTGCATAAGACCACGAGCGCCAACTGGAGAGCGGGCTTCAACATCTAACGCACTTTCCTGTCGAGCGAGAGACATCATCGTGACGGGATCAATGTTGTGCTTTTTCGCATAAAAATTAAACCACCAGCGGTGTGCTATTGGGAACCTAAGTTCGATATTATCCCACATCTGCGCTTGGATACTCGCGGTCACCGTTAGGTTATGCCAACGTTTAAATGATGCATAAGCCGCCAACATCACCTTTTCATCTTTCCCTACGCGGCGCAGTAAGTGTGCCCATTCACTCTTCGCTGCTGCGATTTTATCCGTCGCGATCAACTCTTCGATACGAGCTAGCGAGTCTTGATAGGGTTGAACAACTTTCTTGTCCAACTTAACCGTATGCGTTGGGTATTTGATTGATTGCCCGATTGCATTGGCGGCAGCCACACTGTAGAAGTTTCGTTGCCCAAGCAGAGTTGCTAAACGCTGTTTCCCCGCGATGTCATCACCTAACGCTATTTCACTTCTTCCAAGCCAATATTGCCAGCGTAGCGTGGCTTGTTCTTCTTTATTTAGAACAGCAATCCACTCTTGTACGCCTTTCCAATCTGCATTTTGAATCGCTAAGCGGATGCGCGTTTCAATCAACGGTAAGTACTGACTGGTTTTCGTTTTATCATCGCGCCATTTAGCTAATGACTCAGACTCCGTACGAGTCAATCGAAATGCAATATAGTCGGCAAGTTCTTGCGCTTTTTCTGGAGAAAACTTCTGTCCTTTAATGACGGCATCGTACGCACCTTGTGCTTGGCTAGTGTTCATGCGAGCCAACTTTTCTAACGCATATTCACTTTGCGCTCGATTAAAATCATTCGCAGGTTTTTTCTTCGCGAATTCCGCAACACTTGAAGGATTATCAAACAACGCTTTCATTTCTTTGGCTTGTTGCTTTGCCTGCGCGGATTTAGGCAGTTTGAGCAAGTAACTCATCAAACCGCCATTACGAGCATCAAACGCCAGTAACATACGCTGTAGAATCAGTTCATCGGTACGCTCACCCGCCTTGTCCCATGCTTCAAATAATGGGTCACACTCATCAGCAATGCTGATGCCACGTAACCACATATGTTCAGCCCCTTTAAACGCCGCGACTTTCTTGCCTTGCTTTAATTGAGCGACGTAGAAAATACATTGGTAACGCTCACCACTAGGAATGACTTTTTGAAACTCAGTAATGGTTTTCCAATCTTTTTGCTTATAAAGATGATTGAGGTATGGAGCGCGAACTCGACGAGAAAATGGAAAAGACTCGTGCTCAGAAATAAACTCGTTCACCTGTTGTGGTGACTTTTCCGGTAACTGTCTAATAAAAGTGCGGTAATCCACATAAGGCGTTAGTGGATAGTCAGAAATTTTAGGACGAATCGAAAGGTATCCGTCGATGTCATTTTTATCTAATAAATCTTGAGCTTGCTCATATACTTCGCGCTGCTTTTCCAAACTCAGCGCGGCATTAGCACTCAAACTCATAGCACACAACGCGGCGGCGCAGCATACGTTTTTAGCCAATTCAGATACGTTGAATCTCATTTGTGTCATTTTCCCCAGACATATACTGCCCTAAAGCCTAGTTTTGTTAGAGTTCATGTGATGTTAAGGCAATTTTCACACATGCATCTATTTACACAGAATGCAGATGTCCATGTAAAGCAACTTAGTGTATTAAAAATTGTACTCGTCAAACTTTTAAGACGATGGAGACAAAGCGTTTCTAACTCGCATAGAAAACACTTCGTCATTCTTAACGAATAACAAAAGTGTATACCCTAACCGTGTAAGTTTCCGGTCAGCTCAAAATAAGAAATCCATTCGTTAGGGAAATTCTTGCAATGCGGTAACAAAAACAAAGCACTTGGTATAAAATGATGGGTTTGAATGACAGTTAATTTAGGAACGATCGGCAATGGCTGAATACGTATATACCATGTCGCGGGTGAGCAAAATTGTGCCACCTAAGCGTCAAATTCTTAAAGACATCTCTCTGAGCTTCTTCCCTGGTGCGAAAATCGGTGTTTTAGGTCTGAACGGTGCAGGTAAATCCACACTGCTACGTATCATGGCAGGTATCGACACGGATATCGACGGTGAAGCGCGTCCACAACCTGGTCTAAACGTAGGTTACCTACCTCAGGAACCAGTATTAGACGAATCAAAAACCGTTCGTGAAGTTGTTGAAGAAGCGGTTGCTGACGTTGCTGACGCTCTGAAACGTTTGGACGCAGTCTACGCAGCATACGCTGAACCAGATGCAGACTTCGACGCACTTGCAAAAGAGCAAGGCGAGCTAGAAGCCCTTATCCAAGCGAAAGATGGCCACAACCTAGAAAATGCGCTTGAGCGTGCGGCAAACGCACTTCGTTTACCTGAATGGGACCAAAAAATTGCGCACCTATCAGGTGGTGAACGCCGCCGTGTGGCTATTTGTCGCTTGCTACTTTCTAAGCCAGACATGCTACTGCTTGATGAACCTACCAACCACCTAGATGCAGAATCAGTGGCTTGGCTAGAGCGCTTCTTAGTGGATTACACAGGTACCGTAGTAGCCATCACCCACGACCGTTACTTCCTAGATAACGCTGCGGGCTGGATCTTAGAACTGGACCGTGGTGAAGGTATCCCATGGGAAGGCAACTACACCTCATGGCTGGAGCAAAAAGACGCTCGTCTACAACAAGAAGCCTCCCAAGAGAGTGCTCGCCAAAAGACTATCGAGAAAGAGCTTGAGTGGGTACGTAAAAACCCTAAAGGTCGTCAAGCGAAGTCAAAAGCACGTATGGCTCGCTTTGAAGAACTGCAAAGCTCTGATCATCAAAAACGTAATGAAACCAATGAACTATTTATCCCACCAGGTGAGCGTCTAGGTGATAAGGTTATTGAAGTGAAGAACCTGACCAAGTCATTTGACGGTCGAGTTCTAATTGATGACCTGTCATTCAGCATCCCTAAAGGTGCAATTGTTGGTATCATCGGTGCTAACGGCGCAGGTAAATCGACGCTATTCAAGATGTTAAGTGGTACTGAACAACCAGACTCGGGCACAATTGAGATGGGCGATACAGTAAAACTAGCATCTGTCGATCAGTTCCGTGACAGCATGGACGATTCTAAAACCGTATTCCAAGAGATCTCTGAAGGTGCTGATATCATTAAGATCAACAACTTCGAAATCCCAGCTCGTGCATACTGTTCACGCTTTAACTTTAAAGGCAGTGACCAACAAAAGATTATTGGTGAACTATCGGGTGGTGAGCGTAACCGTGTCCACCTTGCGAAGCTTCTTAAAGCGGGCGGCAACGTGTTGCTACTCGACGAACCAACCAACGACCTTGACGTTGAAACACTGCGTGCTCTAGAAGAAGCATTACTAGAGTTCCCTGGTTGTGCAATGGTTATCTCGCACGACCGTTGGTTCCTTGACCGTATCGCGACCCACATCATTGACTACCGTGACGAAGGCCAAGTTAACTTCTACGAAGGTAACTACACAGAGTACATGGATTGGTTGAAGAAAACATTGGGTCCTGAAGCCGCAGAACCACACCGTATCAAATACAAGCGTATTGCGAAGTAATCGCAACCCACAAAGTTTGATTGTAATTTGTACAAAGGCCGCTATCATAGCGGCCTTTGTTTTCTTTGTTATAAAAAGAGCTCATTAGCCCGTCTCGTTCGTTAAGAACATGACATTGCACTTACGTCACTCTGTAGCGACCTCGACACTTTTCAAACAACAATCGAACACTTTTTGTTCGTATTGATATACTATTCAATTCTGTTTGACGACCTGACGAGAATATTCATATGACAGAGAGACGACGCTTTTCACGTATTCTCCATCAAGCTCCAGCTAAGATAGAACAACGTGACTTGGCAATTGAAGCTAGGATTCAAGATCTTTCCTTGCATGGTTTACTCATGAAAGTGGAAGAGACTGAGGCTTTGGATCCAACCCTTCCAGTCCATGTGACTTTTTCATTTGATCAATCCGAACAAGTGATTACGTTAAAAGCGCAAATTGTGAATGTCTCTAAGTGTGAGATTAGGTTGAAGATCGCTAAGGTAGACATCGAAAGCATTAGCCAACTAAAACGATTTATAGAATTGAATGTAGGCAATAACGACCTTCTGAATCGAGAGTTAGAGCACCTCTCTGGTTTTTAGGAGAAAAATAAATGAACGCCTATTTAAGTAACAATAACTATGTCTAAAAAAATCATCATGCAGATCCCGACGAAAGACGGCGATCAGCAGTTCTATTTGGGCCGCAGTTCGGTCCTAGCAGTATTTGCTTCAGTATTGGCATTACCCGCCGTCGTTGGTGGCGCGTGGTACCTTAATCAGCAGCAGATGCACAATAAAGACGAACTAACACAAATCATCGCCAAACTGGAAAGTGAAAAGGCCGAAGTGACGGCTCTTTACGAAGAACAGCTTGATACCAATCATTCGCTTTCCCAGTCTTTGACGGACAAAAACAATCAAATTCAGCTATTGGGCAAACGGGTATTCGACGTTGAATCGGTTTTAGGTCTCGCAGACGAAGAGTTGATGATCGATGAGAACAGCATGGGGTTAGAGGAGCGAATTGACGCAGCCGCTATCGATTCTGCTGTTCGAGCGACGATGTTCCGTTTGATACCAAATGACAGCCCAGTCACATACCAACGAATTTCTTCTTCTTACGGCAGTCGTATTAATCCGATTTCAGGTAAGAGGCATGTTCATACTGGTATCGATCTGACTTGTAAAAGAGGAGAAGAGATCCTGGCACCGGCTGACGGTGTGGTGGAAACCGTTCGCCCGAGCAATCGTGGTTATGGTAACTATGTCACCATTCGTCACTCATTTGGCTTTATGAGCTCCTTTGCTCATCTACAACGCTTCAAAGTGAAAAGCGGTCAGTTTGTTAGTAAAGGCGACATCATTGCTCAATGCGGTAACTCTGGCAACTCCACAGGGCCACACTTGCACTATGAAGTACGCTTCCTCGGACGAGCACTCAACCCTCAATACTTAATGGAGTGGACACCAGAAAACTTCAATGACGTCTTTGAAAAAGAGAAAAAAGTGAAATGGGGACCTTTGGTTCAATTGATTGATAACGTTGTACGCCTACAAGTCAATTTAACCAATTCACCCTATCGCGATACCAGTATCAACACAGTATCAAGTGAAGATACGAGTAATACTGCGACGAACTGATTTGTCCATCAACACGAAAAAGAGCAGCTTACGCTGCTCTTTTTGTTTCGGACTCTGCACGGCTAAATGACCCGTGATTAGCCGCGATGAATATTATCATTCGCCTGTTTGAGTAAGTTTTGGCTCTCATTCATAAATTGTTGAGAATAAGTACCAAACCAATCACTCACCTGCTTAAAGCTTTCGATGAATCGCGCTTTGTCTCTGCTATCCAGAATCGCTACCGCATCACCTAAACGCTGATGGAATCGCTTGATCATATCGATATTCTCTTGAGAAGAGAAAATGATATCACCGTACAAGTTCGGATCCTGACCAAACAGTCGTCCCACCATCGCCAATTCAAGGCGGTAGATTGGCGAGCTTAACTTCAACAACTGATCGATGTTCGGGTTCTCTTTGCTTAGGTGCATACCGTAAGCAAACGACGTGAAGTGGCGCAACGCCTGAATCAACGTCATGCCATGATCGTGCTCTTGTGCATCGATTTGGCACAAGCTTGCGCCCCAAATCCCAAACTGTTGCAATAGCCATTGGTAATGCTCGTGACCACGGCCATCACAGTACACAATAACCTGCTTGGCAAGGCTCGGAACATCTGGGCCAAACATTGGGTGCAAACCAACCACAGGACCTTGATGCACATTCAACATTGCTTGCAGAGGCTTCGATTTGATAGAAGTCAGGTCACACAGAATACAGTCTTGCGGCAAGTTCCCCAGTTTTTCGATCACCCCTTCCGTTAGATGAATCGGCACCGTGACCACGACTAAACCCGCGTTGTCTAGAATCTCATCCGCATGATCCCAGTCTTTACTACCGAGAACTTTGACCTGGTAGCCCGACAATTTGAACATACGCCCAAACAGGCCACCCAATTGACCATTACCACCAATAATAACAACTGAGCGTAAATCAGGGTTCAAACACTTAAAACCGGAATCTTTCTCGCTGGCATAAGACTCACGCATTGTTCGACGCAGAATATCTTCAATAAGCTGTGGAGGAATTCCCATTTTTTCAGCTTCAGCGCGACGAGAAGCTAACATCGCCGCTTCGCGGTCTGGAGCATAAATTGGCAAACCATGTTCGCTTTTTACTTCCCCAACTTTCTCTACGAGCGCTAAACGCTGAGCCAATAGCTCCAACATTTGCTTGTCGACTGCATCAATCTGATCGCGTAATGCGTTAAGTTCAACTGCCATTGATGTTCCTTAAATCCTGTATTAATTAGCCTTTAGACGATTTTCTAAGAAAGGCACTAGCTCTTCATGTGCATGACGTAATAGTGCCTCAGTTGAATCCCAATTGATACATGCGTCAGTGATAGATACACCGTATTTCATCTCTTCAAGAGCTAAGTCAGAAGATTGATTTCCTTCATTGATATGGCTCTCAATCATAAGACCGATAATAGATTTATTGCCTTCACGGATTTGATGAATCACATCCTCCGCGACTAATGGCTGGCGACGGTAATCTTTACGTGAGTTGGCGTGACTGCAATCCACCATTAATGAAGCATCAAGACCAGATTTCGCCATCTCTTGCTCACACTCAGTGACGGATACCGAATCGTAGTTAGTTTGCTTGCCGCCACGTAAGATCACATGTCCATTAGCATTGCCCTGGGTGGTTAACAGTGCGACTTGTCCCTCACGGTTAATTCCCATAAAACGGTGGCTAGAGGACGCAGCTTGCATCGCGTTAATTGCGGTTGCCAAACTGCCATCGGTGCCATTCTTAAAACCGATTGGCATAGACAGGCCGCTTGCCATTTCACGGTGAGTTTGTGACTCCGTCGTACGTGCGCCGATTGCAGCCCAGCTAAAAGTATCCGCCAGGTATTGTGGGCTAATTGGGTCTAGAGCCTCAGTCGCGAGCGGGATTTCCATTTCTACCAACTCCACCAGAAGTTCGCGTCCAACATGCAGACCGTGTTCAATATCGAAACTGCCGTCTAGGTGTGGGTCATTGATCAGGCCTTTCCAGCCGACCGTGGTGCGCGGCTTCTCAAAGTAAACACGCATAACAATATACAGTTGGTCACTTAGTTGTTCAGAGAGTGCTTTAAGTCGCTTTGCGTAATCCTTCGCCGCTTCCACGTCGTGGATAGAACATGGACCGCATACAACAAGCAGGCGGTGATCCTTCTTGTGAATAATATTAGCGATAGTTTGACGAGACTCTTGAATAAAGCGACGTGCTTTTTCACTCAAAGGAAGCTTGGTTTTTAGTTCCTCCGGGGTAATAAGAACCTGTTCTTCGATAATATTAATATTGCTCAACTCACTTTTCTGCATAACTCTAACCTGTATATTTATTTTTACACCCAACCAAACCTTTGGTGAGACAACTAAGCTTTAACGACAAGATAACAGGCTAAAAAAGAAAAACAAGCGTACAGAATAAAAAACATTTAGTGTAAATTAAAATTTACAGTCAAATAAAAAGCCAAAGCATAATTAACTTTGGCTTCTCATCGCTGTTTTGAATCTTTTACAAGAGGTTTAGCTAGTCAAGCGTTTCATCGCTTCACTCGCCGCTTTCCACTCTTGAGATAGCTTAAGTTCGCTTGGAGAAAATGACTGTTTTTTCAGTAATCCATCCGCGAGTGGCACGGTTGAAACCGGTAAGTTGTCTAATACCTCAACGTGCGCTTCTCGTTTATTACACATTAACAACATATCGCAGCCAGCTCTCAATGCTTGAGCACCTCGCTCGGCAGGGCTGCCCATGATCGCAGCGCCTTCCATGGTCAAGTCATCCGAAAAAACCAAACCTTTAAAACCCAATTGCTGACGCAGGACCTGTTTTAACCAGTATTCAGAACCGCTGGCTGGTTGAGCATCATAGTGTGGGAAAATCACGTGAGCAGGCATCATGGCATCTAAAATACCGGCATCAATTTGCGCTTTGAAGATCGCCATATCTTGTTCAAAAATATCACTGCGCTCGTCGTATGGTGTTTCTAGATGTGAGTCTGCAATCACGCCACCATGTCCAGGGAAGTGCTTGCCTGTCGTTGCCATGCCAACACTCTTCATTCCCTGCATATATGCAGTGCTATAGCGAAGAATGGTATCGGCATCTTCACCGAATGCACGGTTACCGATCGCTTTACATTGATGGCCTTGGTCAAGTACCGGGGCAAAGCTTAAATCAATATCATGGGCAATCAGCTCTGCTGCCATTAACCAACCGCCCATACGAGCAAGCTCTTCACCATTTTGATGTTTAGCGTACTCATCAGCAGCAGGAATTAATGAGAAACCTTCGCGAAAGCGCTGCACTCGGCCGCCCTCTTGATCCACACCGATCAAAAACGGGCGCTTAGCCGCCTTTCGGATGGATTGAGTAAGTGCTTGAAGCTGTTTGCTATCATGATAGTTGCGAGCAAATAGAATTAAGCCACCAACCGTAGGATGCTCCAAGATTTCTTTGTCTTCAGCGGTCAGTTCATACCCCGCAACGTCAACCCATAACGGTCCCATGTTTTCTCCTCAAAATCGGCTGAATATCTCGTATTCGATGAGGTTATTCGCTTCAGATTTGCTTTACAATAAGTGAATGAAGAATTGACGAGATCGGCTATGAAATTTAACGAACTGTACATTGGTGTGATGTCTGGAACGAGTATGGATGGTGTTGATACCGCTCTAGTTGAAATAAGCGATGAGCACGTTCGCCTGATTGCGCATGACGACTACCCAATGCCCGCAGCACTAAAAGACATGCTGTTATCTGTTTGTACCGGTCAAGCAACAAATTTAAAAGCCATAGGTGAACTTGACCACCAGCTCGGCCACCTATTTGCAGATGCTGTGTTACAGCTGCTCAATAAGTCTGGTTACGTCGTAGAGCAAATTCGTGCGATTGGTAATCACGGTCAAACAGTATTCCATCAGCCTACCGGAAACTTGCCGTTTACCACTCAATTGGGCGATGCAAACATTATCGCGGTCAAAACAGGCATTGATACGGTAGCGGATTTTCGTCGTAAAGACATGGCGCTAGGTGGACAAGGTGCCCCACTCGTCCCTGCTTTCCATAAAAGCATTTTTGCGATGCAGGATTCCACAACTGTGGTACTTAACATTGGAGGCATTGCCAATATCTCGGTACTGCATCCAGAACAACCAGTCATTGGCTATGACACAGGCCCGGGCAATATGTTGATGGACGCATGGTGTGCGCTGCATACTGGGCAAAGCTTCGACGAAGATGCACAGTTTGCACTTAAAGGAACGGTAAACGCTACTTTGTTGACTCAATTACTCAAAGAAGCTTACCTCGCCATGCCAGCCCCTAAAAGTACCGGACGAGAACTGTTCAATATTGACTGGCTGCATCAACAACTGGCCCATCACAATTTACCAATCGAAGACGTACAACGTACACTTTGCGAGTATTCTGCAATTACCATTGCCAACGAAGTCGACAAGTTTTCTCATGGCATCACACCTCAACTATTGGTCTGTGGCGGTGGAGCAAGAAACCCACTTTTGATGCAGCGACTAGCTAAGTTATTGCCACAATGGAGCGTTGCGACAACGGCAGAAAAAGGCGTTGATGGCGACTACATGGAAGCAATGGCGTTTGCTTGGCTTGCGCAGCGCCATATTCACGGCCTCCCTAGCAACTTACCGGAAGTTACGGGGGCAAGTCGTCTCGCTTCACTGGGTGTACTCTATTCAAAAAATTAAGGGCAATAGATCCTAAACAAAAAGGCTTAATTCATTATGACGAACGATGCACTTATCGCAGCTTTATCCCATCTGGTATCTGAAGGGCGAAATCCAGACACCATGGACATCGACTTGCTGCCTTCTCTCGATATTGTTCAACGCATCAACCAACAGGACAAACTCGTTCCTCTTGCCGTTGAAAAAGTATTGCCTGAGATCGCTGAAGCCGTTGATAAGATCACGGAAGCATTTAAGGTCGGAGGTCGGTTGTTTTACATCGGTGCGGGTACCAGTGGTCGACTTGGCGTTTTGGACGCTTCAGAATGCCCACCAACTTTTGGCACAGATCCAGAGATGGTCGTTGGTATTATTGCCGGTGGAAAAGAGGCAATGTTCCGTGCAAAAGAAGGGGCGGAGGACGATCCAGCATTGGGTGAGCAAGATCTTAAAGAGAATACACTAACACAACGCGATGTCGTCGTTGGTATTGCGGCAAGTGGACGAACACCTTACGTGATTGGTGGCTTAGAGTATGCGAACGAGCTTGGTGCCACCACTGTAGCACTATCTTGTAACCCTGACTCTCCGATTGCTGATATTGCTGATATTGCGATTAGCCCCGTTGTAGGACCTGAAGCGTTAACGGGATCCACTCGCTTAAAATCAGGGACGGCACAAAAACTCGTACTGAACATGCTCACTACCGCAAGCATGATTCGCCTAGGCAAAAGTTATCAGAACTTAATGGTAGATGTGAAAGCGACGAATGCAAAGCTAGTTGCAAGAGCGGCTCGTATTGTTATGCAAGCAACAGATTGTACTAACCAAGAGGCTAAAACGGCGCTCAAAGAAACGGACTACGACGCCAAGTTAGCGATTTTGATGATTTTAACCGGGCTGGATAGAGAAAGCGCGACTGAGCAACTGAACGCCAAGCAAGGATATTTAAGAAAAGTCGTGATCGCGCAAACTAATCAATCTTAATCAATAAAGCGCCTCACTTATTTAAAAGTCAGGCGCCTTTTATGGCTTAATTTAGTAGTTCAATCGTTCAATGTGAGTAATACCGACTTTACCTTCAAGGTCACTGAACATATGAACCATTGCTGGGTATGGTTGTGCTCCAGGGTAGACAACTTCTGCATTACAGAAAAACGCATAGTTTTGTCCGGCTACGACTTGAGTAGCCACAACCAAAGGGGAGTATTTGACACCGACAAACCCCTCGATACCTTTAGCAAATACTTCTTTATTCTCTGCTGTGAGTTCATGAAATGGACTCCAGCCACCAGCCATTTGCGTTGACATAATGTGATTCCTTTTTTTCTGTGCTCACTATCAAGCAATATGAACATAGTTTAATAAGGAGGATTTTGCCACATTTATGTGATGCAGACAGTGTAACAACGGCTTTATTGACTATTAATTTGAGTATTCATTCCAACCACGTTGCCATTCCATGCGGAATTTTTGCGCTTGCTCAGTACCTTCACAAACCCCTTCGTAATACTGACCAGATACCCCCATTTGATACGCAAAAGCAGGATTACAGTACTCACGTAAACCTTCTAAATAACCTTGGTCGTAGTCACTTTGCTTAACACTACCCAACTCACGAAGCTCGCTCATCGTGCGCGATGTGTGTCCGGTTATGCCATCTTGATATCCGATCTGATGCCAATCTCCCGACTTGGCAAGATCTGCTGTCGTTGCTGTGCATCCTGCAAGTAAAGCCAGTGCCAGACCTACCGTTACCTTTTTCATGGTTCTTCCTTAAGTAATTGTTTTCAAAAATAAGCTTACCACTAATTATTGGCGCTTGCCGCTGAGCTTGCAGATTTAACCACTGATGACTCAAATCAGCCGCTCAAGACTGTCATCAACCTTTCGCCATTTTTAAAAACCGCTCAAGCAGCATATCGACCACTCAGTGCTCTATTCGACCACTCATCTACTAACCGAATGCATTTAACACAAGTGACGCATAACATGCATCCTGAGATTAAAAAATTACCCTACCCAACTAAGACCAAGGACAATTGCTATGATGTGGTTTCTAACCTGTGTCGCAGCCCTAATCGGCGGATACTTCATCTACGGCGCTTTCGTCGAGAAGATTTTCGGCATCAATGAAAAACGCCAAACGCCAGCTCACACCAAATCGGACGGTGTTGACTTCGTTCCAATGTCAACAAAGAAAGTTTACCTAGTTCAACTACTTAACATCGCAGGTGTGGGTCCAATTTTTGGCCCGATCATGGGGGCACTATACGGTCCTGCGGCGATGCTTTGGATTGTAGTCGGTTGTATTTTTGCTGGTGCAGTACACGATTACTTCTCAGGCATGCTTTCAGTGCGTAACGGCGGTGCATCTGTACCTACCATTACAGGTCGCTACTTAGGTAATGGCGCAAAACACTTTATGAATATTTTTGCCATTGTCCTATTGCTTCTAGTTGGCGTAGTGTTCGTTTCAGCCCCTGCTGGCATGATTACTAACCTCATCAATGATCAAACAAGCTTGAGCGTAAGCATGACTACAATGGTTATTGCTATCTTTGCTTACTACATCATTGCGACGATTGTTCCTGTCGATAAAATCATTGGTCGTTTCTACCCACTGTTTGGCGCCCTACTTATCTTTATGTCTGTTGGCCTAATGACAGCCGTTGCTTTCTCTAGCGAACACACAGTAATGGGTGACTTCCAAGTTTCGGACATGTTCTCTAACCTCAACCCAAATGACATGCCGTTATGGCCTGCATTGTTCATCACTATCGCATGTGGCGCTATCTCTGGCTTCCACGCAACTCAGTCTCCACTGATGGCGCGTTGTATGGAAAATGAGAAAAACGGTCGCTTCGTATTCTACGGTGCAATGATTGGTGAAGGTGTTATCGCGCTAATTTGGTGTGCTATCGCTCTGTCTTTCTTCGGCTCTCTAGACGCTCTATCAGAAGCTGTGAAAAACGGTGGCCCTGGTAACGTGGTATACAGCGCATCATTTGGTCTGCTAGGTGTGTTCGGTGGTATCCTTGCGTTCCTGGGTGTGGTTATCCTACCAATTACGTCTGGCGATACAGCGTTCCGTTCAAGCCGCTTGATCCTTGCTGAATACTTCAACATGGAACAAAAAACGCTACGTAACCGTCTACTGATGGCACTTCCACTGTTCGTTATCGGCGGTATCTTAACTCAAGTAGACTTCGGCATTATCTGGCGCTACTTCGGTTTTGCAAACCAAACAACAGCGGTAATGATGCTTTGGACTGCGTCCGCTTACCTACTGCGTCACAACAAGCTGCACTGGATTACCACTATCCCAGCTATCTTCATGACCACGGTATGTGTCACGTTCATCTTAAACAACAGCTCGCTAGGTTTTGGTCTGCCAATGCAACTATCAACTATCGTAGGTATTGTGTTTGCCCTAGCTGTGACAGGTTACGTTATCAAAACCTCTAAGGGTAAAGGTGAAACTGAACTGGCTGACGAAGAGAAACCACAAGCCGTATCAGAAACAGCGTAATACTCGTCACATCTGAGTGACTAAGATAGGAGCCTGCCAATTGCAGGCTCTTTTTGTTTTATACCCAAGTCACTTTAAGGTTCAGAAAGCACAGCGCAGCATCATTTACTTAGCTGTTCTTATCTATCTGAGCCAAGCATCTTGAGGTTACTTAGGTATACAATAACAACATTGATTCTAGGTTAGGTTCACTATGGAACTGGTCATCTCCCTTTTACAACAGATGTGTGTGTACTTAGTTTTGGCTTACATGCTAAGTAAAACGCCAATCATCTTACCTTTGCTGAGTATTTCTTCGCGCTTAAGCCACCGCCTAATTTGTTACGTACTCTTCTCTGGCTTTTGTATTCTCGGCACCTATTTCGGTCTGCACATCAACGATGCTATTGCCAATACTCGTGCGATCGGCGCAGTTATGGGCGGGCTGTTTGGTGGACCTGTTGTAGGTTTCGCCGTCGGATTTACTGGTGGCATTCATCGATACTCTCTTGGTGGCTTTACTGACCTAGCCTGTGCAATTTCAACCACCGCCGAGGGCGTAATTGGTGGCTTGCTCCACGTTTACCTTATCAAGCGAAATAAAGGCGCATTGCTGTTTAATCCAAGCGTCGTATTCAGCGTCACGTTTGTTGCAGAAGTGGTGCAAATGATTTTGCTGCTCGCCGTCGCGAAACCTTTTGATCAAGCCTATGAACTGGTGTCCGCTATTGCAGCGCCTATGATCATCGCGAATTCATTTGGTGCGGCGTTGTTCATGAGTATCCTGCAAGACAGAAAAGCAATCTTTGAAAAGTTTTCTGCGACGTTTTCGCGTCGAGCGCTCACCATTGCTGATCGCTCAGTGGGAATTCTAAGCAACGGCTTCAACACCGAAAACGCAGAGAAAATCGCGCGTATTATTTACGAAGAAACCAAAGTGGGCGCTGTCGCGATTACTGACCAAGAAAAAATCTTAGCGTTTGTGGGCATTGGCGATGATCACCATAAACCAAACACGCCGATTTCATCGCAAAGCACATTAGACTCCATGGAGAAAAACGACATCATTTATCTTGATGGTGCGGAGCGTCCATACCAATGCTCCATTGCAAAAGATTGCAAGCTCGGATCTGCGCTGATCATCCCACTGCGTGCAGGGAAAGAGGTCATTGGTACCATAAAGCTGTATGAACCGAAGCGTAAATTGTTCTCGACGGCCAACATGTCGATGGCGGAAGGAATAGCCCAGCTTCTATCTAGCCAAATCCTTTATGGCGATTACCAACAACAACAAGCCTTACTCGCCCAAGCAGAAATAAAATTGCTTCACGCTCAGGTGAATCCACACTTTTTGTTTAATGCACTCAATACTATTAGTGCGATTACTCGTCGTGACCCTGACAAAGCGCGCGAGCTAATCCAAAATTTATCGCACTTCTTCCGCAGCAATTTAAAGCAGAACATTAATACCGTGACGCTAAAGGAAGAGCTTGCACATGTGAACTCGTACTTGAGCATCGAAAAAGCGCGTTTTACGGACCGCTTAGAGGTTGAAATCGATATTCAACCTGAATTGCTGGACATCAAATTACCAAGCTTTACACTCCAGCCTTTGGTTGAGAATGCCATTAAGCATGGCATTTCAAACATGCTTGAAGGTGGTAAAGTTCATATATACAGCGAAGCACACCCACAAGGTCACTTGATTACCGTCGAAGACAACGCAGGCAGTTTTGAACCGCCAAAAGAAAACCACTCAGGGCTAGGTTTAGAAATTGTCGACAAACGTCTCACTAATCAATTTGGACGTGATGCAGCGCTAAAAATTACGTGCGAGCCACATCAATTTACTAAAATGAGCTTTATCATTCCCCCAAAATCATAAAAGCACGCTGAAGCAATAAAGGTAATGTTGGATGTTAACCGCACTCGTCATTGATGATGAACAGTTTGCTCGTGAAGAGCTAGCAGAGTTACTGGATGAAACAGGCCAAGTTGAGGTCGTGGGCGATGCCTCAAACGCAATCCTTGGCCTAAAAAAAATCAATGAACTTAAGCCTGATGTGGTGTTTCTCGATATCCAAATGCCTCAAGTCACGGGGATTGAACTACTTGGGATGCTTGATCCAGAAACCATGCCTTATGTGGTTTTTGTCACGGCTTATGATCAGTATGCGATTCAAGCATTTGAAGACAATGCCTTTGATTACTTGCTCAAACCTGTCGACCCATGCAGGTTAACTAAAACGGTCAAACGACTAAACAAAGTCATTAGCCAATCCGCCCTAACGCAACAACTGTCTGCTATTACACCTGACACGTTGGATCAGATACCGTGCATCGGACACAACCGCATCGTTATCATGGCCACCGACACGGTGGAATGTGCTTACAGTGATATCAGCGGCGTGCATGTACGCTCCACCAGCCAAACCGCGAGCACCCAACTGACATTAAAAACGTTGGAAGAGAAAACCCCTCTAGTCCGCTGCCATCGTCAATACTTAGTCAGTATTAAAGCGATTAGCGAAATCAAGTTACTGGAAAATGGGTTAGCGGAAATCATCACCAAAACAGGCTTTGAGATACCAGTAAGCCGCCGCTACTTAAAGGTGCTCAAAGAGATGCTCGGCATTAGCCACTAACACAAAAACTTCACACATCATCGCTAAGTTTCCGCTAGCGTATAAATAGGACGCTCTGAAAAGACGAGGCGATGATGTATAAAGTTTTATTCATATGTAAGCACAACGCTGGACGAAGCGTCCTCGCGGAGTCAATCGCAACCAATATCCTGCCAGCAGATTTTAGTGTCACCAGTGGAGGCTCACATCCCACAGGCAAGGTGCACCCAGTGGTGCAAAAATATTTAGATGACCACCAACTCCCCATTCCGCATATCCACACGCATTCATGGGAGGAGCGAACTCAGTTTCTTCCCGACATCGTTATTATTCTCTGTGATTCTTTACATCAAGAAACCGCTCCTCAGTGGCTTGCAGGTGGTGTTCGAGTAAACTGGCAAGTTGATGCTTTTCCGACCGATGGTTCTGATGAAGACATGTACGCACATTGCGAAAAGGTTGCTCAATCGCTTGAGCGAAGAATCACGAAGATGTCTGATATGATTATCGATGGTTTAGGAAAAGACCAAATTCGTGATTACCTAAATGAGTTAAGAGAGATGTAAAAAAGGCGACCCACAGGTCGCCTTTTGAATATTCGATAAATGGAGACTAATCCACTTGCTTGATTTGCAGTTCTTTAGGTACTTCAAAGAACATATTCTCTTCACGGCCAAGTACTTCATCAACCGCTTCGGCACCGACGAGTTCTTTGATTCGCTCTAGAATCTGATTAACGAGCTCTTCCGGAGCAGATGCTCCCGCAGTCACGCCGACCTTTGTTTTGCCTTCGAACCACTCAGGTTTGATATCTTCCGGACAGTCGGTTAAGTAGCCAGGTGTCCCTAGCTTTTCAGCTAGCTCTTTAAGACGTGTAGAGTTTGATGAGTTTTTAGAACCCACCACAACCATCACATCTACGTCACCAGCTAATTCACGTACGGCATCTTGGCGGTTTTGTGTCGCATAACAGATATCGTCTTTACGTGGACCTTGGATATCTGGGAACACGCGGCGTAGCTCTTCGATAACATCGGCAGTTTCATCGACAGAAAGCGTCGTTTGGCTTACGTAATGAAGATCGGATGGATCTTTCACAATCGCCTTCAGTTTCTCAACATCGGCTGGAGTTTCAACCAAGTACATACCACCGGTTTCACTGGCGTATTGCCCCATCGTACCTTCGACTTCAGGGTGACCTGCGTGACCAATCAGAACCACTTCCATATTACGACGGCTCGCACGCGCCACTTCCATATGCACTTTGGTTACTAAAGGACACGTTGCGTCAAATACGGTCAAATCACGCTGCTTGGCTTCCTGACGAACCGCCTGCGATACACCATGAGCAGAAAAAATCACAATGTTGTTGTCTGGCACTTCATGCAGCTCTTCAACGAAGATAGCACCACGCTGTTTTAGACCTTCAACCACAAAACGGTTATGCACCACTTCATGTCGAACATAGATAGGTGGCTGATACATCTCTAGCGCACGCTCTACGATGCTAATCGCGCGGTCAACACCAGCACAGAAACCACGTGGGTTAGCTAACAGGATTTTCATTTCATTGCTCATGGAAATTATCTTTATTGGGTTCGCTATTCTACTGACAAAATTTCAACTTCGAAAGTCACGTCTTGTCCCGCTAGAGGATGGTTGAAGTCCACAGTGACTGAATCGCCTGCAATCTCTGTAATAATGCCCGGGATTTCCATGCCATCAGGGCCACTGAAGGCCATGATTGTACCAACTTCCACTTCTGCATCACCTACAAATTTAGTGCGATCCATATAGTGAATATGATCAGGGTTTGGCATACCAAACGCGTCTTCTGCCTTTAGCTCAATCGCTTTTTGTGCGCCTGTTTCGAGGCCGATCAAGCATTGCTCAAAGTTTTCACTCAAGCTGCCATCACCCATAACAAACTTCGCTGGTTTACCCATGTTATGAGTACTATCTGCAACCGATCCGTCTTTCATTTTAATCGTAAAGTGAAGGGTTACTACCGATTCATTGGTTATTGTTGTCACGTTAATGCTTCCTTGTTCTTGGGTTATTACGCTGTCAGCTTGGTCTTTTTATACATTGATATGCTGATTGGCGCTCCAACATAATAAAAAGCGTCGCTCGAATCAACGGACGACGCTTAGGGTTATTCGATATATCGCAAAAGGTTACTTGTTAGCGTCTTTTTTACGGAAGCCATCCAGAATAATCATTGCCGCACCAATACAGATCGCCATGTCAGCAAGGTTGAATGCTGGCCAGTGGTAGTTACCCCAGAAGAAGTCTAGGTAATCAACAACAAAGCCATGAACGACGCGGTCAAACACGTTGCCCACTGCACCACCAATAATCAGTGCATAAGCAATGTTGTTCCATTTTTCTTTTGCTGGAAGCTTGCTCATCCAGTAGGTCAAAAGACCCGTCACAACAAACGCGATACCTGTAAATAACCAACGCTGCCAACCAGCTTGATCGCTCAAGAAGCTGAAAGCGGCACCGTAGTTATGAACGTAAAGTAGGTTGAAGAATGGCAACACCTCAATTCGGTTTGCCCATCCGTAGCCCATGTTGTCCATCACCACCAATTTGATGCCAATATCTGCAATAAATACCAGAATTGCTAACCACAGCCAGCGAACTCCAGATTGCTTTAACGTCAGTGTTTTTTCACTCATTACTTTACCTACAAACAGCCCCAGTAAATACTGGGGCTGTTAATTTTAAAAAAAGTTCAGTCGTTCTAGGCAATTACGCGAATTTACGTACTTCACCTTCGCCGTCTACGTTAGACACACAACGACCACAGATCTTCTCGTGACCTTCAATTGTGCCTACGTCTGGCGTGTGGTGCCAACAACGGTCACACTTCTCGCCTTCAGCTGCTGCTACTTCTACAAACAAGCCTTCGATATCCGTCGCTTGTGCTGCATCCGTCTTCTCACCTAGAGGCTTAACTTTCGCCGCAGAGGTTAGTAGAACAAAGCGCAGTTCATCTTCAAGTTTGTTGATCTTCGCCGCTAGTGCGTCATCAGCAAATAGAGTCACTTCAGCTTGTAGTGCACCACCAATGGTTTTCTCTTTACGCGCATCTTCTAGAAGTTTGTTTACCGCACCACGAACCGCTTGGATCTCAGACCAGAATTCGTTGTTCAGCTCTTCACCTTCAGCAAGACCGAATAGACCGTCGAACCACTCACCAGTGAATACGAACTTGTCGCGTTGACCTGGCATTTCGTTCCAGATTTCATCTGCAGTGAACGACATGATTGGCGCCATCCAACGAACTAGCGCTTCTACGATGTAGTAAAGTGCAGTCTGACAGCTACGTTGAGCGTTGCCGCCACGTTTTGCTGTGTACTGACGGTCTTTAATTACGTCTAAGTAGAAAGAGCCCATTTCGATTGAACAGAATTGCATTAGACGCTGAGTTACACCGTGTGTGTTGTACTCTTCGTATGCTTTAACAATCTCTTCTTGTGCTGCTAGTGCACGACCAACCGCCCAGCGATCTAGCGCAACCATCTCTTCAACAGGAACGATGTCTGTTTCAGGGTTGAAGCCGCTCAAGTTAGCTAGGAAGAAACGCGCTGTGTTACGGATACGACGGTACGCATCTGCGCTGCGTTTTAGGATTTCATCAGAAACCGCAACTTCACCAGTGTAGTCTGTAGAAGCAACCCATAGACGAAGAATGTCAGCACCTAGCTTGTTGGTTACGTCTTTTGGCGCAACCACGTTACCGATAGATTTAGACATCTTACGACCCTGACCGTCAACCACGAAACCGTGTGTCAGTACTTGTTTGTAAGGTGCTTCGTCTTTCATCGCAATAGATGAAATTAAAGAAGATTGGAACCAACCGCGGTGTTGGTCAGAACCTTCTAGGTATAGGTCTGCACTGTTGCCGTTGTACTCTTCACGAGCATCAACAACAGAGAAGTGAGTGACACCTGAATCGAACCATACGTCTAGCGTATCTAGCACTTTTTCGTATTGGTCAGCGTCAGCACCTAGTAGTTCAGCGGCATCTACATCCCACCATGCTTGGATGCCTTTCTCTTCAACCAGCTTAGCGACTTTCTCGATCAGCTCTAGCGTGTTTGGATGAAGTTCTGCTGTTTCTTTATGAACAAACAGAGCAATTGGCACACCCCAAGTACGTTGACGAGAGATACACCACTCAGGGCGACCTTCGATCATACCTTCGATGCGGCTTTGACCCCACTCAGGCATCCACTCTACATTCTTGATTGACTCTAATGCTTTAGCACGTAGGCCAGCTTGGTCCATAGAAACGAACCATTGAGGTGTAGCACGGAAGATGATTGGGGTCTTATGACGCCAACAGTGTGGGTAGCTGTGCTCGTAAGCGTGGTGGTGTAGTAGTGCACCTTTTTCTTTTAGTACTTCTACTACTGCATCGTTCGCTTTAAATACGTGCTGACCAGCAAATAGCTCTGTATCTGGTAGGTAAACACCGTTTGAGCCAACTGGGTTTGCTACTTCTAGGTTGTACTTGTTACCAACCGCGAAGTCTTCTTGACCGTGACCAGGAGCAGTGTGAACAACACCAGTACCTGAATCAGTCGTAACGTGATCACCAAGGATCGCCGGTACAGTGAAATCGTAGAATGGGTGTTGGAATTGAGAAAGCTCTAGGTCCGCACCTTTAGCAAAGCCAAGGTTGTGGAAGTGCTCGATACCCGCACGGTCCATTACGTCTTTCGCTAGCTCAGCAGCAACGATGATACGCTCAGCGTTGTCGCCTTCTGTTTGGATAAGCACGTACTCTAGATCATCACGTAGACATACTGCGCGGTTTGCAGGCAGTGTCCAAGGTGTTGTTGTCCAGATAACGATAGATACGTCACCGTGACCTTCATGACCTTCTGTCAGTTCAAATTTAGATAGCAGTGCCGCTTCGTCAGCCGCTTTAAAACGAACGTCGATAGATGGCGATACTTTATCTTTGTATTCTACTTCCGCTTCAGCAAGAGCAGAACCACAGTCTGTACACCAGTGAACAGGTTTGAAACCTTTTAGCAGGTGACCATTGCTTGCGATCTTACCAAGAGCACGAATAATGTTCGCTTCAGTTGCGAAATCCATAGTGCGGTATGGCTTGTCCCACTCACCCATGATACCAAGGCGTTTGAAGCTCTCTTTCTGACCTTCAACCTGACCTGCTGCGTATTCACGACATTTCTCGCGGAATTCCGCTGCTGTCACTTTTTGGCCTGGCTTACCTACTTTCTTCTCTACCATTAATTCGATTGGTAGACCGTGGCAGTCCCAGCCTGGGATGTAAGGTGCGTCAAAACCTGAAAGTGTTTTGGATTTAATAATAATGTCTTTAAGAATCTTGTTTAGTGCGTGACCAATATGAATGTCACCATTTGCGTAAGGAGGGCCATCGTGCAATACGAATGACTTTTTGCCTTTCTTAGCTTTACGGATTTCACCGTAAAGATCTTCTTTGTACCAACGCTTAAGCATTTCTGGCTCACGATTGGCCAGGTTGCCGCGCATTGGAAACCCTGTTTCAGGTAAGTTCAGGGTATCTTTATACTCACTCATCGATTCTTAATTCCGTTATATTGGGCGAAAATTAGACATTATGTTGAACGGTGGAATAAACCGCTCAACGCTTAAGCTGACGCAGCCACACCCTTGCTGCTTCAGCATCCAATTCGATTTGTTGTTTAAGTGCTTCAAACGACTCAAACTTTTGCTCATCTCGAAGTTTATGCAAAAGTTCCACTTCTAGTTGCTTGCCATATAAATTGGCATGAAAGTCGAATAAGTGCACTTCTAACTGTTGGCGAACACCATTGACGGTTGGTCTTTGACCAATATTAGCAACACCACCAACTGGCTTATTTCCTAAGCCAAGCGCTTGAACAACATAGACTCCGGAAACCGGAGAAACACAGCGTTTCAAAGGAATATTTGCAGTAGGGAACCCAATGGTTCGACCTAGCTTTCTTCCGTGAGAAACACGACCGCTGATGCTGTAGTTTCTTCCCAGCATCTGTTGCGCGGAATGCAAATCGTCACGCGCCAGCGCTTGACGGATAGCCGTACTGCTGACACGTAATTGTTGTAAACAAAAGCTCTGGGTACTTACGACATCAAAGCCGTATTTTTCCCCTGCTTCCTGCAGCATTGCAAAGTTACCTGTACGGCCTTTGCCAAAGCAGAAATCATCACCAACGACAAGAAACTTAACACCCAAACGCTCGACCAACAAGTCACGGATAAACTCTTCCGCGGTTAAACTTGCAAAATGGCGATTGAAATTGACACACAGTAAGCGGTCAATATCGAGCTTACTCAATTGCACGAACTTATCGCGTAATCGCGTCAACCTTGCAGGTGCCTTGTCTTTGGCAAACAGCTCCATCGGCTGAGGTTCAAAGGTCATCACAACAGAAGGCAAGGATAGCCTGTCCGCTTGCTCAGACACTTGCTGCAATACTTGTTGATGGCCTTTATGGACACCATCGAAATTGCCAATAGTCAGCACACAACCATGATGTCGCGGGTTGATATTGTGAATGCCTCTAATCAGTTCCATTGGATACTGCTTTCTGCCTCTGTTTTACTTTACACTGTGTGAAACTGACGGATTATATACTAATCACCCTCAGTCTGTCCCAGCTTTTAGGTCTTTTAAACGCGCACCAGTTAAAAATAGAACCACTAGGTAAACTACGGCTCCTAAACCGATCAACATCCCTAGCACCGCGCTTCGGTGAGCAAAGCTCCAGCCCAGCCATACTGACATATCTTCCAGTTGCCATAAGATTGCCGCCACCATCGCCGCGCCAGCAATAGCTAAACGTATAATAAAGAAGACGGTTCGCTTAGTGATTTGGTATACCTCTGCGATGTGCAGGCCACGATACAGCAGTGCCATATTCACAAATGCCGATAGTGCCGTCGCGATAGCCAAGCCAACGTAGCCATAGAAGTACGCAAAAATTGCATTAAATACCATGTTGGTCACCATCGCAATGATGCCGTATTTCACTGGCGTTTTAGTGTCTTGACGCGAGTAATAACCCGGAGCGAGCACTTTAATCAGCATAAAGTTCAACAAGCCTGAAGCGTAAGCAAAGAGTGACAATGATGCTTGATGTACGTCTTGTGGCGAAAACTCACCTCGCATGAATAACACCATCAACATAGGTTTTGCCAGTACCATCAAACCAAGCATTGCAGGAAGGCCAAGTAAGATCACCATGCGCACCCCCCAGTCCATGGTTTGTGCGAATCCTTCATTTTGTGCGTCAACATGTTTGCGTGATAATGCTGGTAAAATCACCGTTGCAATAGCAATACCAAACAGACCTAACGGGAATTCCAACAAGCGATCTGAATAGTACAACCAACTGATCGAACCGGTTTGCAGAAAGCTGGCAATAAAAGTATCAAACAACAAGTTGATTTGGCTTACCGACACACCGAACAAAGCAGGAATCATTAAGGTTCGGATCTTCACCACGCCCGGATCGCGCCAGCCCCATTTCGGCTTAACCATAACCCCCGCTTTAATAAGGAAAGGGATTTGAAATAAGAACTGAACCAAACCACCAAGGAAAACACCGATGGCAAGACCAATCTCTGGCTGTGGCATCTGCGGCGAGATAAACCATGCTGCCAAAATGATCATCACATTGAGGAAGACAGGAGTAAACGAAGAAACCGCAAACTTACCTAGTGTATTGAGAATGGCTCCCGATAGGGCAACAAAAGTGATGAACCATAAATAAGGAAAGGTAATCTTGAGCATCACGCTAGCAAGTTCGAACTTCTCAGCCGCGGGACCACCATGCATCCAGTCTAGGAACCAACCAAAACCAAACAGTGCAGTCACCACTCCGGAACCTAGAACACCTAAGATGGTAACAATTGAGACTATCACCCCTAATGTACCCGCCGCACGAGCAATGAGCTCCCGAGTTTTATTCATGTCGCCTTGAGCATGGCTTTCCGTTAAAACAGGTACAAACGCTTGGGAAAAAGCACCTTCAGCAAACAAACGTCGTAAAAAATTAGGAATTTTATTGGCGAAGAAAAAGACGTCTGCGCTTGCTCCTGCCCCCATTAAATTTGCCACTACAACATCACGAACTAGGCCAAGAACGCGGGAAATAAATGTCATAGCACTGACGATCATGCCAGACTTGAGTAGTCGTTTACTCACTGTAACCTCGGAATATCACCATAAGACAGCTAACCCTATACTGTTTCTCTGACAGGTGCTGTAAATAGACGTCAAAAATCTATCCGCGGGTTGTAAGGAATAAGTGTGCCTTTCGCGGATAATTATTAGCATTGGTATAAAAATGCTGTTAGAATCCCCGCCATCTTAACCGCGATAACCTCTCTTACCAAAATTTGTTTTGGCTTAGATCGGTTTTTGCACAAATCATTTGACATTTAAGCGCAAATGAGGGATATTCCTCGCCCTTAAATTGTCACAGAACTAAGTTTTTGGGAGTTAGACCCTTGGCAAATAGTAAATCTGCTAAGAAGCGCGCTATCCAAGCTGAGAAACGTCGTCAGCACAATGCTAGCCGTCGCTCAATGATGCGTACTTACATGAAGAAAACTGTTGCTGCTATCGAAGCAGGCGACAAAGAAGCTGCAACTGCTGCATTCGCTGTAGTTACACCTATCCTAGACCGCATGGCAACTAAAGGCCTTATTCACAAGAATAAAGCAGCTCGCCATAAGTCTCGTTTCGCTGCACAAATCAAAGCTCTTTAATAGAGTCCTGATTTTACAGTGAAGAAAAAACCGACCTTGTGTCGGTTTTTTTATATCTACAAAGTTTTCTTAATAAAAAAAGCTGGCAATGCCAGCTTTTCTTTTTCTGAATGTCCCATTTAAAGACATCAGCTTATTCATTACCCATATAACGCTCAAACTAGAAAGCACTAATAAAACACTTGAGAACAAAGCAAATTGGTCGATGAGTAGTACCCTATCATCAAAAGTTTAACGCCACTCTCAAATATTCCAACAAGTTAGATTCACACTCTAAGATGAGCAGTATATTAGGACTATTTAATTAATGTTGAGCACTCTCAGCACAATAAAGACTATGCAGTGTTTTTATTAACGCTTTCACTTCATCACTCTTTAATGTGTAGTACACCGTCTGTGCTTCTTTCCTTGTCGTGACTAACTCATCACGGCGAAGCCAAGCAAGATGCTGAGATAATGCCGACTGGCTTAGCTCTAACTTTGCACACAGCTCTCCCACGGACAGCTCTTGGTTATGCAGCATACAAAGGATTTGTAGGCGTCTCTCGTTTGCCATCGCTTTGAGCAACACGACGGCTTTTGCGGAGTTCTGCTCCATTTCTTGTAGATTCATGTGTTGGACCTCTAGCTACAACTTACTTATTCCAACCCTGGCCAGCTTGTTGTGTTGCACTGATTTATATATCTAAGAAAATCAAGATACACTTCCAGAGTCTTCATTATTAGAACCTCTAATTTAGTTGTTAGTGATACACCAATATTATCCACCAAGGATTTTAATTGGTGCGCCATCAATAATTAATAGTTTTGCTCACTAAAACAAGTATCTTGCTTACTTAGATATTATTTAGAATTATATTTTTATTGATAGTAATCTATTTATTTACGCAACGATACGGGTTTACTCAAACATTTGACTGAAATCAGCATCACAAACATTTTTTACCGCGGGGTGTTGGATCATTCGTTCCGCAAAAATCACGTAGTACTCTTCTTTTAGCCCATCGACATGGCCAATTAGCTGTAAATTTCGGTCGTCTTCAATCTCCGACATGTATACGGTCGGTGCCAAGAAAATCACATCATCGTGGTACCGAGCAAAAGCTTTCATCAACGCAACATCATCAAACTCCCCTAGCACATTGGGTTGAAGGCCTTGACGATCAAACCATTGAATAACTTTACGCCCCATAGCCGTTCGGCTCGCGGGAATCAGAAGTTTTTTTTGTTCCAAGATCTCAGGGAATCGCACATTTTCAATTTCAGAAGAAGCAAAAAAGCTCATGCTACTTTCACCCAACTTTTTGCTATAAAGGCCAGGACTTTGAGTAGAATCAACGGGACAATCCGAAAGGATCATATCTAGCTTGTGCTGAGAAAGGCGTTCAAGTAGCAGTTCGTGGGTCGATTCATAACAGCGTAAATGAATACTGTTATCTTCCGGGACGGTCGTCATCAGTACTTTACTGACCAAGCGTTTAGATAATGCATCGGCTACACCAACTTCAAATAGAATGTTCGAGTGCTGGCTGTAATTGACGATATCTAACATCTCATAGCTCAAACCGAACATCCGGTCGGCGTACTTAAACACAAGCTGACCTAACTCAGTGGGCTCAACTGTACGACCATTGCGCTTGGTTAACTTTCCTTTCATGCGCTCTTCAAGCGCTTTAATCTGTCCTGTCACGGTTTGCGGTGTCAGGAAGAGCGCGTCAGCCGCCTTAGTTACAGAGCCCTGTTTGCACACCATCCAGAAATAATAGAGATGGTTGTAGTTTAGATGTGACATGATCGAGTCCCGAAAAGAAAGTGATACTTTTTATACCAAATGTGACAGAGACAAACAATAAACTCGACAAAACCATACAATACCTTACAAAAGCATAAGTTTTACCGAAAGTATAAAGTCAATACTGTCATAAAAGTTGAACTGAGGCGCATTTTCTCTACAAAAAAAACGCAAAAACCAAACAAAACGAAACCAAAATTTAACCACTAAAATCAACAAGTTAAAAATTAATTTTCTTCTTCTTTTACGCCATTATCAAAAAGAACAATAAAAATCTCTCACAGCAAGAAATCTGTAATATTACTGAAATATTTATTCTCTAACATCGCCCGCAGATTCAACTACAGACCGAAAGATGAACTGAAAGGTCAACGGAGAAAATTATGATGAACCAAGCTACTTCAACAGTGGCACCAATTTCGAGCACAGCTCGTTGGTTACGCTGGGCTAACTTGGCATTCATGTTATATCTGCTTCTTCTAGCAGTATCTATGGTTGGTAGTGGCTTTAAATGGGCAACTGGCGATCAAGCTAAGGTGCTATTTGAATTTGCCGCACACCCAGTTGCAGGTCTAATGATCGGCTTGGTGGCAACAGCCTTAATTCAGTCTTCAAGTACTGTAACGTCTATTATTGTAGGCTTGGTTGCAGGTGGCTTACCTGTAGAAACCGCTATCCCTATGGTGATGGGTGCTAACATTGGTACCACAGTGACCAATACGCTTGTATCTCTTGGCCACGTGCGCTGTAAAGAAGAGTTCAAACGTGCATTTGCAAGTGCAACCATTCACGACTTCTTCAACTTGCTTGCTGTCGCTATTTTCCTTCCGTTGGAAATGATGTTCGGCATTTTAGAGAAAGTTTCTCACTGGCTTGTTTCTCCACTGCTTGCTACTGGTGATATGAGCATTAAAGGCTTCAACTTTATTAAACCAATTACAAAGCCAGTCGTAGGCGCAATTAAAGAGCCACTTTCTACCTTCGGTGATACTGTTGGCGGCGTCATGCTTATTGCTTTGGGTATTGCGACTATCTTCGTTGCAATCACAGTGATGGGTAAATTGATGAAGAGCCTAATGGTTGGTCGCGCACGTGAAATTTTGAAAAACGCCATCGGTCGTGGTCCTATTCACGGCATCGTATCAGGCTCAATCGTGACCGTTCTAGTACAATCTTCCTCAACCACGACAAGTTTAATGGTTCCGTTGGTTGGTACTGGCGTGTTGAAAGTACGAGATATCTACCCTTTCACTCTGGGTGCTAACATTGGTACTTGTATTACGGCACTACTAGCAGCGACAGCGGTATCTGGAGAGTTCGCAGTATTCGCACTACAAATCGCTCTAGTCCACTTAGTATTTAACATCATGGCGACGCTGTTTATCTTTGGAATTCCATTCCTACGTGAGATTCCGGTTAAAGGCGCTGAGATGATTTCTGAAATGGCTATTAAGAATAAAGCAGTTGTTGGTGGTTACCTAATGTCAGTATTCGTTATTCTACCAGGTGCAATTCTAGCCCTAACAACGTAACAACAACGACATACCATCGCTTATTGTTTAGGCTCCACATCGTGGAGCCTTTTTTATGATAATTAAACTGTTCAAATCGATTGTCCGGTGATAATTTGAGCCACATCAGCATGCTTATGCTGAGCTATCTCATTTGGAGTCGACAACATGACGCAGCTTAATGACGCTATTTCTGATCAGCTACTCGCAATAGACGAAAACCTAACCCAACTGGTTGCTGATATTGATATCCTCAGTAGCGTGAATCCTCTTAATTATGCTCAAGAAAGAGAACGTTTCATTAAAAACAAATATTCTCAAGAGCCTAATTTTCAATATTCAATTACTAACGTAGATACCCACAGCGCAAAGCGACGTCTATATGAGCTACCTCTAGAAAACATTCAAGACACCCAACTGCAGAGGCTGTACGCGGATGTAATTCAGTCTTATGCAGATAAACTGGATCAAGTGAATACCATAGGTACGCAAGAGTTTCTTTATAACTCCTTACGCTATTATGGGGAACCGAGCGCCAAAGATATTGCCAACGCCCATTTCATATTGCACCTTCCTACAGAAGAAGAAAAAGAACCTCAGCACGATAGCCGTGCAATAGCACGTTTCATGCAAAATTTTGCTCAACGCAATGGGTATGAATGTGAAATACAGGTGTTGGACGGGATGTTAGCAAACGCACTAGTTTCAGGATCTAGAGTCAAAATTAACCACGCGGCGTACATCACCACTGATGAGCTGGAGGCTCTTGCACATCATGAAATGGGAGTACATCTCCTAACTACGCTTAACGGTCGTCAACAACCGCTAAAAGTCCTGAGCTTAGGTTGTCCTGCCAATACCAACACTCAAGAAGGGCTGGCTATATTATGTGAGTATCTGTCAGGACATTTCAGTATCAAGCGCCTAAGAACCTTAGCCTTACGAGTTCTGGCAGTAGAGTCGATGATCAAGGATCGCGATTTCCGCCATACGTTCATGCTATTAAAAGAACAGTATAAAGCTTCTGATCTTCAAGCATTTACAACGACTGCCCGAGTCTATCGAGGTGGAGGTTTAACGAAGGATTACTTGTATCTTAGAGGATTCCGAGAGGTGCTCAATGCCTATGATAGATTGGGCGATGACTTTTCACTATTGTTGTGCGGGAAAACAGAGCTGAAGTACTTTGAGCTTATCCGTTCATTAGTGAGTAAAGAAATATTCACTCAACCTAAGTTTATTAGCCCGGCACTGTCCACACCGATGCAGACCAACCCAATTCACCGTTATATTGTCAGTGCACTAAAATAATACCTTCTAAGTACAAAAAAGAAAAAAGCTCCATTCGGAGCTTTTTCTATATCTTGAAGAACGATACTCGTTACACTGAGAATGGGTAACGAATAGGATCGTGATGCTCGTACCCTTCAACCCAAAAGTCATCCAGTGTGACCCATGTTTCCAAATCTTCTAGAGATTTAATCTCTGGGTTGATATGGAACGTCGGCGCTTTTAATGGCTCACGTTTCAACTGAACATCGCGCATCAGTTCAAGCTGATCTTCATAAATGTGAGCATTCACAATCTTATGAAATGCCTGACCAGGTTTCTTGCCCGTAATTTGCGCCATAATCACCAAGAACACGTAAACTTGAACCATATTGAAGTTTAAGCCAAGCGGTACATCACACGAACGCTGAGTACTATTCAGGTAAAGCGTATCATCCAGCAATGAAAAATGGTGACTGTACATACAAGGACGCAAGCACCCCATGTGGAACTCACCCGGATTGTAGAAGTTCAAGATTTCACCGCGGTCATCAACACCACGCGTTAAGTCATCCACTATCTTACGTAGCTGGTCAACATGACCACCATCAGGTTTCGCCCAGGCGCGCCCTTGAACCCCATAGACACGGCCCATGTCGTCTTCACCTTTACGGTATGGGTTATTCAACCAGGCATCATTTAGGTTGGCATTGGCATCCCAGGTTTTCGTGCCCAGCTTACGAAAATCTTCCGCATTATCGTAACCACGAATATACCCTAATAGTTCTGCAACGGCCGCTTTCCAAAAACTTTTACGTGTGGTGACCAACGGAAATTGATTGTTCGCAACATCGTAGGTTAAATCCGCGTTGATTACGGTCAGGCAGCGCTTGCCTGTACGCTCATTTTCAACCCAAACACCTTGGTCAACGATGCGTTGACACAAATCTAAATACTGTTTCACACCAATACCTTACTTCGTCTTTTGTGGTAATTCGTCTTTGTAATGACCACGTTTGTATGCCCAAACCATCATGAGGACACCGATAACCACCATTGGCAGGGATAAAATCTGTCCCATGGAAATAAAGCCACCGAATAAACCCAAATGAGCGTCTGGTTCGCGCACGTATTCTACTAGGAAACGGAAGGTTCCGTAACCCGCAAGAAAGAGTCCTGAAACAGAACCTAGAGGACGAGGTTTCTTGATGAACCAATTCAAAATGAAGAAAAGGACGATACCTTCAAGCGCCATTTCATAAAGTTGCGATGGATGACGTGGCAGTGGACCGCCATTTGGGAAAACGATCGCCCAAGGCACATCCGTTACTCGGCCCCACAACTCGCTGTTCATGAAGTTACCTAAACGCCCCATACCCAAACCAAATGGCACAAGCGGCGCGATAAAGTCAGCAACACCGAAGAAAGTTCGCCCGTTTTTGTGTGCATACCAGAACATCGCGGTAATCACACCCAGTAAGCCCCCGTGGAAAGACATACCACCGGTCCACACTTTAAATAGATACAAAGGGTCAGCCAGGAAGAGCTCAAAATTGTAGAAAAGCACGTAGCCTACACGGCCACCAATCACCACGCCAAGGAAGCCTGCGAACAACAAATCAGAAACCTGCTCTCGTGTCCAACCACTTCCAGGCTTATCTGCACGTCGGTTCGCTAACCATAGAGCAAACATAAAGCCCACAAGGTACATCAAACCGTACCAACGAACCGAAACAGGACCAATAGAGATTAAAACCGGATCAATATTGGGAAATTCAATATATCCCTGAGACATAAATCATTCTCTTCTTATCACAACAAAATAAATATACCCAAGTAACCTCTAGATGCTTGGTTCAGCGAGAATGACTTGGGTACAAACTTAGAGCAGCATGGTCGCTGCAACAAACATTAAGAACACCGCGAATATCTTTTTTAATACCGCAGTTGGAAGGCTAGTTGCGAGCTTCGCACCCACTTTTGTTGTGAGCATCGAGGCCATAGCAATCGCTAATAAAGCGGGAAGATAAACATAGCCAATACTGTATGAAGGTAAGCCTTCCACTTTATAGCCATGTAAGATGAAGCCGATCATACCAGAAATAGCAATCACGCAACCACAAACGGAGGATGAGCCCACCGCTTTACGCATCTCTATCCCATGTTTATTTAAAAATGGTACCGACAGTGAGCCACCACCAATACCAGCAAGGCTTGATACGACACCAATTCCCGTGCCGTAAACTACAGTCACAGGGCTGCTCGGCATAGGTTTACTGCTCGTAACTTTAATGGAACGAAACATTTGTACTGACAGGCAAAGAACAATGACACCAAACACTTTCGGCAAATAGTGTGTAGGGATCCACTCAGCAATATTGGCACCAACAAAGCCACCAATGACCACACCAGGCATCAACCATTTTACGACAAACATATCGACATTGCCGAGCTTAAGGTGATTCATCGCCGATGAGCCAGACGTGACAATAATACTCGCTAACGAAGTGGCTAAGGCCATGTGCATACTCATTTCTGGAGAGATCCCAGCAAGAGGAAGCAAATACAACAAGGCAGGAACAACAATCAAACCACCACCGATACCGAGTAACCCCGCCATCACACCCACAAAAGCGCCTAGCGCCAACAATAACAAAAATAAAGAGACGGTCACGATTTCCTACTTTTTACCTGCACGGATAAAGCCCGCAAAGCCCTGTTGAATGAAGAAGTCATGCATCATTTGATGAATGTCCTCCCCATAGGACTTTGTCATTGCTTGCTCCGCTAATTTTTCTAATTCTTCTTGTTGACTATGACGAATCAAATATTTCACCTTAGCCACGTTGGAGGTGTTCATACTCAAACTGGTATACCCTAACCCAAGTAAGAGAAGAGCGCCAAATGGATCACCCGCTAGCTCACCACAAATACACACGGGCACCTGATATTTATCACACACCTCATGGATTTGCTTAAGCGCTAACAGTACCGCAGGATGCATAGATTCATAGACATCCGCTACGCGCGAATTGTTCCTATCTACCGCTAATAAATACTGAGTTAAATCGTTTGTCCCGACAGAAACAAAATCAACACGGTGAGCAATCGTTGGCAACAGATACACCATCGATGGTACTTCAATCATGACCCCAATTTGTGGGAATTGAATTCTATCATCAAGCAAAACGGCTTCGCTGTGAGCTTGATTAATCAAGCTAATGGCATCGTCTAGCTCTTTTACCCCTGACACCATTGGCAATAAGATACTTAAGTTTCCGCTTTCTGCACTCGCTCTTAACATTGCACGCAGCTGGATCAAGAAAATGTCTGGATGATCCAATGTAAAACGAATGCCACGCCAGCCTAGAAACGGATTATCTTCTTCGATGGGCAAATACGGCAAAGGTTTGTCACCACCAATATCCAAAGTACGCATCACTACTCGTTGATTCGGATAGCTGTTAAGTATTGCTTGGTATTGATGATACTGCTCATCTTCCGAAGGAAAGTGATGCTGAAGTAAAAATGCAATCTCAGTTCGGTACAACCCAACACCATCAACACCTGTGTTGATGGCAATATTACTGTCTGCACTGAGTCCCGCATTCAGCATAATTTCGATATGGTGATTATCTTGCGTAACCGCAGGGAGTGCGAGGTCCTTGTTTACCATGGCAAACAATTCAGACTCTTCGCTTACTAAGCTGCGATACTCTCGCAACAACTGGCGGTTTGGCTCTAAGAAGATCTCACCCGTATAGCCGTCGACTATCCCGAGTTTGCCATTCACCACATCCGGATTAATGTTGGCGCCCATGACTGCAGGGACCCCAAGAGCTCGAGATAAAATGGCAGCGTGAGAGTTTGCGCCTCCCTCTAATGATACGACGGCTAACAAGAACTCTTTAGGTACAGAAGCGAGCAAGGTGGCAGTGAGTTCATTCGCCACCAAAATAATGGGACGATCAATTGCAGAATTTTCTTGCTCGCTGTTGTGCAGAAAATAGAGCAGCCTTTGCCCTAACTCTCGGATATCTTGCGCTCTTTCACGCATGTATACATCCGACATTCTGGCAAATCGATTCGAGTATGACTCTACAACTTGGCGTAACGCCCAGTCTGCCCTATCTCCTTTTTCAATCTGCTTCTTCAAATCACCGCGAAGCATCGGATCATTCAGTAAGTGAGTAAACAGATCGAAGATCGCCAGCGCATCTTTGTTGATTTCACTGTCCAGCTTTTTCCGCATACGGCGAAAGTCATTTAACGCTCGCTCTATGGCCACCAGTAATGTCTCGTGCTCGCGTTCCTTATCTAACGTGGACGAAGGGAAAACATCCGATAAACTCGGCTGGGTATTGTCGAACCAAAACTCTCCAATCGCTACACCAGTAGACGCAGGCAAACCTTTTAATACCGTGGGTTTAGATGCTAACTGCCAGTGCCCAAGATTCTGCGCATGTGCAATGAGCACCGCTAACTGAGCGGATAAGGTAACAAGAAACGATTCTTCCATTTCACTAAACAAGCGCGGTGTTTTTTGTTGGATCACCAACACACCTAAAACTTGTTTACGATGAATGATTGGAGTAGCTAAAAAAGAGTGGTAAATCTGTTCGCCGAGTTGAGGAAAGAATTTGAACTCGGGGTGTTTTGAGGCTTCGGCAAGGTTAAGGGGTTCAGCGCTTCGTTTTACCAACCCAACCAAGCCTTCATTGAAGTTGATATGAATACTATCACCTTCAAAAATAAGGCCTTGAGTTGCCATTAACTCAAGGCGCTGCATTTCTTCATTAGCAAGATAGATAGTACAGCACTCAGTACTAAGGGCAGCACAAGTCTCTTTCACCAATATATCGAGTGCCAGATGCACATCATCGACCCTGGAGACTTTCTCAACTATTTCCCTTAGCTGACTGAGCATGATTATCCTCTACGTTGCTTTTTTCTTTTCCCTTTCGCTTTTCTCTCTCGAAAAGGCATGGCTAAGGATGCAAATTCTTTCATCGCTCGTCGATAAACATCTCGCTTGAAAGAAACAACTTGCCTAACTGGATACCAGTAACTTACCCAGCGCCAACCATCAAATTCAGGGGATTTTCCGCGTTGCATATTAATGCGAGACTCATCGCATTCTAATCTCAGCAGAAACCATTTCTGTTTTTGGCCGATACAAACAGGCTTGGAGTCCCAACGCACCAATCGCTTTGGTAGCTTATATCTTAACCAATGACGACTTGTTGCAATGATCTTAACGTCTTTTTTCGTTAAACCGACTTCTTCGTATAACTCCCTGAACATGGCTTGTTCAGGGGTTTCACCTTCGTCAATCCCACCTTGTGGAAATTGCCATGAGTGTTGCCCGTATCGTTTAGCCCAGAAGACCTGACCATGGTTATTACATATCACAATACCAACATTAAGTCGGTAACCATCGCCATCTATCACTGGCTAACCTCTATGAATAAATTTTTTATTACCGTGATTTTTCCACATATCCCCATTACTAGCAAACTTACTGATGTGATATGAGCAAGATTTATTACCTTTTCACCATTTTTGGATATCTTTTAATCAAACCATACCTTATCAACACAAGAGTGAGACATTGCCCACATTTATTCACCTTTTCTGTGAATAACTTTGTGAAGAATTCAATTCAAATGAGTAATTCAGTTCAATCCCATCAAAAGCAAAACAGATGAAGAAACAAAAAAATAAACATAAAACATTGATAAAAAAGTATTTATTTTTAAAAACAACGATAATTCGATCTTCAGTTTCTTGATGATCTTTTCACCAAACTCAGATCGGTCAAAGATCCACCAACAGGCTATTTATCCACACTCACCTGCTATTCGTTTAGATGATTACAACAAAATCAACCCCAAAAATGCATTTTAACCCCTGTTTATTCATACAGACCCCGCCAGGATCTTATCAATACCTCCTCCACCTGTGGATAAGTTATGAATTGATCGTTCTTACACCGCCTCGGTGAAATCTTAAACAGTAGATTTGGTCGGAGTTTGATAAACTATATTTTTTGTAATACCACCTTGTAACTATGAAACCAGAACCACAAACAGAAGCAGAGCTATTGGAACGAGCGCATGATATGGCAGGACTCTGTTTTGCTGAGTTGGCCGCCGAGGCGAATATGATTGTTCCTGAAAACTTAAAACGTGATAAAGGTTGGGTGGGTCAATTACTCGAATGGCACTTGGGCGCTCCAGCTGGCAGTAAACCTCAACAAGATTTCGCAAAACTAGGGATCGAGTTGAAAAGTATTCCGATCAGTTACTCTGGCAAACCTTTAGAAACAACCTTTGTTTCTGTGGCGCCCCTCACTGGTGTTCATGGTCTTACATGGGAAACAAGTCATGTTCGAAACAAGCTATCTCGTGTCCTTTGGGTACCCGTAGAAGGAGAACGAGAAATCCCACTCCCTGAAAGACGTGTGGGCAGTCCACTCATTTGGTCACCAGATGAAGAAGAAGAACGGATTTTGCGAAATGACTGGGAAGAGTTAATGGAGATGATCGTCTTGGGAAGATTTGATCAAATTTCCGCCAGACACGGAGAAGCGCTGCATCTTCGCCCTAAAGCCGCAAATGCAAAAGCGCTCACCGAAGCATATAACTCAAATGGTAAGCCGATGAAAACTCTGCCCCGAGGCTTTTACCTTAGAACACAGTTTACTGAACAGATCTTACTCAAGCACTACATTAACACTCAACCAGAATAAAACTATATCAGCTATTTAGTGCGTCACGAGCGATAACTCAATATCGCAGTATGAGGCTGCCTCTTCAGTGCCACATTCGTCATACGCATTGCGCAGCCTTAAATACGCTTTATCGACCCCTAGCCTCAATAGTTCTTCTTTTACTAAGTCTAGAGAGCCAAAATGTATCGGGTCTTCACCGTCTTTAATCGGCTCAAGTTGATGCTTGTACTCCACAGCTAAAAGATAGTCAGAGACATCAGAACACCCAATCACAAATACTTTGGGAGTTTTATAAGTATCTTTATGTGGACCATGTAGCCACATGTCCAATTGATGCTTCTGCATAACATACCTCCTTCACACGATCATTTAAGTGTAGTTAGGCTAACTGTAGCTTTCGAGTTTGCTCTTCCTTTATACGTAAATCATTTGCGATTGCGGCTACAAATCCCCTATATTGGAGTCACTTATTTAGTCGGTAACTCTTCAAGGACGTGATATGCAATACACAAAACTACCGCACTCATCACTTGAGATCAGTAAAATCTGCCTCGGCACTATGACGTTTGGCGAGCAAAACACAGAAAAGGACGCCTTTGAACAGCTCGACTTTGCCCTCGATCATGGGGTGAACTTCATCGATACCGCAGAGATGTACCCTGTACCGCCAAACTCGGAAACACAAGGGCTCACCGAGCAATACATCGGTAATTGGTTAGCAAAAAGCGGCAAAAGAGAGAAAGTAGTACTGGCAACAAAAGTGGCAGGCCCTCGCAATGTTCCTCACATCAGAGACAACATGAGCCTTAATCGTCGCCACATCCATACAGCAATTGATGACAGCCTTAATCGTCTACAAACCGATTATGTCGATTTGTACCAACTACATTGGCCGCAGCGTCAAACCAACTGCTTTGGTCAACTCAACTACCCATACCCTGACAAACAAGAAGAAGTCACGTTAATTGAAACGTTGGAAGCGCTTACTGAATTAGTGAATGCAGGTAAAGTGCGCTATATCGGCGTATCCAACGAGACGCCGTGGGGTGTGATGTCGCTATTGCGTTTGGCAGAAAAACACGATTTGCCAAGAATTGTCTCCATTCAAAACCCATATAACTTATTGAACCGCAGCTTCGAAGTTGGCTTGTCTGAAATCAGCCATTACGAAGGCGTTCAGTTACTTGCCTACTCTCCTTTGGCATTTGGCTGCCTGAGTGGTAAATACCTAAACGGGGCAAAACCTGAAGGCGCTCGATGCACTAAGTGGGAGCGTTTTGCGCGCTACTTCACTCCGCAAGGTGTTAAAGCGACCGAAGCTTACGTCAATTTAGCTCAAGAGCATGGTCTAAACCCTGCACAAATGGCGCTCGCGTTTGTCAATCAGCGTCCATTTGTTGCTTCTAACATTATCGGAGCAACAAACCTAGACCAATTAAAAGCCAATATCGACAGTATTGATTTGCAACTTAGCGACGAACTACTTACTGAAATTCAAGCAATAGGTACAACTTACTCGAATCCTTGCCCTTAACAGTACCACCTTCAAACGAAAACAGCTGATCTTCAAGATCAGCTGTTTATCCAATGAAGTCATACTTCATATAAAAAGTTAAGCGTGTTGAATGACTCGTTAGCAACTCAGTCAGCCCAACACGCTAACGATTACGTCATTATTCGCGACGTTAAGACTCGACGAAGGTGACGAACTCGACGTTCAACTTTTACTGCATCCGGAACATTGGCACGTGTAGAACGACCATCGCGATCTAAACCAATATCCCTCAATAGATGAACATTCGTCCATGGAATATCATGAGCAGTTCGGCGTATGGTACGCTGCCATTGCTTTTCTTCGCGTTTAAGGTCTGCTTTCAATAGCAAAGTGGCCAATTGTAAGTAAATAGAGTGACGCATAATATTTTCTCCGATTATCGATGTATTCGACTGGGAAAAATAGTGCGTAAAATGAACAGAAATATTCTGTTGATACTAAGCCGCTACTTTCCCGCAGCCTAGTAATAAATATGATAGGTTACGGATTAATTTTTATCTTGTGAGCCAGTGGTATTGGTATCATCCGATTTAAGGGTTATCGGAGCGATAGGCATACGATCAGCGCAAGCAGTGGTGTTAACAACGTAATGTTTCATCTTGCGCCTCCTAGCTAAAAATTAATCCGTTTATGAAAGGTATAACTCATTGAGTTACGGTTAAATTGTAAGCTTTGATGAATATATATCAAACATTTTTTGCCTTTTTGATTAAAAACAAATCAATACACCGCAATTTAGTTTCATATACTTTTATGTATAACATATTCACCTGAGGAATATATAAATTTGCGGATTTTATAAATCAAACCAAACAAAAATAAAAAGAGCGGCTCTGTGGCCACTCTCTTTTATTGTATTTATTCGCCTATTTAACACAGGGAAAGGCCAACTACATGGCTTGTTCGGAAATCAAGTTATGTTTATTAAGTAGTCGATACATGGTTGCACGCGAAACTCCGAGCTCTTTCGCCGCATTTGAAACTTGACCAGAATGAGATTCCAAAACAACCAGCAACGCATCACGTTCACTCTTCTCTCGGATTGATTTCAAGCTGCGCTTTGAGTCATTACGTTGAGGTAAATCTAAGTGATGCTCTTCAATCATTACGCTGTCGGACATTAATACCGCTCGCTTCACTTGGTTCATCAGCTCACGCACATTTCCAGGCCAGAAATAACGTGTCAGTGCCTTGAATGCATCCTCAGAAAAGCTTTTTGCTTGCGAGTTGTACTCTTTTGAGAACTCTTGTAAGTAGAAACGAGCCAGCAATGCGATGTCACTCGCACGTTCTTTCAAGCTAGGGACATTGATGCGCAGAACGTTGATGTAATGGTAAAGCTCTTCATTGAAGTCACCGTCAATCAAAGCTTTTTCAACATCCGACGAGTTAGCAGCAAGAATACGCACGTTAACCGCTTTTACGCCATCTTTAGTATCAATGGTGCCTTCTTGCAAGAATCTCAGCAGATTCATTTGCTGCTCTTTTGAAATGGTAAGAATGTCGTTAAACAACACGGTGCCGCCATCTGCTTGTTCAAGCAGGCATGCTTCCATATCTTCATCGGCGTTAATACCAAATACTTCAGCTTGGAAACGTTGTTCATTGAGTGCGCGACAGTTAATTGCCATAAACGGTTTATGAGAGCGTGAAGAGACTTTATGGATGGCCCTAGCAACCGCCTCTTTACCAGTCCCACTTTCCCCAGAAATCAGAATGCTGACGTCCGTTGGACCAATGCGCTTCACTTGATCGCGTAAACGTTTCATCGGGATAGATTCACCGATCAAACCCATATCTAAACTGCTACCAAAACTAGGCCAAACTTTTTTCTCCAACTTAAGCATGCCAAGCTGGTGACCTATTGTGCTTAATAACTGTGCATCTGGGATCGGCGCTGTGAAAAAATCGATACAAAAGTTAACAATGAACTGGCATATGGTGTCAGTGCCAAGCTGAGATTCACGAATAAACGCTAACCAACGTACGTGTTTGTGAGAGCTGACTAAGTTCGCCAAGCCATTCAAGCTGAACTCGTCATGGCTGAGATCAACAATACCGATACATGGACCAATATCTTCTAACAGCGTATTAGCTTTGCGTAAATCACCTACTTGGTGACACTTCCAGCCCACTTGCTCCAGTACCGATAACCAAGGCTCATAAGTACCGCCAACTACCACAAGCGATCCCGGGATGGAATCCATCTTAAACTGCCCAGCCATTCTCTAACCCTTTTTCATTGTTAATAGAAATTTTGTGCCACAAACTTATCTTTGCGAGCGGGTAACATTATCGAGACTCCGCCCCCTCACGTCTGTCTCAGTATTAAGACTATGCAATAGATTGAGATTTGGCGAATGTTTATTTGCATATCCCATTAAAAAGCAAATGCAACAACTTGAATTAACTTAACTAAAAGGCAAAAAAAAACCACCCGAAGGTGGTTTTTTACTCATCCTATCGAATTACGCTTGCGGGCGCATTGCAGGGAATAGGATCACGTCACGGATAGTGTGCGTGTTAGTCAGTAGCATAACCAAACGGTCGATACCGATACCTTGGCCTGCTGTTGGCGGTAGGCCGTGCTCTAGAGCAGTGATGTAGTCTGCATCGTAGAACATTGCTTCGTCGTCACCAGACTCTTTCGCTTCAACCTGTGCTTTAAAGCGTGCATCTTGGTCTTCAGCATCGTTAAGCTCTGAGAAACCGTTCGCTACTTCACGGCCACCGATAAAGAACTCAAAGCGGTCTGTAAAGAACGGGTTATCATCGCTACGACGAGCCAACGGAGAAATATCTGCTGGGTAACCAGTGATGAACGTAGGCTGCATTAGCTTAGGTTCTGCTGTTTCACCAAAGATCTCTTCAAGAAGCTGACCACATGTCCAGAAAGGTTCTACTTCAACATGAACAGATTTCGCGATAGAAACCATTAGATCACGGTTTTGTAGGTCTTCTTCTGTTAGCGCTTGGATTTGCGCGTGGTCTGGGTTGTAGTGCTTGATTGCTTCGAACATGCTCATACGAGTGTAAGTACCACCAAACTCAACCGTTTCATCACCGTAAGGCATTGACGTTGAACCTAGAACTTCTTGCGCCACTGAGCTTAGTAGTTCTTCAGTTAGGTCCATCAGATCTTTGTAGTCTGCGTACGCCATGTAGAATTCCATCATTGTGAATTCTGGGTTGTGGCGTGGAGAAAGGCCTTCGTTACGGAAGTTACGGTTGATTTCGAATACGCGATCAAAACCACCAACAACTAGACGCTTCAGGTATAGCTCTGGCGCGATACGTAGGTACATTGGCATGTCTAGTGCGTTGTGGTGCGTGATGAATGGACGCGCACTCGCACCGCCAGGGATAACGTGCATCATTGGCGTTTCAACTTCCATGAACTGCTTAGAGATCATGAAGTTGCGGATTGCAGACATTACTTTAGAACGTACTACGAACGCTTGACGAGAGTCTTCGTTAACGATCAGGTCAACGTAACGTTGGCGGTAACGCATCTCTTGGTCAGTTAGACCGTGGAACTTTTCTGGAAGTGGACGTAGTGCTTTGGTTAGCAACTCGTACTCTTCCATGTTCACGTATAGGTCACCCTTACCAGACTTATGAAGTGCACCTTTAACACCGATGATGTCACCGATATCTAGACCTTGGTATTTTTCTTTAAGTACTTTTTGAACCGCTTTGTCAGCATAAGCTTGGATACGGCCAGAAGTTTCTTGAATTACCAAGAATGGACCACGTTTAGCCATGATACGGCCAGCGATTGCTACTACGTGGTTAAGCTCTTCTAGCTCTTCCTTCGTCTTTTCACCGAACTCTTTCTGAAGGTCGCCCGCTAGTGCGTCACGACGGAAGTCGTTTGGATGGCCGTTCGCTTTGCAGCTCTTTCGGATTGCATCCAGTTTAGCGCGGCGTTCAGCAATCAGCTTATTTTCTTCTAGTACAGTTTCGTTTTGAACAGCATCAGTCATTTTCGATGTATCCTGTTTTTGTCGGTGAAAAGCTTTATAGACCTGATTTCAGGCTAGCTTCAATAAATTTGTCCAGATCGCCATCAAGAACCGCTTGAGTATTACGGTTTTCAATGCCCGTACGGAGGTCCTTAATACGTGAGTCATCCAATACGTAAGAACGGATCTGGCTACCCCAGCCAATGTCAGACTTAGCGTCTTCATTAGCTTGTTTTTCCGCATTTTGCTTTTGCAATTCAAGCTCAAATAGCTTCGCTCGAAGCTGTTTCATTGCCTGATCTTTGTTCTTATGTTGAGAACGGTCATTCTGACACTGAACCACTGTGTTCGTAGGTACGTGCGTAATACGTACCGCAGATTCTGTGGTGTTTACGTGCTGACCACCTGCGCCTGACGCACGGTAAACGTCAATGCGTAGGTCGGAAGGATTAATGTCGATGTCGATGTTTTCATCAATCTCTGGATAGATGAACGCAGAAGCAAATGACGTATGGCGACGACCGCCTGAATCGAACGGAGATTTACGAACAAGACGATGAACGCCCGTTTCAGTGCGTAACCAACCGTACGCATATTCACCAGAGATGCGAACTGTTGCCGACTTAAGACCCGCGACTTCACCTTCAGAGACTTCAATCACTTCAGCTTTGAAGCCCTTCGCTTCTGCCCAACGTAGGTACATACGCAGCAGCATGTTAGTCCAGTCTTGTGCTTCTGTACCACCAGAGCCAGCTTGCAAATCGATGTAACAATCAGAGCTATCGTGGTCGCCAGAGAACATACGACGGAATTCAAGCTTTTCTAGCTTCTCTTCCAACTCAGCGAGTTCTGGTTCAATTTCGTCAAATGTTTCTTGATCTTCTTCTTCTACAGCCAGCTCAAGAAGACCTTCTACATCTTCCACACCTTGCTCTAGTTGATCAATGGTTTCAACAACCGCTTCTAGTGATGCACGCTCTTTACCCAGTGCTTGCGCACGCTCAGGTTCGTTCCATACATCTGGTTGTTCAAGTTCTGCGTTGACTTCTTCTAGACGCTCTTTCTTCGCGTCATAGTCAAAGATACCCCCTCAGGACATTTGTGCGCTGAGACACGTCCTGCAGACGGTTTTTAATTGGATTGATTTCAAACATGTTTACTCAACATTTTAGAATAGAATTTAACCGAGAAATTCTACTGAAAAATGTGACCGAGATACAGGAAAATTTCGGATGAGAAATCAGATTGCGGTGAGAGAGAGCACGGTCATAAAATTTTACACCCACTTAGGGATAACCGTACTCTATAAGAAAGGTTAATCTAGGTATTACTTAGCTTCGATATGGTCGATCATCAATTGCAATGATTGATTACCACGAAATTCATTCACATCCAGCTTATACGCGAGACGTACTGTTTTAACCGATGCATCTGGCCATCGACGTAGATCAACATTGAATGCGATACCGTCGATCATCACATTGGTAGGGTGACCTTTATAAAGCGGCTCTAACATCAATTTAAGATGCTTCTCACCCACCAGCTTTTGATGCAGTACTTTAAACTCACCATCAAAGATTGGCTCTGGGAAAGCTTGTCCAAAAGGGCCACCCGATCGCAGCTGTTCAGCAACATGCATAGAGAACTCTTCCGGCTTAAGTTCGCCATCGGACATGATCACGCCTTTTAGCGCCGCTTCATCGAGTTCCTTTTTTACCACTTCATCAAACAAACGACTGAAACGCTCAAAATCCTGCTCTTTAATCGTTAAGCCTGCTGCCATGGCGTGTCCACCAAACTTGATGATCAAACCCGGGTTTTGCGTGTCGATGAAATCCAACGCATCGCGCATGTGTAGCCCCGGAATAGAACGACACGAGCCTTTAATCGTCCCTTCTCCGCCATCAGCAAATGCAATGACTGGACGGTGAAACTTCTCTTTAATACGCGAAGCCAAAATACCAATCACACCTTGATGCCAATCACGTTGGAACAAGGCTAGGCCATAAGGAAGCTCATTGCCTTCACCAAACTGAAGGCGCTCACAGAAAGCCATCGCTTCTTGCTTCATGCCTTCTTCAATCTCTTTACGAGTTTGGTTCAAGCCATCCAATTCACTTGCCATGCGACGAGCAGCGTGGATGTTGTTACACATCAATAGTTCAACACCGAAAGACATGTCATCAAGACGACCTGCAGCGTTAATACGTGGACCTAAAGCAAAGCCAAAATCGGACGCAACTAAACGACGCGCATCGCGCTTCGCGACCTCAATTAATGCCTGGATGCCGGGACGCGCTTTGCCCGCACGAATACGTTGCAAGCCTTGGTGTACAAGAATGCGGTTGTTTTCATCCAATGGAACGACGTCGGCGACGGTACCCAGTGCAACAAGGTCAATCAGTTCCATCAACTTGGGCTCTTGCATCCCCTGTTCTGCAAACCAATTGTGTTTTCGCATATGAACGCATAGTGCCATCATGAGATAAAACGCGACCCCTACACCCGCAAGCGCTTTAGATGGAAAGCTACAGCTCTCAAGGTTTGGGTTCACCATTGCATCCACATCAGGCAACACTTGTCCTGGCAAGTGGTGATCGGTAACAAGCACGGTAATGCCATTTTCTTTTGCGTAACGCACGCCTTCGATTGATGAGACGCCGTTATCCACCGTCATGATCATCTCAGCGCCAAGCTCTAAGGCTTGGTCAACGACTTCTGGGCTTAACCCATAACCGTCTTCAAAACGATTTGGCACTAGGTAATCCACATTGTGACTACCAAGCATGCGCAGCGCGAGTACTGATAATGCTGAGCTTGTCGCGCCATCAGCGTCAAAATCACCGACAACGATGATGCGTTTTTGTTCTTTTATCCCCTGAAACAAAAGATCGACAGCTTGCTCAATCCCCCCGAGTTTTTGATATGAATGCAACCCACGGGCCGACGTTTCTAATTGTGAAAGATCCGTTATCCCACGGTTGATGTAGATACGTTTAAGAATCGGAGGAATGGAATCAGGAAGAAGGGAAAGATCAGGTTCAGGACGTCGTTGAATTTCTATCATGCTTAAAAGAGCCGACAACTTTGCCGACTCTGCTCCTAATGGATTATAGTTGCTTTAAACGTTTCAATAGCTCTGCAGGTGGTAGGTAGCCACCAACCATTTCGCCATTCGGTAAGAAGATTGCTGGCGTACCAGAAATACCCAATTGGCGACCTAGATTGTAATGCGCCTGGATGGTTTCTTTACACTGTTTCAGGTCTTTCGCAGGGTTATCAAATGTACGATTCACTTTCGCGTTGTGCATTGCCGACGCCGGATCTTCAGCACACCAAATCGTTGCCATTTGTTCTGCCACAGGGCCAGTTGCACCTTGGCGAGGGTAAGCCATGTAACGCACTGTAATACCTAGATCATTATAGCCTTGCATTTGGCTATGCAGACGCACACAGTAACCACATGTGATATCGGTGAATACGGTCACAACGTACTTTTCATCGTCGGCTTTGTATTCGATCATGCTATCGGAGAACTGCGCAATTTTCTCGGCGTTAAGCGGCGCTTGACGCTCTGCTATGACATCTTTGTAACTGCCATCATCATTAATGGCATAAAGCGTACCGGCGATAAAATGGCTACCATCATTTGAAGCAAACAGGATCCCGCCATTGGTTTGAATTTCCAATAAGCCAGCGACGTCTGATGGTTGAATATCAACGATAGATAAACCAAGCTTTGAGAACTTAGTTTTTAATGCTGCTTCATCAAAGCCGCTTTGTGCAGCTGGCGCCACTTGTTGCGCAGGAGTCTCCGTTTGAGCCTGACTTTCTTCTGCACCACAAGCGGTAACAAAAAATGGTAAAGTCAGCAGAGTTAGTCGGCGTAATACGCTCATGAAATTCACCTTAATGTAAAATCGTTTTTCCAAGAGGACATGGATGAATCTAACCATTGTTATGCTCTTGGGTGGTGTTGACTGTGGATCTGCTTCAATCGTTCAGTCGCCACGTGAGTATAAATTTGCGTGGTCGATAAGTCACTATGTCCTAAAAGCATCTGTACGACCCTGAGATCTGCGCCATAGTTCAATAAATGCGTGGCAAAGGCATGACGCAGTACGTGCGGCGACAGCTGATCAGTATCAATCCCTGCTATCAAAGCATAGTACTTAATACGGTGCCAAAACGTCTGACGAGTCATTTGTCTTGCGCGTTTACTAGGAAAAACAATATCAGATGATGTATCACCAAGTAACGCAGGACGCCCTTGTTGAATGAACGTCTCGATCCAATCGACCGCGTTTTCCCCCATAGGAACTAGGCGTTCTTTACCACCTTTACCAGTCACGCGCACCACCCCTTGGCGCAAGCTAACATTTTCCATGGTCAAACTGACGAGCTCTGTCACACGCAACCCTGTCGCGTAGAGTAGCTCTAGCATCGCTTTATCGCGCAATTCTATAGGGTCGTTCGGGTCTGGCGCCTCGAGCAACGCGTCCACTTGCTCTTCACTAATATCTTTGGGTAAACGTTGTGGCAGTTTAGGACTAACCAAGAGCGCACTCGGGTCATCAGCGCGCACCTTCTCACGATGCAGGTATTGGAATAAACGGCGAATCGCCGACAACATACGCGCACGAGACGTCTGTTTGTAATCTAAATCTACAAGGTGGCTTTGATATTCTTGCAAGCCAGACAAACTGATAAAATCAAGACGGTATCGATGTTTTTCCATCCACACGAGCAACTTCATTAAATCGTTTCGGTAGGAAGCCAACGTGTTCTCTGATAGGCCACGCTCCATCCACATCGCATCTAAGAATTGCTCAACAAGCGAAAAATCTTGTTGATTGACAGGCTGTTGTGCCGTCATGAATGCTTCCTTATCTGTTTATATTTACAGTATTTAGATTAAAGCACCTGCCAATCCAATACCATAAAAAATCATCCCACATAGGATATTCGCTGCAATCTTCCTCAATTTATGGTTAGAATCTTCCACAACAGCAACACAAATAACGACGAATATAATGAAAATCGGACTCTTTTACGGCTCAACGACCTGCTACACCGAAATGGCAGCAGAGAAAATTCGTACCCTTATTGGTGAAGACCTTGTCGACATTCACAATGTGAAAGAGACACCGTTATCACTAATGGCGGACTACGACTTATTACTCCTTGGCATCTCAACTTGGGATTTTGGTGAAATTCAAGAAGATTGGAACGCGATTTGGCAAGACATCGCGACCACACCACTGAAAGGCAAAGTTGTAGCGCTGTTTGGTCTGGGTGACCAAGAAGGTTACGGAGAGTGGTATTTAGATGCGATGGGCTTACTTCACGATGAATTGCAAGCCACAGGCGCAACCTTTATCGGTTACTGGCCAAATGAAGGCTACGAATTTGAAGCATCGAAAGCATTGATCGAAGATGGCAGCAAGTTTGTTGGACTTGCGTTAGATGAAGACTCACAGTACGAACTGAGTGATGAACGCATCGAAAAATGGTGTGAACAAGTTCTTGTGGAATTCCACGACACGCTTTAATAGCGCAAACACGTCATCATTAAAAAGTAAAAAGCCCGATGAAGTAATTCATCGGGCTTTTTATTATCTTGATTACGCGGTTTCTTGTGCTAGCTCTGGGCGAGGTTTCGCGATGAAGAACATGCACACGATAGCCGCAAATGTTGGAAGCACCCAACCCATGCCGACTTCGAATAGTGGCAACATGTTAAACGCAGAAACATCAATACCCGATACTTTTGCCGCATCAACTAACGCAAACAGCAGAGATACAAGCAGTACCGCACGGTAAGCAAAGCGTGGATTCGGCAGTTTACTGCGCACAAATGTTAGTGCAACCAACGCAATCGCCACAGGGTACAGCGCAAACAATACTGGCACTGACAGAGAAATCAGCTGTGCAAGACCAACGTTTGCAACCAATGCACAAACAGAACCATTAATCAGTACCCATTGCTTGTATGACAGTGGTGTTTTCGAGCTGAAGAAATCTGAACACGCAGAAATCAAGCCAATCGCGGTTGTCAGACACGCTAGCAATACGATGACAGACAGAACGATTTGACCGTATGGACCAAACAACGCTTGAACGTATTGGCTAAGCACTAGGCCACCATTATCAGCACCAGCAGCAACCGTTGCACTCGTCGCACCTAAGTAAAATAGTGAGATGTAAACAAACGCAAGACCAGCAGCAGCAATACAACCTGCATAGATCAGATATTTAGTAGTTGCAGAGCGCTCAGTAATGCCTTTACCGCGCAGTGCATCAACCATCAGCATACCAAACATCAATGACGCGAACGTATCCATTGTGTTGTAGCCTTCTAAGAAGCCTTTGGTCAGAGGCTGCGTTAGGTATTCACCGTGCGCGCCAATCATATCGCCCTGAGGATCAAGGAAGACAGCGACAGCAAGAATGATCAAACCAACGAACAATGCTGGTGTCAGTACTTTACCGATAAGATCGATCAAACGGCCTTGGAACCATGAGAACATCATCGCCGCAATAAAGAAGATCACTGAAAATGCAGTGAGATGCGTTTGTGACGCTTCAAGGAAGAAAGGTTTCACCGCCATCTCGTAAGCCACTAGGCCAGTACGAGGCGCAGCAAACGCAGGACCGATGATGATGAAGATCAACGCAGCCATAATAACCGCTGCTTTTTTCGGAAGATCTTGCGTTAAGTGATCCCAAGAACCACCAGCAACAGCAATAGCAACGATAGTAATAAGAGGTAGACCTACCGCTGTCAGCAAGAAACCAAACATAGCTGGCATTAAGTTTTCACCCGCTAACTGACCCGCTAGAGGTGGAAAGATAATATTGCCCGCACCTAAAAAGAACGCAAATAGCATAAAGCCTACTGCGATAATATCTGTTAGTTTTAACGTCTGCTTCACAGATAACCCTTGTCTTTTAATTAATGAATGTTGTGTATGCTTAGACCACTTTTTGTATACCTAAAGTCAATAAGTACACGTGGTTCAATCTATAAAATTTTCGCCGCATAATGACGAAAGACTCATCATTTGGCAACCTTTAAGAAAAAAACACCATATTAATTTAGTTTTCAAACTTAAAAGCAGTGGATATAACCAGATCCAAATAACAGACCAGTTCTTTATCTCGATCAATTAACAATACAATTTAATAACCAACAAAACAACAATCTATACAATTAATAAACAATAGAGTAATCCACTTAATTATTGAGCAAATATAAAACAATCATGAAGAACAAAAAACTGAAAACTAAAGGTTTCAATTTTAAGCAATTTTGTATTGAGGGCGGCGAGAGTGGTATGCCAGTCAGCACAGATGGGGTAATGCTTGGTGCTTGGATTCAAAGCCCTAACGACGCTAAAATTCTCGATATTGGCACTGGCACTGGCCTGCTTGCCCTGATGTGTGCTCAACGCTTTACGGAAGCTCAAATAACCGCGGTCGATATCGAATTAACAGCCGTTGCTGCCGCGCAAAAAAATATGGTCCAGTCTCCTTGGTCAGATCGTGTAAGTGTGCATCACACCGACATACTGCACTTTACGCCGACACATTCATTCCAACGCATCATTTGTAACCCGCCCTACTTCAACAGCGGCGAGCAATCGAAACACAGTCAACGTGCAACCGCGAGGCACACTGATACGCTAGGCCATAACGCATTGCTACAGCGTTGCTATCATTTGCTTGATGACGAAGGGAGAGCTAGTTTTGTGTTGCCAATCACCGAAGGCGAGCAGTTCATTGAGCTAGCATTAAACCAAGGTTGGTATCTATCGAGGATCTGTCGTGTGCAACCATCAGAAAAGAAACCAGTACACCGACTGTTATTTGAACTGTCAAAACGACCTTGCGATTTGCAGACGTCACATTTAATTATCCGTTCAAATGACGGCTATAGTGATGATTTCATCCAGTTAACCCGCGAGTTTTATCTTAAGATGTGAAATAACATGTGATCCTTATCACCAATCACTTTATAATGTGCGACCTTTTTGTATTCTATGCTGTTGTGGCGAACCATTAACCAAGCTTTGCTTGTGGAGAACTCATTGTGATCAGAACCTTTGCTGAACTTGATCTAGACCAAAACCTACTTGAAGCCATTGAAGAGATGGGTTACGAACGCCCAACAAAAATTCAGGCAGAAGCGATTCCACAAGCGTTGGACGGTCGTGACATTCTAGCGTCAGCGCCAACAGGAACTGGTAAAACGGCCGCCTTCGTCCTGCCAGCATTGCAATACTTGCAAGACTTCCCTCGTCGTAAGCCTGGGCCTGCGCGTATTTTGATCCTAACGCCTACTCGCGAACTGGCGATGCAAATTGCCGATCAAGCACGTGCTTTGGCAAAAAATACCAAACTCAACATTTTCACCATCACTGGTGGTGTTCAGTACCAAGAGCACGCCGACATCCTTGCAACAACGCAAGACATTGTGGTTGCGACACCTGGCCGTTTAAAAGAATACATTGATGCAGAGCGTTTTGATTGTCGTGCAATCGAATGGTTAATCCTTGATGAAGCAGACCGTATGCTAGATATGGGTTTTGCTCCTACTGTCGATCGCCTGTCTAACGAATGTCGCTGGCGTAAGCAAACCCTTCTGTTTTCAGCAACGTTAGAAGGGAAAGGCGTAGAAGGCTTTACCGCTGATCTGTTGAATGACCCAGCAGAGATCGACGCAAAATCACCGCTGCGTGAGCGTAAGAAAATTGCTCAGTGGTACCACCGTGCTGATGATGCTGAACACAAACTAGAATTACTAAAACACATTATTACTCAGCAAGCTGAGCGCACTATCGTCTTTTTAAAGACTCGTGAGCGTTTGGCTGAGCTACGAGCGCAGCTTGAAAGTGCACAGATTCCATGTTCTTGGATTCAAGGTGAAATGCCGCAAGATCGTCGTAACAATGCGATTTCTCGCTTCCGCGATGGAACTGTGAACGTTCTGCTCGCGACGGACGTTGCTGCGCGTGGTATCGATCTTCCGGATGTATCACACGTTATCAACTACGACATGCCGCGCACGGCTGATGTTTACCTTCACCGTATCGGCCGTACGGCTCGCGCGGGTAAAAAAGGTAACGCTATCTCAATCGTAGAAGCACACGACCAACCAATGATGGATCGCGTTGCGCGCTACGTGAAAGAAGACATCAAAGAGCGTTTCGTGAAAGAGATGCGTCCTAAACACAAAAAGCCTGTGTTTAAGAAGAAAAAGAAAAAAGACGACAAGAAAAAAGTAGCGAAAAAGAAAACCGCTAAGAAGAAGTAACCTTGTTGGGGCCAAGTAGCTCAAGCTAAAAAATAACAAAGGGTTGGCAATGCCAACCCTTTTTCGTTTGTGCTGATAGAGATTAACGTAGACTACGTCTCAATCAGCTTTATTTTTGCTCTTCGCGTTTAAATACTAACTCTGTTGGCGTCGATTCATCTTCCACAAAGTAGTAACCCGCCGTATCAAACTTAGTCAGGTCTGCCACGCTCTCAACACGGCTTTCAATGATGTAACGCGCCATCATACCGCGCGCTTTCTTCGCGTAAAAACTGATGACCTTGTATTGACCATTCTTACAATCTTTGAATACTGGCGTGATCACTTGCGCATCTAAATTCTTTGGCTTAACCGCTTTAAAGTATTCATTTGATGCAAGGTTGATAAGGACATTATCGCCTTGAGCAGAAATCGCTTCGTTAAGCTTGTCTGTAATAACATTGCCCCAAAACTGGTACAAGTTCGTACCCTTGTCGTTTGCAAGCTTGGTACCCATTTCAAGGCGGTATGGCTGCATCAAATCAAGTGGTTTTAGTAAACCATAAAGACCCGATAGCATACGCAGATGATCTTGAGCATATTCGAAGTCCGCTTCAGATAAACTTTCGGCGTCTAGCCCTGTGTAAACGTCACCTTTAAATGCAAGAATGGCTTGTCGTGAGTTTTCCGTGGTAAACGTTTCACTCCACTCTTGGAATCGGCCCACATTTAAATCGGCAATCTTGTCGCTCACTTTCATTAAAGAGGCAACATCAGCAGGAGTCAGTTTGCGGCAAACATCGATAAGCTCTTTTGAGTATTCGACCAACTCAGGTTGAGTAAATTTTTCTGTCGCTAACGGAGACTCGTAATCAAGAGTCTTCGCTGGAGAAACTACGATAAGCATGACTTTCCCTTCTCTAATTTTGTTTTTAATAGGGTACAAAAAAAGCCATGCATTGTCTGCATGGCTTTTTACATCGTACTAATAGCTTTCAACTATGAGTGATAGCTCACTTAGTCTTTTTTATCGTTGTACCAAATGCCTTCTTCAAGCTGAGATTTCAGCTCTGGGAAGTCATTCGCATCAAATGTTGGCACTTTGCCTTCACCAAGCTGGCGATTGTAATCTTTGGCCAGTTTAATCACGATGCCAGATAGCAAGATGATCGCCACCAAGTTGACTATCGCCATCAGACCCATAGAGACGTCAGCAAGCGACCATACGACTGGTAACGAAGCTAGTGCACCAAACATCACCATACCAAGAACAATAACGCGGAAAATGCTTAAGCCCGCTTTGTGATTGTGCTCTAGGAAGATTAAGTTCGTTTCAGCGTACGAGTAGTTTGCAATGATTGAAGTAAACGCAAAGAAGAAGATTGCCACAGCAACAAAGATGCCGCCCCAATCGCCAACTTGTGAGCTCAATGCTCGCTGAGTTAGCTCGATACCAGTCACTTCTGTTGCTTGACCGACATACTCACCAGACATCAGGATGATAGCCACTGTTGCAGAACAGATAACGATCGTATCCATGAACACGCCTAGCATCTGTACGTAACCTTGAGACGCTGGGTGTGGTGGGTAAGGTGTTGCTGAAGCTGCCGCGTTAGGTGCAGAACCCATACCTGCTTCATTCGAGAATAGACCGCGCTTAATACCGTTAATCATTGCCTGTGCAATTGCGTAGCCAAGACCACCTGCTGCTGCTTCTTGCAGACCAAATGCACTCTTAAAGATAAGCATCAATACATCAGGTAATTTCTCTAGGTTAGAGAACATGATGAACAGCGCTAGGGCTAGATAAAGTAGTGCCATGATCGGAACGATCATCTCAGCAACTCTTGCGATACGCTTGATGCCACCGAAAATAACAATTGCAGACAGTAAAACAACGGCAATACCGACATACAGGTTATTCCAACCAAATGCGTTGCTCATTGCATTGGCAATTGAGTTAGCTTGTACGGCGTTGAATACCAAACCAAAAGCGATGATTAGGAAAACTGAGAACAACACGCCCATCCAACGCATGCCCAAGCCTTTTTCCATGTAGTAGGCAGGGCCACCACGGTAGTTGCCATCATCATCTTTGGTTTTGTATAGCTGCGCCAGTGTGCTCTCAGCAAACGATGTTGCCATACCAAGCATTGCAATCAGCCACATCCAGAAGATCGCACCAGGACCACCCGCAGTCAATGCAACTGCAACGCCCGCCATGTTACCTGTACCAACACGTGCAGCAAGACTAGTACAAAGCGCTTGGAAAGAGGAAATACCAGCTTTGTCTGCTTTACGGCTGTTCTTAAGAACAGAGAACATGTGGCCGAAATGGCGGAACTGAATGAACCCTAATCGAGCGGTGAAGTAAATACCAACACCAACAAGAAGATAAACCAGAATCGAGCCCCAGAGGAGATCGTTCATCAAATTGATTAAGTCTGTCATGTGTACCTCAAAGTGAGTTGCGCCAGTCTATGCGTCCTAGCCATCCACCAAATTGCCTGCTAAGTGTCAAAGTGTGCTTAGCTTTTTAAGTAATGTTTATGGGCAATCTAGAATCGTAAACGTCGCTTCATGCATCCATTTTACGTACCAGCGTATTTTTTGACGGGCGGATAATGCAACCTAGGAGCGCAAAAATCAATATGCAACAATAATAATATAATTGTTATTTTTCACTATAAAGTCACCAAAAAATAACATAAATAGAAGACTTAACACTCAAACTGCGCAACATTTCAATTACCAAACACCAACATAAATAATTATTCTTCATTAAATGGAATGGCAAACCGTATAAACAAGAACAAGCTAGTATTCACAAGGTGTTACATAAATTTACGCTAGTGACTTACTATCTAATTGAACACTATTTCATCAAACTGATTTTATGCAACTTTAACCTTTGCGCAGTGCACCCATTCATCAAATCGAATTAACATAGAAAATCTCTCTATTTAATCGTTTTCTTGAGATCGTTTGTGCATTTTTTATCCACATCGTTGCAATAAAAAGTGTGATTTTGAGAATATTTTTGCACGAAAATGTCATGCTACCGACACAAATGCGAAATATATCATGGTTATTCTCACGGCTATTGTGGTACTTAAAAAACTCCACAAGGACTGGTTACAACAGTTTAGCTTAAGAAAGGTAAAGGTGGCTTATGGAAGGCTTTCAACTAGATGACATTTTTAATCTGGATACTACCTCAACAACCAAATCTCGTGCCAAACCAGTAAAGCGAAAGTGGCGTGAAATAGAAGAGATGAACGACAGACGCAATTTGCTTAAAGAGCTGCGCGAACTTGATGTCTGTACCGATTATAACTTGGAAGACATTAAACTCTAATTCAAACAAAAGGCACCTTACAGGTGCCTTTTGTTTTTTGTTTACAGTGACCGTAAACACCGTGAGTTTATGTACCAAGGTTTAAGTATGAATACCATTATTACTCAATGAGAATCTTCCGTACTTTTTGCCGAGAAATATGCACACTAAATTTTCGGTTGATTCCCAATAAATAAGAAATGTATCTCACAAACCCGAGAGACGGCTTTCGCTCGCTCAGGTTTCATCACTCAGGCTTAAACATACTCAGTATCACTTTGACGAACACGTTCGGCCAACTGCTTATAACGATCAGCAATCGTGTCACCAAATACAGGGTCATCCTCACTGACGCTCCATAAGCTCTCGACATGCTGCCAATCTTCTGTGGTAAATAACTCTTCAATGAGAGGCAAAATTTTTCGCTCTTCTAGCTCCAAGTGGTGCCTTTGCGATTCTATGAAATCTTCTAGGTGAGCGACAAACATGTCTTGTGGCACAACAGCATCCTGAAGGATCATCTCTATCACGGATGAAAACTCTCTGGTTTTACTCGCTAACTCTAGATGTTCTTTCTCTAAATTTTCCATGGTTTGTTGCTTACCATAGTGTTCAAGAAAGTGGTGATAGAGGATATCTTCTTTCGGGTGGTGTACTTTCTCCGAATGATTAGAGAGGTAATCAACAATCTCGCTTACTAACGCATAGTTGATTACACGTTCTTTTTTTATCTCATTAAGCTTATGGCGCAGTATCGCCAACAGACGAACCATATAACCATGTTCGCGTCGAATTCTTTCGATCATCATAGCGTCTCTCCTTAACACCTACTTTTAGTAAGTGTACATGAGAAATTTACTATCAGCCTCGAGCGTGCTCAAAAAAACAGCGATCATAGCATCCATGATCGCTGTCTCTTCATTTATACCGTTAATGGCAAATGCCAGTTAATTGGTGCTTTTTCTTGTGATGTAAGCAACTGGTTTGCTTGAGAGAAATGCTTACAACCGAAAAAGCCTCGATGTGCCGATAACGGCGATGGATGCGGTGCTGCCAAGACATGGTGTTTATTGCGATCGATAAAACGACCTTTCTTCTGTGCATGTGAACCCCACAGCAGGAACACTACACCTTCTTGATGCTGATTAATGGCTTCAATCACTCGATCAGTAAACGTTTCCCAACCTGTCTTTGAATGTGAATGCGCTTTACCTTGCTCCACCGTTAATACCGTATTGAGTAACAATACGCCTTGTTCAGCCCAGCTTTGCAAAAAACCATGTTGAGGGATTTGGAAACCTTCAATATCTTGCGCCAGCTCTTTATACATATTAACCAGTGACGGTGGCGTTTTAATGCCAGGAAGTACAGAGAAACACAGGCCATGCGCCTGATTTGGGCCGTGGTATGGGTCTTGTCCTAGAATCACGACCTTAACGTCTTTGAACTCGGTAAAACGAAACGCGTTAAAGACATCTTTTGTGGGAGGAAAAATAGCTTTGCCTGCGGCGCGTTCGGCTTCAACAAAATTCAAGGTGTCTACAAAGTAGCTCTGCTTTTTCTCTTCGCCGATCACATCGTGCCAAGTGGGTGACTGATTCATGGAAAGTTCCTGTCCTAAATTTTGCTTCTATTCTAACGAGCGAAACTCAAACAAACAAAAACTTACCACGAACTTGAGACAAGCAATAAAAGACTAATGCTTCTGTGGCGTTCGAAAATGCCCCTGTCCGGTAATGTGACGATTAGGAATCGGTAAGCGAAGCACGCGACGAGTGTAAGCATAAGGAGTAAAAGAGAGTGGTCGAGACATGTTGGCATCCTTCTTTGCTAATTCAGAGATTGATGTTCAATGACTAAGAAAGAAAGGTGCCAACTTTGTGGTTACGCCATTAACTGTCAATGGCCGCTAAATGGAATTGACGCAACGTGTTGATCTCTTGCTGCCAAATATCTGGATCAATTGTTTCTAAAATCAGAGGGATACCATCAAAACGAGGGTCTTTCGCGATGTACTCAAAGCAATCCCACCCGATCTCTCCTTTACCAAGAGAATGGTGGCGATCTACTTTGCTGGCAAACTCTACTTTTGAATCATTTAGATGCATTGCTCTTAAATAGTGCATACCTACTATACGGTCGAACTCTGCAAAGATGCGCTTGCAATCTTCTTTTGTACGTAAGTCATAACCAGCCGTAAAGGTATGGCAGGTATCAATACAAACGCCGACACGATCTTTATCTTCCACTTGCTCGATGATTTCAGCAAGGTGCTCAAACTTCCAGCCTAAGTTAGTGCCTTGACCTGCCGTATTCTCGATAACAGCGATCACATTCGGCACCGCTTTATGCGCAAGATTGATCGACTCGGCGATCGTCGCGAGGCACTCCTGTTCAGAGACTTTCTTTAAGTGACTACCCGGATGGAAGTTAAGCAAAGTCAGCCCCAACTGATTACAACGCTCCATTTCATCAATAAATGCCGCGCGGGATTTATTCAGCTTTTCTTCTTCCGGCGCACCCAAGTTAATCAGATAAGAATCATGGGGAAGAATATGTTCTGCTCCGAAACCCAGCATTTTACAGTTCGCTTTAAACGCACTGATGGTTTTTGCTTCTAAAGGCTTCGCCACCCACTAGCGTTGGTTTTTTGTAAATAGTGCGAATGCATTCGCGCCAATTTCACGAGCTCTCAACGGAGCTTGATCGACCCCACCAGCAGCAGAGACATGTGCACCAATGAGTTTATTCCCAAGCTTGTTTTTCATGTTTGTCATTTAATCACTTTAGACTTTCAGTATTGCTACCTAAATACAGATAGTTGCGTTAACCAGTTTAAACTTCAATCTCAATTTGTAGTAAATTTACAACAAAACCAGTTATTAAATATTTTTTATATTATCAAATAAATTGTAATTAGTTTGTTTTCAAAGGTTTTATTGATTTAACTCAATAAAATTACCTTAATAAAAATAATGTTTTTGGTTGTTTATTGACTTAAATCAATATTAAAATAGTGGATATTAGCTATATAATACTCAGCTCAACGAAAATTCGAAAATTAACACCAATAATCACCACGTAAGTGGTCTAGGAGATAGTGATGATCCAAGGTATCCAAATTACAAAAGCGGCAAACGACGACCTACTAAACTCTATCTGGCTATTAGATAGCGAAAAAAATGAAGCTCGTTGTGTTGCTGCAACTGCTGGCTACGAAGCAGACCAAGTTATCGCAATCAGCGACCTAGGTGAATACGAAAGCCGTGAAGTTGCAATCGAAACTGCTCCTCGTATCGAAGGCGGCCAACACCTAAACGTGAACGTGCTTAAACGCGAAACACTAGAAGATGCAGTTGCACACCCAGAGAAATACCCACAACTAACTATTCGTGTTTCTGGTTACGCAGTACGTTTTAACTCGCTAACTCCAGAGCAACAACGTGATGTAATCGCTCGTACTTTTACTGAGACTCTATAATCTCTCAGTAAACTAGCTCGCTAGAATTTAAAAAGCTTGGTCTGCAATGACCAAGCTTTTTTTGTTTCAGAATCCTTCTAAACCCTTTCTATAATGGAAAGCAACTCGCCTCTAAGGTGCATTTCTTTGCGAAGGATCTTTCTGAAACGCTTGCGCTAAAGAGGTTGGATCACGCCTATCTCTTTGCAGTGACGCCCCTTCTGCCCACCAAATCAATTGATGCATAGTGCGATTCATATAGTTGTCCCACTGCGTCTGCTCCGACTCATCCTCAGCAACGCCCTGTTCATCAAACACTTCTTGCGCTTTCGGAATGTGGATCATCGCAGAGACAGGTAGACATCCAAGTTCAGATAAGAAGGTACGCATAGAAACGGCAGCTCTAACACCACCCCATTGTCCGGCAGAATAGGTCACGATAGCACTCGGCTTGTAAGAAAACAGCGAACTGCCGAAATGGTTAAGCGTGTTCGCCAGAGCAGGACTCATCGAATGGTTATATTCCGGGCTAACCATCACATACCCATCCGCATGTTTGATTTTGTCTGCCAGCTCACTTAGGTTCTGCGGAACTTTAGAGCGGTGATAAGCAAACTCGGGCTTAAACACATCACCAAAGTCGTAATTCAAAGGGTCGATGATTTCGACCGTATGTTGCGAATGTTGACTCGCGATGAGTTTTTCACACGCTTTACTGACTCGCATTCCTAAACGGGCTGGTCGTGGTGGCGTGCTGTCTCTCACTGAGCCAAGAAAAATCAAAAAATGCATGCTTCTCTTTCCATCTCATTTAGTTAAGTTCGTTTCTCAATCATAAAGAGAGTCAAAACTTACCGACAATAAAAAAGGTGAATGATTACTCATTCACCTCTCGTTATTTCTGTTTTTTGATACTTACTATACTTTGAAGCTTACTGCACGCGGCGCAGTACTTGTTTCAATGCGTCAAAGTCTGCGTCGAGCTCTTCCGATAGCAGCTCCATCGCAGCGTGCTTCGCTAGTGGCGCAGGAAGCTCGATATCGGATTCTAGAATATCATCCACGACTTCTTTGAACTTCGCAGGGTGAGCAGTACATAGGAACAGACCGGTTTCACCGTCTTGCAATTGTTCTTCAAGCACTCGGTAAGCAATCGCACCATGCGGTTCGCATAGGTAGCCTAGAGCATGTAAATCTTTCACTGACTGTGCGCTTTGCTCATCAGATACTGCGCCTTTACCTAACGTCTCCAAGCCCCACTCTTTCACGCGGCACAGCTCTTCAATACGAGGCCAGTTGTTTGGTTGGCTCACGTCCATCGCGTTCGATGTTGTTGCGACTGTTGGTTTTGGCTCCCACTTACCTGTTTCTAGGTAGCGAGGAACAGTGTCATTGGCATTAGTTGCCGCGATAAAGCGTTTGATAGGCAAGCCCAGCGCTTTTGCCAGTAGACCAGCAGTTAGGTTACCAAAGTTACCACTTGGTACTGATACCACTAGGTTTTCACGCTCTTGCTTGCTCATTTGCGCAGCTGCTTCAAAGTAGTAACAGATTTGCGCCATCAAACGGCTGATGTTGATTGAGTTTGCAGAGTTCAGACCGATCTCTTCACGCAGTGCTGAATCATCAAAAGCTTGCTTAACCAGTGCCTGACACGCATCGAAGTCGCCATCGATCGCGACAGTGTGAATGTTTTTACCAAGCGTACAGAATAACTTCTCTTGCAGTGGGCTGATTTTTCCTTTCGGGTAAAGAATCACAACATTGATGTCTTCCATACCGTAGAAAGCATGCGCAACGGCTGCGCCAGTATCGCCAGACGTTGCCGTCAGAATGGTGATCTTGCCGCCGTCCGAAACCGCAGCAAGAGATTGCGCCATAAAGCGACCACCAAAGTCTTTAAACGCAAGCGTTGGACCATGGAACAGTTCCAGTGCATAAACACCGTCTTTTACTTGGTTGATAGGCGCAGGGAATTGAAACGCAGCATCAACAAGGGCATTCACTTGCTCCTCTGTAAGTTCATCTCCAATTAACGCCGATAGAATCTTAGTGCTACGAGAGACAAAGTCTTCTGCAAGCAGCGCATCGATATCTTCAAATTTTGGTAATTCCGATGGAAAAAATAGACCTTGGTTACGGCCTAACCCTTGGCGAACGGCTTGGCCAAAGGAAACTTGTTCATCATTTTCTTTTATATTGTAAAGCTTCATAGCTCACTTCCTGTTACTTTCGAACCCTGCTTATCTAGACGACAAACGTGGACGAATCCTTCTTCGTTTTGTACGTAGTTTTGTTCTAACCAGCGAGCAACTCGCTCAGCGACATCTTTCTCTTTGCAAATACTGAACAGTGTCGGACCACTGCCAGAAATACCGGTTGCCAATGCACCCGCAGACGCTGCGTATTGACGTGCATTCGCAAAACCTGGAAGCAGTTTCTCACGATACGGTTCTGCGATCACGTCTTTGATCATTTTTGCAGCAAGTTCTGGCTGACCAGAATGACACGCATGAATAAAGCCCGCAAGGTGGCGACCATGAGCAATGATATCTTGTCGGCGGTATTGAGATGGTAGGATCTCACGCGCTTCCGCCGTTGATACCTTGATACCCGGATACGCCATCACCCAGTACCAATCATCAAAGCAAGGTACTTCTTGACTGATGATACCCAACTCTTCAAGCATCAGTTGCACACCACCAAGGTAACATGGCGCAACGTTGTCGTAGTGAATACCACCAGAGATCTTGCCTTCCATCTCTCCCATCAGCGCTAGTAATTCTGTCTCGTTAAGTGGCTGTCCATGGAATCGGTTCAATGCATCTAATGCAGCAACGATAGAACATGCACTTGAGCCTAAACCAGAGCCAATTGGCATGTTCTTTTCTAGCGTCATCTCAAGTGGTTTTAGCTCAACGCCTTTTTTGTCTAACTCACGAGCAAACACAAGCCAACAGTCGTAGACGATGTTCTCTTTTGGTTCAGTTGGCAATTTCTCAACAAAATCACCCGCCGTTTTAAGGCTGAACGGGTCAGCCCCAGATTTCACCAATACACGGTCACCCAATAGTGTGCCATCCACTGGAGACACGGCAGCCCCCAGCACATCAAAGCCAACGCTTACATTACCAATTGATGCTGGGGCATAAACCACTACATCCATATCACTTGAACTCATTATTGTTATACCCCTAGTTTCCAACCTAAAGTACGCATCACGTCAGAAAATACACCCGCAGCCGTTACTTCGGTGCCTGCACCATAGCCACGTAACACTAGTGGGATTGGCTGATAGTAACGGCTGTAAAATGCCAGTGCGTTTTCACCGTCCTTGATTTTATACATTGGATCGTTTTCATCCACCGCAGCGATGCTTACTGTGCACTTGCCCTCATTAATCTCACCAACGTAGCGCAGTACTTTGCCTTCTTCCGCTGCCTTTGCAGATAATTCTTTAAAGTAGGCGTCTGCTTCAGGTAAACGCGCCATAAATTCATCAACGCTACCAGAATCATCAAAACCTGGTGGCAGTGCTTGATCAACCACAACGTCTTCTAGTTCTAGAGACATGCCTGCTTCACGAGCTAGGATCAGAAGCTTACGCGCGACATCCATACCAGAAAGGTCATCACGAGGATCCGGTTCAGTAAAACCATTTTCTTTTGCGATATTAGTTGCTTCACTTAGGCTCATACCTTCATCTAACTTACCGAAGATGTATGACAGAGAGCCAGAAAGAATACCGCTGAAGCGCTCTAGCTCATCACCCGCTGAGATTAGGTTTTGCAGGTTTTCGATTACCGGTAGACCCGCCCCCACAGTTGTTTCGTACATCAGCTTGCGACGAGAGCTGCGCGCAACATCGCGAAGCTGATGGTAGTAAGCCATGCTTGCTGTATTTGCTTTTTTATTTGGTGTAACGACATGGAAACCAGCAGCTAGGAAATCAGCGTATTGATTCGCAATATCTTCACTTGATGTACAGTCAACCAATACTGGGTTGATGATGTGGTTACGTTGAACCAAAGAAATCAAACGCGCTAGGCTGAACTCTTCTGTCGCTGCCGACATACGATCACGCCAATGATCGAGTGGCAGACCTTCACTATCAAGCAGAAGACCTTTGCTGTTTGCCAAGCCACACACGCGAATAACGATGCCTTTTTCCGCAAGCTTCGCCTGTTGACGCTCGATCTGATCCACCAGCTCACCACCAACGCCACCAATACCAACCACGAATACGTCTAAGAAGTGCTTAGAGTTGAATAGGTTTTCGTGACACGCTTTGATCGCTTCAGAGATTTTATCTTCAGGAATCACGGCTGAGATAGCACGCTCAGATGAGCCCTGTGCGATGGCTACAATGTTTACGTTCACTTCAGCAAGAGATGAGAAGAAGCGAGATGCAACACCGCGCGATGTACGCATGCCGTCACCAACCAACGTTATGATTGAAACATTATCAATAAACTCGACCGGCTCTAATAAGCTATCTTTCAGTTCCAACTCAAACGCATCGGCCAGTACTTGTTGCGCTTTTGCTTTATCTTCTGCCTCAATACAGAAGCTAATGCTGTACTCAGAAGAAGACTGAGTAATAAGAACAATAGACACACCAGCGGAAGACATTGCGCCAAATACGCGGCTTGCCATGCCAACCATACCCTTCATACCTGGGCCGGAGACGTTAACCATAGTTAGGTCGTTTAGCGTCGTGATACCTTTGATCGCCAGATTGTCTTCACCAGTGTCTTGCCCAATCAAAGTTCCTGCACCTTGTGGGTTAAAGCTGTTTTTGATCAGACATGGGATGTGGAACTGTGCGATTGGGGCGATGGTTTTCGGGTGCAGAACGGAAGCACCGAAGTAAGAAAGCTCCATCGCTTCTTGATAGCTAAGAGATTTAAGTAGGCGAGCATCTTCGACTAAGCGAGGGTCACAGTTGTACACACCATCTACGTCTGTCCAGATCTCACAGCAATCTGCGCGCAGACACGCCGCAAGAACCGCCGCCGAATAATCAGAGCCATTGCGACCAAGTGTTACCAATTCACCTTTCTCGTTACCTGCGGTAAAGCCAGGCATGATGTTCACATGACCTTGAGGAAGAGGATTCTGGCGGAAGTTCTGAGTCGAAACTTCAACATCGACCATGGCTTCAAGGTGATCACCTTTTGCGTATAGGTATTCAACTGGGTCGATAAGATGTGCAGGCTGGCCTTTGGCTTCTAACACCGCTTTCATCAATTGAATCGAAACGCGTTCGCCTTTGCTAATAATACGTGCATTAACATTGTTTGGGCACATGCCAAGAAGATTGATGCCATGAACGAATTGGCGTAATTGAGAGAGAGAAGTTTTCACTTGGTTATCGAAAGCTGAACCATCGATATTGGGTAGTACTGCTTGGACTTGAGTGAAGAGCGTTTTAAACGACTCCTCCAACTCTTTGATTTGTAGTTCTGCTTCACCATTGCGCAATGCGCCTTCAATGACCGCAACCAATTTGTTTGTTGTTTTACCAGGAGCGGAAAGAACAACCGCCACTTCTTCTTGTTGAGCGTTATTGGCAATAATGTCTGCCGCTCTCAAAAAGCGATCTGCATCAGCTAGTGATGATCCGCCAAACTTCAATACTCGCATCCCTTCCTCCGGTATATCTTCTTAAATTTGTCTAAATTCTGGATAAAAAAGCATAAAAAAAGGCCTGTATCTTGTTGGATACAGGCCTTTTTTGTGAATTTCTTTCGCTCAGCAGCCTGCCCCAACATGTGTCGTGTCGGTAATAATAATGGTCGTGGTCATTACTACTAGGCTGTTAGATGGCATAAATAAATATTCAACGTTAATTGTGTTTGCTTAACTCTACGTTTACCGAGTTTCTGATACATAGTCAACAAAAAATTGTTTGTTTTTCCATCTTTCAGAGAATTCTGCTAAGCAATGTCATTGATATTTATAGTTAATTACACATTATTGATCATTTAAAAATCTACAGTTAGTTTTTGTAAAGGACTTAACCATCATCACCAGTTCGGTTTTTTATCTAATAACTAGTCTGATCTTTGCCATAAAACGTACGATCAAATAATTCGAGAGGGTTGTGACACATAACAACAACTTAACTGTGACTTATGTTCATAGGATCGAATTATTTAGAAAATAGGTGAGCTAGCTTTCATATTCTATGCTTTAATAGTGAGAAGCTTTGGGCGCATACTAATAAAAAAGTTGACACAAGGAGTGGTGAACATGAAAAGAGGGCTTTTTCTGTTGCTGTTTTTTGTGCCTGGTGTTTGTCTAGCAAACGAGCTTCCGCCGCTTCCAGGTAAAATATCCCCTTCTCCTCATAAACTATTCATTTCCAGCGACAGTTATCAGTCTGACAGTTTTGATGTTTGGAATATCGATACGGGTTACGCTTACGAACTTTTTGATTCGGTAGACGTTTATGTCGGTGCGCGAGTCAATAACTCTCCTACCAAAAATCAAAGTGGTTTTTTGAGTGGGATCAGCTATCACTTTAATGATCGTGTCACGCTGAAAAGTACAGTTCGCTCTTACAAGAATGAAACAGCGGAAGGTATTCGCCAAGACGACAGTAGCCTCGCGGCTGAAGTATCAAGTCGCGTAAAAATTACCGATAAACTGGATCTTCACGCGACTCTTGATTACCAAGATTGGCAACAAGGCTTTGAGGTTGGTTTAGGCTTTCGTTTTTAGAAGTCCAGCTTTTGCTTAGAAATCAACACACCGTTCCAGTCCGCGTAAACGTAGTGCTTAGGTTGAACGATTTGGTTTTGCATCGTTAAGGTTACGTTTACCTCTCCTATCCCGCGTTTCTCTGTTTTAAACGGGTTAGTTCCAAGAGCTTGAACGCCAATGTCCATTTGAGATATTTGTGCTACGTCGCGTATTGCACCATAGACAATGATACCTTCCCACCCATTTTCTATTCCGAGTATCGCTAATTGATCGCCGAGTAATGCTCTCTGACACGATCCATGTCCGTCAACAATCAATACTTTACCCGTTCCATCTTCGCCCAGTACTTCACGCACTTTCGAGTTATCGTGATAGCAGCGCACCGTAACGATTTCACCGTAAAAAGCGCTACGTTGACCAAAGTTCTGCAATGGTAAAGTAAGCAAGCTCACTTGGTCTTCAAATTGGTCACAAATATCGGGTGTAATGTCTCTCATATTTCCTCCGTGAATTTTCTCACCCAAGCGGTGCTTCAGTGAGCAGTATCCTTTTCTATACCTTCTATACGAGCCGAGGTTTAATGGAGCCTAACGTATGAAAAACTTTCGGCTGCGAGCACGCAATAAGATAAAGTTGGTCATTAATGACGTAATAAATCGCGTTTTGTTGAAAGTCACTCGCCAATTCAACGGCTACCTCTGGCGACAACTCGACGGCAAAGCTTTCCTCATACCATGTAAAAGCGCTATCACCTACCGTGACAGGCGCGTAATTAACGTGCTGTAGCTGTTTTTCTAACGCGTGATTGTTTATGCTGTTCTCTTCTTTGGACCTCAAGTTACTGTATGGGTTCCAAGCGGTTATCACAGCATAGTTTGAAACACGCCACTCGGCTTCGAATCTGAAAAAAGATTCTGAATAAGCATTCCATAACGATGCGTCTATGTTCTTATTACTTTTTTCTATCATAAGTCTTAAACGATTAATAACAGTTACATTTCATCAATTGATATAAATCAACAAACTGAATGGAATTAACATTTGAGCATTGTTAGCATGCTGTTAACAATATAAAATCCGCTCAATATCTTAGGGTGTTTACGTTTCAGGCCCCACTGAAAGCAGGAAATGAAAGGTAAACAAGCCCTTTAGAATAAACGTCGCCATTGGATACTGGTGAGTTGGCAAAATTCCATGGAGGGCGGATAACTGAAAGAAGTGTTTTTTTGATCAACTTGATTTATTATCAAAATCACATTACCTGTATGTTATATTTTTGCCTAGAATTTATTCTATTAGCACAATTTTGTCACAAATTTAGGTACCGCCAATGCAAACCCCGCAGATTCTTATCGTTGAAGATGAGCAAGTAACTCGTAACACTCTTAAGAGTATTTTTGAAGCAGAGGGATACGCTGTTTTTGAAGCCAGTGACGGTGAAGAGATGCACCAAGTGTTGTCTGATAACTCAGTCAACTTGGTTATTATGGACATTAATCTTCCAGGCAAGAATGGCCTTCTACTAGCGCGTGAATTACGCGAGCAAGCGAACATTGCTTTAATGTTCCTGACAGGCCGTGACAATGAAGTAGACAAGATCCTAGGTCTTGAGATTGGTGCAGATGACTACATCACTAAACCATTCAACCCACGTGAACTAACTATTCGTGCACGTAACCTACTTAGTCGCTCAATGAGCTCTAACGCGGTGCAAGAAGAGAAGCGCTCGGTAGAAAAGTATGAATTCAACGGTTGGGTACTAGACATCAACAGCCGCTCTCTAGTAAGCCCTGCTGGTGATAGCTACAAGCTACCTCGCTCTGAGTTCCGCGCATTACTGCACTTCTGTGAGAACCCGGGTAAGATTCAAACTCGTGCAGATCTTCTTAAGAAGATGACTGGTCGTGAACTTAAGCCACACGACCGTACTGTAGACGTAACGATTCGTCGTATCCGTAAGCACTTTGAGTCTGTTTCAGGTACGCCAGAAATCATCGCCACTATCCACGGCGAAGGTTACCGCTTCTGTGGCGATCTAGAAGACTAGATTTAACCGCTAATATGCAAAGGGCTTGCTCATTGAGCAAGCCCTTTTTGTTTTAGGTCTAACGACTAATGCAACATCATTGCGGTTAATAAACCTTGTTAATCTTCACGTACTTTTCGACTAACCAACGCTGTTTACCCGCATCGTCTAGAAGCACTGCGATATCAACCGATTTTTCTGTGTTCACATCAATGTGAGACGAGAACGCCACCTCCCATCGGCTTTCACTGTGCGTTCGAGTATCTAAAGACGCACTGTCCACCAACCACTCTTTTTGCCCCTGTTTAATAATAAGAGCTTCTGCCGTTAGATTTGCAGGAAGTAACTGATCTCCTTCGAGGTAAAGTGCACCTTGAATACTTTGCTCTTCCACGTCCCCAATATTCGGCATGAGGTTCACCCATAAATTACTTTTGAGCTCAACATTAACCTCATTAATCGTAATCTGACTGTTTTGTTGCCAATTCACATTTGGAACGGAACTACAGCCTGCCATCAATGCCATGACTAACGCCAATGGTGCGATTCTTTTCATGTTATTTCCTTTGTTCCAACCAACTTTTGAGGACTTGAATATCGTTTTGGTATTCATTTTTGATCTCTTCAACCCAGTCTGAAATGTTTTCCCACCATGCAGGCATATCGGGCGATTGCGCTTTTTGCGCCACACTTTGGATACGTTTCAGGCCAATTGAACCTGCAGCACCTTTGATTTTATGCGCTTCAGAAACAATCCCATCTTGATCTTTCGCTGTCATGTTCGAATCTAAGACATCGATATAGTCTGGCATCATATCTTCAAACATTTTTATGCTGTCGTAGACAGGTTTTGCACCAACAATGTCGACGTAAGACTCTAACATATCCATATCGAGCAAATGTGTCTCAATCACAGGAGAAGGCACTGGCTCTTCCACTGTTTCGGGACCGCTCACCACTTCCTTAGGTTGTTCTAACTGGTGAGCGAAGAATTTATCAATCACTGACTGAATAGCATTCACTGCCAGCGGCTTACTGATCGCATCATCCATGCCGTTATCTAAGTATTCACGACGATCTTTCATTACATTAGCAGTTAAGGCGACCAATGGAGGAAGATTGTTATAATGCTTGCGGTAATAATTGGCGACATCAAAGCCCGTCATATCAGGCAGTTGGATATCCAACAACGCTAAGTCGTATTTTTCTGGCACAAAGTTCACTAACGCTTCTTGGCCCGTCATTGCCACGGTGACAGAGTGCCCTAGGCTCTCAAGTAACGATTTAGCCACAGTTACGTTAAGCTCGATGTCTTCGACCATAAATATGTTGAGGCGCACATTGTCGCGTTTCGCATCAATGACTGGCTCAGCTAGTTCAACAATCGGAACGTGGATCGATACAGTAAAAGTGCTACCAAAGCCTTCCTCACTGGTAACCGTAATGTCACCATCCATCATATTGATCAGTTGCTTAGATACCGCCAAACCAATACCTGTACCGACCGCATGCAGGTTGTCCTTGCCTGATTTCACTTGGTAGTACATCGCAAAGATCTTATCTAGCTCTTCGTCTGGGATACCAATACCTGTGTCTTCCACTTCCATAATAATGGTCGCAAAATCGTCTTCGACATCCGCGCTCACTGTCATCACAACGCCACCTTCCTTGGTGAACTTCATTGCGTTGCTGACCAAGTTCCAAATCACCTGACGTAGACGGGTTGCATCCACTTCAATTGCTTTTGGCAAGTCGCTTAAACGTTCTAAGTCAAAGCGTAACCCTTTTTGTTCCGCCATCAGAGCTGAGATACTCTCAATCTCTGCGACGAAGTCTTCGAAGTTAAGTGGCGCAGGTAATAGTTCTAACTTACGGCGATCAAATTTATCCATATCGATAATATCGTTGAAGATGTTACCTAGAGTAATCGCACTCACATTGATGGTCTGCATGTGTTTACGCTGCTCTTCTGTCAACGGACTATCTAGAAGCATACGACTTAAGCCTACAATGCCATTCAGCGGCGTTCGCAGCTCATGACTGATGGTTGAGATGAAGGTAGTTTTGTCGCGGCTTGCTTTCTCTAACGACTCTTCATGGCGCTTACGTTCAGTGATATCACGACCGAACCCAACGAGACCAAGGTGGCGGCCATCTTTGCTGTAAAATGGCACTTTACGCAGCTCAAAGTAATGCTTGCGACCATCTGGGTATTCGAGCCATTGCTCGTAAGTAATCGCTTGATTATCGGCAAAAACCTTTTGGTCAGTATCAACGATATGCTCGGCGATTTCTTTGCTATACACATCCCAAGGGCTTAATCCGACTAACTGGTGCTCTTTCTTGCCCGTTAGCTCTTCCATCGCGCGGTTACAGCCAGAGAAAACACCATCCGCATTGCGGTAGTAAATTAAGTCTGGTGAGGCATCAATAAATGAACGCAGTAATGCGGTACGTTCTGCCAACTCTAATTGAGTACGTTCGCGTTGGAACACCTCATTTTCGAGGTCTTGCATCGCCTCTTCACGTGCTTCTTCCGCTTTAATACGCTCTTCAATTTCTTGGTTAAGCTTTTCAATGTTTTGTTGAAGTTGGTAATTCAGCTCTTGATCTCGCGAACGCATGTCCTTCAGTTTGGACACCAGCTTAGTTAAACGCTGGCGAGACTCTTCTAGTTGATCGACAACCACAGAGAGGAAGTAAACCGCCCAAGGGGTGATCAATAGACCAAAAAACACCGAACGGACAATATCGATATCATCTACTCGCCCTTTGAGAGCTAAAGTAATCCCTACCTGCACCACAACAGCTAATGCCACCAGCGCAAGGGCTAGCAAAATAGAGAAGCGAACAATCCCCAGTTTGACTAGCAAGTCGACATAATACTGGGCGAGGTTTTTCATGGGTTTCATTAACTACTCCATGGTGGTGGCTAGATAGCGCCATTCGATGATGAAAAACAGGTAAATGCACTCGACCTAACGCAATTTAGGTCTGTTTGATTAGTGAAAAACACACGGTGCGATCTGCGCTTGTGACACGAGATAGAAAGATAAACCAACGAGCGCACAGGCTTCTGTAAGTTTAACGTGTTTAATACGGTGATTTAAACAATCAGCTATCAACTTAGAGCAAGCGGTCACAAAGCGTTAGCAAGAACTGGGGTGAATACAGGTGCGATTACGTCCATCAGCTTTAGCTTGGTATAACGCACTGTCAGCCATAGCGATGCCCATTTCGGGTTCATCACCATGCTGAGGAATGTAAGAGACCAGACCGATACTGACGGTAAGGCGTTCAGATGCTTCTGAACTGTCGTGTTCCATATCAAGCTGTAGAATTTTCTCATGAATACGCTGTGCTACGTTGCGCGCACCTTCCGTGGTGGTATTCGGCAAGATAAAACCAAACTCCTCGCCACCATAACGCGCAACACAATCCGAAGAACGATTGATGACTTGTGTAAACACGGTAGCGACACTGACTAACGCTTCATCACCTTGTTGGTGACCGTAACAGTCGTTGTAATCTTTGAAAAAGTCGATGTCACATAACATGATGGTGAGCGGCAGCTTTTCTCGAGCGTGGTGGTACCACAATACCTGCAGTTGTTCGTCGAAACGGCGTCGGTTCGATACTTGAGTTAAGCTATCCATAAAGCTCAATTTTTCTAACTCTAGGTTGGCTTTTTCCAACTTTTGTTCTGCAAGATAACGCTCAGAAATATCACGCGCCATGATCAGCACACCATTCGTTCCTGATGCTTTATCTTTAAAAGGCGATTTCACCACATCAAACCACGTACTTTTACCATCACTACTCACGACTTTATCTATGTATCGAACTGGCTCTAACTGGCGTAATGCTTCTAAGTCACTGTCTGCTAAGCGCGCGTACATCTCTTTAGGAATCACGTCTTGGAGGCGCTTACCTATCAAATCAGAAATTTTTGAAATGCCTAACGCCTTAACAAAAGGCTGATTACACGCTTGATAGACCATGTTCTCATTGAAAATACCAATAGAGTCCGGACTGGCATCCAGAATCGTTTGTAAGATAGTATCTCTTTGCGCTAGCGCCACCTCTGTATCTTTGCGACGCTCCATTTCATCTCGCAGATTCTGTTGCATCTTGTGCCATTCAGTCACGTCATGACTAATAGACAGCGTACCGATAAGCTCACCACTCGGCGAAACAAGAGAGTTTTGATTGACTTCCAATAAGCAACTTCGACCTTGTGGATCCGTTGTCCATTTACGTTCGCTTTTTCTGGTCATCTCACCCAAGGCCTTGGATGCGCAAGCTTCTTCCCTTCGCCCTTGCCAGAATTGATCAAATGCTCGATTGGTCGTTAATAGATTGCCTTGGCGGTCTTGGGTACAAATCAGCTCTGAAAGTGAGTCTAATGCCGAACGTGCGATGATTAATTGGGCAAGTTCTTGTTGCTGCTCTTGGTGAGTGGCTTGATATGGCTGAGCATAAAGAATCCAAACTCGATGATTGCGCAATAAACTCTTTCTGCCTGACAGCTCCACTTTAATAGATTCACTATCAGATAGTCGCCAGTCAAAAGCCTGCTGACGAAAATGACGACTAGAGAAGCGATCGAGAAACTGCTCAAGCTCATGAATATCGAATAAAGCAGGATACAAATACCCCGTTCCCAAAGAGCGAATGCCTAACAACTGCATCGCAGCCTGGTTAGATAGCAAGAGCTGAGCATGGCTAGTGTCCACCACTATGACTGGATAGGGAGAATCCGTTACTAGTTGCTTAAGTGATGTCTGAAAGTGCAAATAGATCAGTGCTAACGCGCACACGCCTGCGATTAACAACAAGACGACATAGCCATAACCGCCTTGACCACCCCAAAGCCAATTGAGTAACTGATCCATCGTTTAAACCTTCAAAGAACACTGGTTAAAATATATCAGTTATTTATTGAGCGATCTGCTATTAATTCCGGTTTAGTATAGATAAAGGCATTCCCCGTAAGGCTCCCTTGAGCACCATGAGCACTGAGATCTCGACCAATTTCCGTCATCGCTAGCCAACGGTTTTCACACCACAGAGGCGATAATAACGTGGGCCTCCTGGCTGCTGATGAAACGCGATGATAAATCACATCTGGTGGTGTCATACGAATCATTTCACTGGCGATCGCAACATATTCTTCTAATTCAGGGGCTTCTAGCTTTCCAGCACGCCAAGCTTTCGCCATGGTGCTACCTTCGACAATATGCAAGCCATGTAACTTGATGCCATCCGTTCCCACGGCCAACACTTTTTGCAGCGTTTCAATATTTTCGGCGCGGGTTTCTTTGGGTAAACCCACAATTAAGTGAGTACAAACCTTGATTCCGAGTGTTCGAGCACGCTTAGTGATTTCGGCATAACACTCAAAGTCATGACCACGATTGATACGTTTTAGGGTGTCATTGTTGGCGGTTTGAAGACCTAGTTCTAGCCAAATTTCATAACCTTGCTGTACATAGCCCGACAGTAAATCCAATACCGCATCAGGGACGCAATCAGGACGCGTCCCCACACAAAGACCAACCATGTCTGCAGCCTTTAGTGCTTCCTCATACATGTTTTTGAGAACTTGTACTTCGGCATAGGTACTGGTGTAGGCCTGAAAATAAGCGAGATACTTCTTCGCTCTGTGAATTTCACCTGCGCGATCTTTTAACTGTTCGTGAATGCTTTTTATCTGGACTTCTTCATCTGCAAACGAAGCCACATTGCAAAATGTACATCCTCCCCGCCCAATCGTGCCATCGCGGTTAGGGCAACTAAATCCACCGTGCAATGTTAACTTATGAACCTTTTCACCGTATCGACGCTGAAGATCTTGGCCGATTGTATTGACCAATTCATGTAACTGCATAAATTCTCACCAATAGTAAACCGTAATCAATCTCACTACGATCTGTGTAAATAAATTACATCCCTGCAAGAAAAAACACACAATATTAATCAATTCAAACACCCATCATGCGGGTCAAAATCAATAAACTTGCATAATTAAAGGCAAAAATCGTTCATGTTGCGTAAATGTTAAACTAAAAATGCATAATTAAACGAAAAAATTGGGTCACAACGCCGAGTTTTTCATTGCATTCTGAAGTGACAAAATTGTAGGATACTTACACAACCCCGTTATTTTTGTGACTTTTATTACAAAGCACACTGCGGGATTTGTCGGTGTTATCCCACTCCTACCTATATAAATCACTAGATAGTGATAATAAATAAAGGGATACCACCAAGGATTGTTTTTCTCGCAAAACTTTTCCTGCGAGATACGGAAAGGAATCAAGACCGGTCAACCTAGATCGGTGGCGATAATAAATATAAAGGACAAGACGTAATCAATAGTCTAGGTAGTATTTGCTGCCCGGTACTTTTGCGTCGACATTGAACTGGAAGGATGTATCTATGGTAGATAGAGAGCAAAATCCACAGGGTCTGTACACTCCGGAACTGGAGCATGACGCTTGTGGTATCGGTTTTGTTGCTCACCTTAAAAACCGTAAATCTCATGAAGTAGTGACTCAAGCATTGGATATGCTGGCTCGCATGGAACACCGTGGTGGTCAAGGTTGTGACCCATGCAGCGGTGACGGTGCGGGTATCTTGTTGCAAAAACCTCATGAATTCCTATTAGAAGAGGCCGTTAAACTAGGCATTAAACTGCCTTCGTTTGAAAAGTATGGCGTTGGTGTCGTTCTTTTCCCGAAAGACGAATACAAACGCGAACAATGCCGTGACATTCTAGAACGCAACGCACAGCGTCTAGACCTTGAAGTTATCGGCTACCGCGTATTACCAACCGACAACTCCATGATTGGTGCCGACCCTCTAAGCACAGAGCCTCAATTTGAGCACGTGTTTATCTCCGGCGGCCCTGGCATCACGCCTGAAGAGCTAGAGCGCAAACTGTACGTACTTCGTAACTATACTGTACGTGTTTGCCTAGAAAGCGTTTCGAACATTGGTGACGACTTCTACATTAACTCCATGTCTTACAAGACATTGGTATACAAAGGTCAGTTAACGACCGAGCAAGTACCTCAGTACTTCCTTGATCTACAAAACCCGACCATGGTGACTGCACTGGCGCTGGTACACTCTCGTTTCTCTACCAATACCTTCCCGAAATGGCGTCTTGCACAGCCTTTCCGTTACATTGCCCACAACGGTGAAATCAATACAGTTCGCGGTAACTTGAACTGGATGAAAGCCCGTGAAGCAATCCTAGAATCAGACCTGTTTACTCAGGCTGAAATCGACATGCTTCTTCCAATCTGTCAGGAAGGCAGCTCGGATTCATCTAACTTCGATATGGCACTTGAGCTCCTAGTTCTTTCTGGTCGCAGCCTGCCACACGCATTGATGATGATGATCCCGGAAGCATGGCAAGAAAACAAAAACATGGATCCTAAACGTCGCGCGTTCTATCAGTACCACGCGAACATCATGGAACCATGGGATGGTCCTGCTTCAGTATGTTTTACTGATGGTGTTCAAGTTGGTGCGACACTAGACCGTAACGGTTTGCGCCCTTCTCGCTACACAGTGACCAAAGATAACTTCCTAGTGATGGCATCTGAATCTGGTGTTGTGGATATTGAACCAGAGAACGTAGAGTTCCGTGGTCGTCTACAACCGGGTCGTATCTTCGTTGCAGACCTAGAACAAGGTCGAATCATCTCTGATGAAGAAGTGAAAGACACCATCGCAACGGCACAGCCTTACGAGAAGTGGGTAGAAGAAAACCTACTGAGCTTGAAGAAGCTGCCAGATGCGAGCAACCAGTTCAGCCAACCTAAGCCAGAACACCTTCTACACCGCCAACAAGCGTTTGGCGTAAGCACTGAAGAAGTGAACGAAATCATCGTTCCAATGGCGAATGATGCGAAAGAGCCATTATCAGCAATGGGTGCCGACTGGCCTCTTGCGGTTCTATCTCATCAGTCTCAACATCTTTCAAACTACTTCAAGCAGCTGTTCGCACAGGTAACTAACCCACCGATCGACCCGATCCGTGAGCGTATGGTTATGTCGCTGAACACTTACTTGGGTAAAGACCAAAACCTTCTGACTGAAACACCACTTCACTGTCAGAAAGTAGAATTGGAATCGCCTGTTCTAGCCAACTCTGAGCTTGAAAAACTGCGTGCGATCGATAACGAGCACCTACAAGCGAAAACGTTGGATATCGTATTCCAAGCTAGTGAAGATCAAGGCAAACTTGAGCGTGCATTAAAACGTATCTGCCAATACGCAGAAGACGCGGTTATCGATGGTTATTCAATCATCCTACTCACTGACCGCGCAGTGAATTCAAACCACGCGGCGATCCCAGCAATGCTGGCTGTTGGCGCAGTGCACCACCACTTGATCCGTAAAGGTCTACGTGCGAAGTGTGACATCGTGGTTGAAACTGGTGACGCGCGTGAAACGCACCACTTTGCAACGCTACTTGGTTACGGTGCGAATGCGGTTAACCCTTACCTAGTGATTGAAACCATCATTGAACTTCAACGTACGAAGAAGTTGGATCCAGAAGCGAACCCGCGCGATCTGTTCAACAACTACCGTAAAGCGATTAATGGCGGTCTTCTGAAGATCTTCTCGAAGATGGGTATCTCGACGCTACAGTCGTACCATGGCGCACAAATCTTCGAAGCCTTGGGCATCCACAAATCCGTGGTAGACAAATACTTCACTGGTACGGTTTCTCGTATCCAAGGTCTCACCCTTGATGATATCGCCAAAGAAGTGCTGATCCGTCACCGCATCGGTTACCCACAACGCGAAATCCCAATTCAAATGCTGGATGTTGGTGGTGTTTACCAATGGAAACAGCGTGGTGAAAAGCACCTATTCAACCCAGAGACTATTTCTCTACTGCAAGAGTCTACGCGCAACAAGAACTACGATCAGTTCAAGCAATACGCGACAGCCGTAGATAAACAAGGTGACAACGCGGTAACTCTGCGTAGCCAGCTAGAATTCATTAAGAATCCAGCCGGTTCTATCTCTATCGACGAAGTCGAGCCAATTGACAACATCGTGAAACGCTTCGCGACGGGTGCTATGTCATTCGGTTCTATTTCTTACGAAGCACACTCCACACTGGCTGTTGCGATGAACCGTCTTGGCGCGAAATCGAACTCTGGTGAAGGTGGTGAAGACCCAATGCGTTTCGAGCGCAAAGAGAACGGCGATTGGGAACGCTCTGCAATCAAGCAGGTGGCTTCAGGTCGTTTCGGCGTAACCTCTTACTACCTAACTAACGCTGAAGAGCTGCAAATCAAAATGGCTCAAGGTGCGAAGCCAGGTGAAGGTGGTCAGCTACCAGGCGATAAAGTAGATGACTGGATCGGTGCAACGCGTCACTCGACTCCGGGCGTTGGCCTTATCTCTCCACCACCACACCACGATATCTACTCAATCGAAGATTTGGCTCAGCTTATCTACGACTTGAAGAACGCGAACCGCGCAGGCCGTGTAAACGTGAAGCTGGTATCAGAAGCAGGCGTAGGTACGATCGCTTCTGGTGTAGCGAAAGCGAAAGCGGACGTTGTACTAATCGCAGGTTTCGACGGCGGTACAGGTGCATCACCAATGTCTTCAATCCGCCATACCGGTCTTCCTTGGGAACTTGGCTTGGCAGAAACGCACCAAACGCTACTGAAGAACGGTCTACGTAACCGTATCGTGGTTCAAGCAGATGGTCAGATGAAGACACCTCGCGACCTTGCAGTGGCAACACTACTTGGTGCAGAAGAATGGGGCGTAGCAACCGCAGCATTAGTGGTTGAAGGTTGTATCATGATGCGTAAGTGTCATAAGAACACTTGTCCTGTTGGTATCGCGACTCAGAACAAGACGCTTCGCGAGCGCTTTGATGGCCGCGTAGAAGACGTCGTTACCTTCTTCCAATACATGGCACAAGGTCTACGTGAAATCATGGCTGAGCTTGGCTTCCGCACTATCGATGAAATGGTCGGTCAAGGTCAGAAACTGAAGATCCGCCAAGACATTTCTCACTGGAAATACAAGAACCTAGATCTGTCTCCTGTTCTCCACGTTGAGCAACCACGTGAAGCTGATGGTGTATTCAACCAAGCTCAACAGAACCACAACCTAGAAGAAGTGCTAGACCGTAAGCTGATTCAAGCAGCGATTCCTGCACTAGAGAAAGGCGAAGCGGTGAATGCCGAGTTCCCTATCGTCAACACGGACCGCTCTGCAGGTACCATGTTGTCGAACGAAATCTCGAAAGTGTACAAAGATGCAGGTCTACCTCAGCCAATGAACGTGAAGTTCAAAGGTTCTGCAGGTCAGTCATTCGGCGCATTCCTAGCTAAGGGCGTGAAGTTCGAAGTGGAAGGCGACGCGAACGACTACTGGGGTAAAGGCTTATCCGGCGGTACTTTAGTACTTTATCCAGATGCGAAATCAAGCATTGTCGCGGAAGACAACATCGTGGTTGGTAACGTGTGCTTCTACGGTGCAACTTCGGGTGAGTCTTTCATTCGTGGTATGGCTGGTGAACGTTTCTGTGTTCGTAACTCAGGCGCGAAAGTAGTAGTAGAAGGCGTCGGTGACCACGGTTGTGAATACATGACTGGCGGTGCAGCCATCATCCTTGGGTCAACAGGTCGTAACTTTGCCGCAGGTATGAGTGGTGGCGTGGCTTACGTATGGGATAAATCAGGTGACTTTGAGTCAAAACTGAACCCAGAGTTAGTAGACCTAGATCCAATCGAGCAAGAAGACAGAGATCTATTACTCGACATGCTAACTAAGCATGTTCAATTCACAGGAAGTGAAGTCGCTCAGTCTTTCCTAGACAACTTTGAAGCAAGCCTAGCCTCTATGGTTAAGGTAATGCCGCGTGACTACAAAGCGGTTCTTCAAAAGCGTAAAGCTGAAGCACAGTCTCAAGGAAACGAAACTCAAGTGGAGGCCGTATAATGGGTAAGCCTACTGGATTTTTAGAGCATGGTCGTGAACTACCACAGAAGATCGACCCAGCTGAACGCATCAAGAACAACAAAGAGTTCGTTCTGAACGAGGAGTTTGGTGACAAGATCAATACTCAGGCTTCTCGTTGTATGGATTGTGGTGTGCCGTTTTGTCATAACGGCTGCCCTATCGGTAACATCATCCCAGAGTTTAACGATGCGGTTTATCGTGATAGCTGGGAAGAAGCTTGGAACATTCTAAGCTCAACCAATAACTTCCCAGAGTTCACTGGTCGTGTTTGCCCTGCTCCGTGTGAAAGTGCTTGTGTACTTGGCATCAACCAAGATCCAATCACTATCTGTAATATCGAGAAAACCATCGTAGAAACGGCGTATCGTGAAGGGTACGCCAAACCAAAAACACCACGCTCTCGCACTGGCAAAACCGTTGCGATCATTGGTTCAGGTCCTGCTGGCCTTGCGGCAGCAGAGCAGCTAAACAGCGCTGGTCATACTGTGACGGTATTCGAGCGAGACGAGAAAGTGGGCGGTCTGCTACGTTTTGGTATCCCAGACTTTAAACTGAGCATGGAAGTCATTGATCGCAAGATCAATCTAATGGCAGAAGCTGGCATTGAGTTTAAAGTAAACCAACACGTCGGTGTTGATGTAAATGCTCAACAATTGCGTCAAGAGTTCGATGTGGTTCTACTAACCGGTGGCTCAACGGTTCCACGTGATTTGCCCGTTCCGGGTCGTGAACTAAAAGGCGTTCACTTCGCGATGGAATTCCTAGGTCAAAATAACCGCCGTGCCAACGACATGGATCTTAAGGGTGAAGAACTTCACGCCGCGGGTAAACACGTTGTCGTTATCGGTGGTGGTGATACGGGTTCTGACTGTGTAGGTACATCAAACCGCCACGGTGCAGCAAGCATCACTCAGGTTGAAATCATGCCGATTCCACCAGAGAAACGTCCTGCCAATATGCCATGGCCACAGTACCCGATGATCCTACGTACTTCGACGTCTCATGAAGAAGGCGTTGATCGTCACTGGAATATCCTAACCAAAGAGTTCATCGGCAATGACAAAGGTGAAGTTACCGGTCTTCGTTTAGCTGATATCGTTTGGCAAGATGCGAAACCAGGCGAGCGTCCAAGCTTCAAAGAAGTAGAAGGCAGCGAGCGTGTGATTCCATGTGATATGGCATTTCTAGCGATGGGATTCCTACACCCTGAACCAACAGGCGTACTTGCTCAACTGGATATCGCACTAGACGATCGCGGTAACGTAGCAACTCAAGATTTTGCTACTAACCAAGAAGGCGTATTTGCTGCTGGTGATATGCGAACAGGCCAATCTTTGGTGGTTCGTTGTATCAATGAAGGCCGCGAATGTGCCCGTGCTATCGATGATTACCTAATGGGTGGCACAAACCTAGAAGCAAAAGCAGATTCACTGATGCTTTCTGCTTAACGAAGCAGTCATGCTTCTCTCTTTCAATTGCCTAATAGCCATCAGCAATATCGATGGCTATCGGTGAAGAAAGAAAACAATTCCTTCCAATCTTTCTATTTTGACCAGCATTTTATGCTGGTCTTTTTTATCTCCCACAGAATCAAATGTTACTTTTTTGTAACAATCAATTTTCTATCTATTTGAAATTATTAAACTATTTTAGCTTATTAAATGGTAAATCGTATATTCACGTGATGATCCACTAATAACTTGACCTTTTTTACAATAAGCTATAGCTTGTGAAGTTGATGAAAATAAAACACTCAAAAAATGTTAAATATTCCACAACTTTTACTGAATAATTATACATAAAGCTATAAAGATGACGCATAGTTAGTCATCGATATCAACGTAAGCAGTGTTGATATATCTGTCGGGATGACGGATAAGCAAAGGGAGAATTGCAATGGCTCTTTATGATCCAAGTCTTGAGAAAGACAACTGTGGATTTGGCTTGATCGCGCATATGGAAGGCGAACAAAGCCACAAGCTGGTACGTACAGCAATTTCTGCACTTGACCGCATGACTCACCGTGGTGGTATCGCCGCCGATGGTAAAACTGGTGATGGTTGTGGTCTTCTATTACAAAAGCCCGATTCCTATTTACGTCTTATTGCCGAAGAAAATGGTTTCAACCTTGGCAAGCAATACGCCGTAGGGATGATTTTCTTCAACCAAGATCCAGTCAAAGCTCAACTCGCTAAAGACATCGTCAACAAAGAACTGGCGCAAGAGACGCTAACTGTGGCTGGTTGGCGTGAAGTACCAACTAATTCAGAAGTACTCGGTCCAATTGCGGCCAACTCGCTTCCAAATATTCAGCAAGTCTTTGTCTCTGCACCGGCAGGTTGGCGCGAACGCGACATTGAACGTCGTCTCTACATCGCACGCCGTCGCATCGAGAAACAAATCACCGAAGATCCGGATTTCTACATCTGTAGCTTATCGACTCAAGTTTTGGTGTACAAAGGCCTATGCATGCCTGCGGACTTACCGCGCTTTTATCTTGATCTTGCCGATCTACGTATGGAATCTGCTATCTGTCTGTTCCACCAGCGTTTTTCTACCAACACTCAACCGCGTTGGCCATTAGCTCAACCGTTCCGCTACCTTGCTCATAATGGTGAGATCAATACCATTGAAGGTAACCGACAATGGGCACGCGCTCGTGCTTACAAGTTCTCGTCACCACTGCTGCCTGACCTACAAACTGCAGCACCGTTTGTGAACGAGACAGGCTCAGACTCGTCTAGCCTAGATAATATGCTAGATCTCTTTTTAGCTGGCGGCATGGATATCTTCCGTGCCATGCGTATGCTTGTGCCGCCAGCATGGCAAAACCACCCTGACATGGATCCGGATTTGCGTGCGTTTTACGATTTCAACTCCAAACACATGGAACCATGGGATGGCCCAGCAGGTATCGTACTGTCCGATGGTCGTTATGCTGCTTGTAACCTAGACCGAAACGGTTTACGTCCTGCGCGTTATGTAATTACCAAAGACAAGTTGATCACTCTGGCGTCTGAGGTAGGGATTTGGAATTACGCCCCAGATGAAGTTGCCAAAAAAGGTCGTGTAGGTCCGGGGGAATTGCTCGTCATCGACACTCGTAAAGGTAAGCTTTGGCAATCTAGCGAGATCGATAATGACCTGAAATCTCGTCACCCTTATCGCGAATGGATGGAGAACAACGTTCGCAAACTAACACCGTTCTCTCAGCTGCCTGAAGATCAAGTAGGTGAGCGCAGCTTTGATGAAGACTTGCTTAAGACTTATCAAAAGCAGTTTGCTATGAGCAATGAAGAAGTCGATCAAGTATTGCGTGTCCTCGGTGATATGGGGCAAGAAGCCGTCGGTTCGATGGGTGATGACACCCCGATGGCGGTTCTTTCTTCGAAAGAGCGCTTGGTGACTGATTACTTCCGTCAGAAGTTCGCGCAGGTCACCAACCCACCAATCGATCCGCTGCGTGAGAAACACGTCATGTCGCTGGCGACCAGCATCGGCCAGGAGATGAACGTCTTCTGTGAAACCGATGGCCACGCGCATCGTGTAACCTTTGATTCTCCAGTACTGCTCTATTCAGACATGCAGCAACTACTAGAGCTGAGTGACGATCATTACCGTAATACCATTCTCGATATCAACTACGATCCACAACAAAAAGATCTTAAACAAGCCATTAATGATCTGTGTGAGCAAGCAGAGCAAGTCGTTCGTGAAGGCACGGTTTTAGTGGTTCTTTCGGACAGAGCCTTGGTCAAAGGTAAGTTACCAATTCCGGCAGCAATGGCAGTCGGCGCCGTTCAAACTCGTCTGATTGACGCGAACTTACGTTGCGATGCCAACATTGTTGTCGAAACCGCAACAGCCCGTGATCCACACCAATTTGCCGTCTTACTTGGTTTTGGTGCCACTGCGGTTTACCCATACCTTGCTTATGAAGCGTTAGGTAAACTGATTGATGATAAAGCACTAGAGAAAGACTACCGCGATGTGATGCAAAACTACCAATACGGCATCAACAAAGGCCTGTACAAGATCATGTCGAAAATGGGGATCTCAACCATCGCCTCTTACCGCTGCTCACAACTGTTTGAAGCAGTTGGCTTGAGCCAAAATGTGGTCGATCTGTGTTTTAAAGGCGTCACAACTCGAATTGAAGGCGCGAATTTTGACGACTTCCAGCAAGATCTTACAAACTTATCTCGTAAAGCATGGGCGAAACGCAAATCGATTGATCATGGCGGCTTGTTAAAGTACGTCCATGGAGGTGAGTATCATGCTTACAACCCGGATGTCGTCGGCACGCTGCAACAGGCCGTTAAATCTGGCGAAAGTAACGACTATCAGAGCTTTGCTAAGCAGGTAAACCAACGCCCTGTTGCCATGCTGCGTGACTTAATGTCGCTGAAAAAATCAGACTCACCGCTGCCACTTGAGCAAATAGAACCACGCACTGAACTGTTCAAACGCTTTGACTCAGCGGCAATGTCCATTGGCGCACTTAGCCCAGAAGCGCATGAAGCACTTGCAACGGCGATGAACCGTCTTGGTGGTTACTCTAACTCGGGTGAAGGCGGTGAAGATCCTCGCCGTTTCGGTACTGAGCGTAACTCACGTATCAAACAGATTGCTTCTGGCCGATTTGGTGTAACGCCGCATTACCTGACTAATGCGGATGTACTGCAAATCAAGGTGGCACAAGGTGCGAAACCGGGTGAAGGTGGACAGCTACCAGGACACAAAGTCACCGCAGAAATCGCAAAACTGCGTTATTCGGTACAAGGCGTGACTCTGATCTCCCCTCCTCCGCATCACGATATCTATTCGATTGAAGATTTGGCCCAGCTGATCTTCGACCTTAAACAAGTCAACCCGAATGCGCTGGTTTCGGTAAAACTCGTCTCCGAGCCAGGTGTCGGCACCATCGCAACGGGTGTAGCCAAGGCTTACGCTGATCTTATTACCATTTCGGGTTACGACGGTGGTACCGCAGCAAGCCCATTAACTTCGGTAAAATACGCTGGTAGCCCTTGGGAGTTGGGGTTGGCAGAGACACAACAAGCTCTGGTTGCTAATGGTCTGCGTCATAAGATCCGCCTACAGGTAGACGGTGGTCTAAAGACTGGTTTAGACGTAGTTAAAGCCGCAATTTTAGGTGCAGAAAGCTTCGGTTTTGGTACTGCGCCAATGGTCGCTATGGGTTGTAAGTTCCTACGAATTTGTCACCTCAACAACTGTGCAACTGGGGTTGCGACTCAAGACGAGACACTGCGTAAAGAATACTTCAAAGGTCTACCAGAAATGGTGATGAATTACTTCATCGGCCTGGCAGACGAAGTGCGCGGATTACTCGCCGAACTTGGCGTTGAAAAGCTGACGGACTTGATTGGTCGTACCGATTTACTTGAGGCAGTAGAGGGATTTACAGCGAAACAGACCAAGCTGGATCTATCCAATATTCTAGAAGCTCCAGTATCACCTGAGGGCCATCCGCTATTTTGGACAGAGCCAAACAAACCGTTTGATAAAGCTGAGCTCAACCAAAAGATCGTTGATGATGCCATGCATGCGGTCGAAAACAGTCAATCGGCAAGTTTCTTCTACAATGTCATCAACACTGATCGTTCTGTTGGTGCACGCTTATCTGGCGAAATAGCAAAACGCTATGGCAACCAAGGGTTGGCGGCTTCCCCTATCAAAATCTATCTTGACGGCACCGCAGGCCAGTCCTTTGGTGTTTGGAACGCAGGTGGTGTAGAGCTTTACCTCACGGGCGATGCGAACGACTACGTGGGCAAAGGCATGGCGGGTGGTAAAGTGGTTATCAAACCTCACCTTGGCACTGCATTTAAGTGTAATGAAGCAACCATCATTGGTAACACCTGTCTGTACGGCGCGACCGGCGGTAAACTATTTGCAGCCGGTAAAGCAGGTGAGCGTTTCGGCGTACGAAACTCAGGTACGATAGCCGTCATTGAAGGTGCTGGCGATAACGCTTGTGAGTACATGACTGGCGGTATTGTTGCCATTCTTGGTGCGACAGGTGTGAACTTTGGCGCGGGTATGACTGGAGGCTTTGCCTATGTTCTGGATGAGAACCAAAGCTTTGAAGGTCGAGTTAATACTGAGTCTGTCGAAGCCATCTCATTGTCCGATCTTTACATCCACCAAGAACATTTGCGTGGCCTAATTGCGGAACACCTTGAAGAAACAGGGTCGAGTCATGCAGAAAATATTTTGGCGAACTTTGATGAATGGATTCCAAAGTTCTATTTGGTGAAACCACAAGCGGCAGATCTTCGCACGCTACTTGGTCACCAGAGCCGCAGTGCCGCAGAGCTGCGTGTTCAAGCACAGTAATCATGGAGGATGTTTGAATCATGAGCCAGAACGTTTATCAATTTATCGATGTGCAGCGTGTAGATCCTGCGAAAAAGCCTATCAAAGTTCGTAAGATCGAGTTCGTTGAAATCTATGAACCGTTCACTAAACAACAGGCGACTGCACAAGCGGATCGCTGCTTAGATTGTGGCAACCCATATTGTGAATGGAAATGCCCAGTCCACAACTACATCCCTCAATGGTTAAAACTTGCCAATGAAGGTCGTATTCTTGAAGCGGTTGAACTATCGCATCAAACCAATAGCCTACCGGAAGTATGTGGGCGCGTTTGTCCTCAAGACCGCCTATGTGAAGGTTCATGCACGCTTAATGATGACTTTGGTGCCGTCACCATCGGTAACATAGAAAAGTACATTACCGACAAAGCGTTTGAAATGGGCTGGAAGCCAGATATGTCCAAGGTGGAGTGGACCGATAAAAAGGTTGCAATCATTGGAGCAGGCCCAGCTGGCTTGGCTGCCGCGGATATCCTAGTGCGCAATGGCGTTAAGCCAGTCGTGTTTGACCGCTACCCTGAAATTGGAGGCCTTCTGACCTTCGGTATTCCTTCCTTCAAGCTTGAAAAAGGCGTGATGGAAAACCGCCGCCGTGTGTTCACTGAAATGGGCGTCGAGTTCCGCATGAACATGGAAGTAGGCAAAGATGTCCAAATGCAAGAGCTGCTTGATGAATACGATGCTGTTTTCTTGGGCGTTGGCACCTATAAATACATGCGTGCAGGTCTAGATAATGAAGATGCGCCGGGTGTGTATGACGCGCTGCCATTTTTAGTTTCGAACACCTACAAAGTCATGGATCTTGAGAGTAACCAACCCTTTATCGATATGGCAGGAAAGAAAGTCGTCGTACTGGGTGGTGGTGATACAGCAATGGACTGCGTTCGTACCTCAATTCGCCAAGGTGCCTCCAACGTAGTTTGTGCTTATCGTCGTGATGAGGCCAACATGCCGGGCTCTCGTCGCGAGGTAAAAAACGCAAAGGAAGAAGGCGTGAAGTTCATGTTCAACCTTCAGCCTTTGGGAGTTGAAGTGGATGCGTCAGGCAAAGTCTCGGGGGTCAAAGTGGTGAAAACCGCACTTGGTGAACCTGATGAAGCGGGTCGCCGACGTCCAGAGCCCGTTGAAGGCAGCGAGCACGTTCTACCAGCAGACGTTGTTATCATGGCGTTTGGTTTCCAGCCGCACAAAATGGACTGGTTAGCACCGTTTGATGTCGATTTGGATCAATGGGGTCGTATCAAAGCCCCAGCTAAGCAAGAGTTCCAGTTCCAGACCAGCAACGAAAAGATCTTCGCGGGTGGCGATGCGGTACGAGGTTCTGATCTTGTCGTAACCGCAATTGATGAAGGACGAAAAGCGGCAGAAGGCATTCTCGATTACCTCGAAGTTTAATCACTGTTAACGTCTCAAAAAGGATCCTACTATTGGATCCTTTTTTCTTTTATTACATATAATTAAATTCCTATGATAAGGGATAAAACCAATGAAAAAAGCCGCTCTCCTTTCCATTACTTTGCTCGGCTTAACCGCTTGTAGCCAAGGAGTCACAACCATGACGGATCGTTCTCAATCACCTTGTGGTGACAAACCAAACTGCGTCTCCACCCAAGACACGCGAGAAAAATACAACCTAACGCCATTCATCTTAGTGGATTCAGCGAACATCGACGCTATTGAGCAAGTTGCGCTTGAACTGCCAGGCGCGAAAACCGCGGTGAAAGAAAGCAACTACCTTCGTATCGAGTGCACATCTAAAATCATGCGCTTCGTGGATGACCTCGAACTAAAAATAGCAGGAGACCAACTGATTGTGCGCTCGGAATCTCGTGTGGGCTACTCTGATTTTGGCGTAAACAGAAAGCGCGCCGATCAATTACGAGAAAAGCTCACTCAAGCTAAGCTCATCAAATAGAAAACTGCCAACGGGGAGTGCTATACTCTCGGCCAACTAAAATATTTACCTAAAGAGAGTGTTATGAAAGTTGGTATCATCGGTGCGATGGAACAAGAAGTGACCATCCTGAAGCAAGCAATTACAAACTGCAAAACTGTAAATAAAGCAGGTTGTACGTTTTTCTCTGGTCAAATTAACGATGTTGAAGTCGTCGTACTACAATCGGGCATCGGTAAAGTTGCAGCGGCAGTGGGCACGACAATCCTTCTTGATGAATACCAACCAGACGTTGTGATTAACACAGGCTCTGCTGGCGGTTTCGATTCAAGCTTAAACCTTGGCGATGTAGTTATCTCTACAGAAGTTCGTCATCACGATGCAGACGTAACCGCTTTTGGTTATGAGATTGGCCAAATGGCCGGTCAACCAGCTGCATTCAAAGCGGATGACAAGCTAATGGACTTAGCCGAAAAAGCCCTAGCACAAATGGAAAACACTCATGCGGTTCGCGGCCTAATTTGTACTGGCGATGCGTTTGTTTGTACTGCTGAGCGTCAAGAGTTTATTCGTAAACACTTCCCGTCAGTTATCGCTGTAGAAATGGAAGCATCTGCTATCGCTCAAACTTGTCACCAATTCAACACACCGTTTGTTGTTGTGCGTGCAATCTCTGATGTCGCTGATAAAGAATCACCAATGAGCTTTGATGAGTTCCTGCCTCTAGCAGCAAAAAGCTCTTCCGAAATGGTATTCAAAATGCTGGAACTCATTAAGTAAACGACTCATTCATGGAAGAAGTTTTTCAGTCATTTTATGCCAACGGTGCGCTCCTCATTATGTGGGGTGCACTGATCTTGCACCTTTTAGTGCCAATCCCCCATTCAGCGCACCCCATCACTTTATGGCGAAAGCTAGCAGAGCAGCTAGCTAACAAAGTGAACAATAATCACAATTACTCACAGAGTGTAATCTCAGGCAGTCTTGCATTAGGCTTGATGCTGTTTCCTTGCTTGATATTACTGATTGCAGTAAAGCCATTTGTTTGGCAAATCCCTTTATATGAACTGGTTCTATTGATCCTTGCGCTAGACTGGCGCAACAGCGAAACGTTAACGAAACAGCTCGTCACAAGTATCTCTTCGGAAGACAAAGCCCAATGTCGAGCATTACTGCAACCATATCTTAATCGCGATACTGGTAGCCTCTCGCTCGTTGGCATAGGTAAAGCTGGCTCAGAAACCCTGATTATGGCATACAGCCGCAACGTGATCGGTGTGCTATTTTGGTACGCACTAACAGGTGGTATTGGTGCGTTAATGTATCGACTCACAACAGAATTAGCGCGAGTGTGGTCCCCTAGCCGACGCCAATATTTGCCCTTTGGTAAACCTGTGGTTCAACTGGTTGCTACTCTGGATATTATTCCACTTCGTCTCTTTGCCATACTTTTAGCTGCCGGAAAGAATACAAGTAATGTGCTCTCTGGAATACAACAGCAAGCGAAGTCTTGGCCCTTACCAGGACCTAGTTGGGTGTTATGTACTATCGGACACAAACTACAACTGTCTTTATGCGGCCCTGCTATCTATCAAGGTGTGCGTGCAGAGCGCGCAAAAATCGGTGGGCGCATTGCGCCATCGGCTATTCACCTTTCACAAATACATACGCTGCTCGTTTGGCGCGTCCTGGCTTGGATCGCAATCCAAAGTTTGCTTTTAGGAATAATTTATCAAGGATTATGATGAATAAATTATGCTTCGCATTAACGCTGTTTGTTTCGACAGCGACCGTCGCTCAACCCGCTCAACGCATTATAAGTTTAGCTCCACATGCCACCGAAATTGCCTTTGCTGCAGGGCTAGGAGACCAGCTTGTTGCTGTCAGCGAAATGAGCGATTATCCAGAACAGGCAAAGCAGCTAGAAAGAGTCTCAAATTATCAAGGAATTAAATTAGAGCGCATTATTGCTCTTCAACCGGACTTAGTGATTGCTTGGCCAGCCGGAAACCCCGCTAAAGAGTTGGAGAAAATTAAACAGTTCGGTATTCCTATCTATTACTCCACTACAGGTTCATTAGAAGATATCGCCAATAATATCGAGCAACTCAGCCAATACAGCGAAACTCCACAAGTAGGAAAAAAGGCCGCTGAAGATTTTAGAACGCAGCTGAGTACACTAAAAGAACAGTACAACACGAACGAGAAAGTTCGTTACTTTTATCAGTTGAGTGAAAAGCCTATCATCACTGTCGCTGGAAAGAACTGGCCAAGTGAAGTCTTTACTTTTTGCGGTGGTGAGAACATTTTCGCCGCATCCAGCGCGCCTTATCCTCAAGTTAGCATCGAACAAGTCATTACTCGCCAGCCAGAGGTTATTTTTACTTCTCGTCACGCAATGAGTAACGATGGTATGTGGGCTGAGTGGAGTAATGAGCTTCTTGCCCTTAAAAACAAACACATCTGGTCCCTAAACTCTGATTGGATTAACCGTCCGACACCACGCACATTGAACGCGATCAAGGAAGTGTGTGAGCACTTTAAAAGCGTTCGTCAAAAACGCTAACGATTTCGTGGCAAATACCGTACAATTTCCGCCCATTTTTTCTCACACTATTTAAAGGTACTAAGTAACATGGACTCCATGCTGCTTTATATGATCGATTTGTTCGGTACCGCTGTTTTCGCCATCTCTGGCGTATTACTGGCGGGCCGTTTAAAAATGGATCCATTCGGCGTTATCGTGCTCGGCAGTGTGACTGCTATAGGTGGCGGAACAATCCGAGACATGGCGCTTGGTGCCACTCCCGTATTTTGGATAACAGATACGACTTACTTATGGGTGATATTTGTTACGTGTCTACTAACCATGCTTGTTATTCGAAGACCCAAGCGACTCTCATGGTGGGTATTACCCGTTTGTGATGCCATCGGTCTCGCTGTATTTGTGGGAATAGGAGTAGAAAAGGCACTCGCCTACAATGCTTCTGGGATGGTCGCGGTGATAATGGGGGTTATTACTGGCTGTGGCGGTGGCATTATACGAGACGTGTTGGCTCGCGAAGTTCCTATGGTATTAAGAAGTGAAGTCTATGCTACGGCATGTATTATTGGCGGCATCTTCCATACGATGGCGGTAAACATGGGTTATGACCACTCAACGGCTTTACTCGCTGGTGTAATCTCAACGCTCATTATACGTCTCGGTGCGATTCGTTGGCATCTATCCCTGCCAACTTTCGCCATTAACCGTTAAACACCAACAACATCACTCATCATGGAGTCGACCAAGTGTCGGCTCCTCTCATTTATGCTCATTTGATTCGCCAATTCTTGGGCAATTCGCTAAATTATCTCAACCATTCCTAACTTTCATTAATCATTATGTTGCTTGAAGGTATTGAAACGTTACTTATCCTCAGTAAAGAAAAAACCATGAGCCGCACGGGCAGTCAACTCTATATTAGTCAGTCTGCCGTGAGTAAACGTATTTCAAATCTAGAGAAGAAGTTAGGAAAAAAATTGATAGAGCCAAATGGTCGGCACATAAAGCTGACCTCCGATGGCCTTGCCCTCATAAACACAATAGAACCCACGTTCAATGAGTTAAGAGGAAAAATCTACGATCAACAACAAATAGAAGACACTTCTTTAATCAAAATGGACTGCTCTGAAACCTTAGTGGCGGGATACCTCAGCATGATCATGGCAGAACACTCTGCCCATGATCAGTACATACGAATATCGACCAATCATACGCCACGCATTATTGAGAATGTGAAATCAGGTAAAGCGACACTGGGATTCTGTGCTGGTTATTTACCGCCTCACCATGGATTAATGAGCCTTCACCTCGCCGATGAACCTTTCTCAATTGTCAGTCGACATTCACTTTCACAACTACCTAAAGCTATTTTGACCAATGACCTAACTAACCCTGCCAACACATATCAACAAGCTATTTTATCCAAACACGGAATCGAACCTTTGATGGAAATGGATTCGTATACTGCGGCAGCACAACTGGCTTTGGGAGGTATGGCTCCCGCTTTAATCCCTAAATCTATCCTAACGATACTTAATATCACACCTAAGTTCTGCTATGACTTTGAAGAGCTAGATCAGTTAGTTCGACCAATACATATCTGCTTACGTCACAGCACATATCGTAGCGAGCGAGTTAAAGCACTGACAGAATCCATTGCTGATGTTGTTGCCAAAGAAGTTTCGTTGCCATAAGCATCGACATCACTATAACTAGAGGACGAATCCATTTTTGCCCTTTACTTACCACGACCTTCGCCCCTAACTGAGCACCAAGAAAACCGCCAACAGCCATAGTTAAGCCAAGCTTCCACACTGGCAACCCAGCTAAGATAAAAAAGAGTAGTGCCGCAATGTTTGACGTGAAATTGAGGATTTTGGTTCTAGCTGTGGCTTCGACCAAAGAAAAGTGACCTAGTGCAACAAAACAAACAGTAAAAATAGATCCAGTCCCAGGGCCAAAAAAGCCATCATAGAAACCGATCCCGCCACCAATGCATAGCGCAAACATCGCTTCAGATAACTTTGGTTCTCCATCGATTTTTCGCGTACTTGGCGCGAGTAAAAAATAGAGGGAAATGGCTATCAAAAGAACAGGGATCAAACTGGTGAGTACGCTAGCATCAATAAACTGCACAGCCTCGGCACCGATTGCAGCGCCTATAAAAGTGCAGAGTATCGCAAAACGCATTTCCTTTAAGCTAACAATACCGTTACGCACGAAATACCAGCTAGCAGAGAAACTGCCAAACGAACTTTGTAACTTATTGGTCGCTAGAGCTTGAGTCGGACTCAACCCCGCAGCCAAAAGCGCAGGGAGCGTAATGAGCCCTCCCCCACCAGCCATCGCATCAATAAAGCCTGCGGCAGTCGCAACTAAAAATAAGGCCAACAAAATTTCAACCGTGATTTCCACTACACTTCCTTTTTGAAGAGGTATCAAAGAGGAAGAAACGGTAGCACTTATTCACAAAACTACCAATGGAAAGTCAAGACACCAATCTATTCCTAATTTTCATCAGTTAATAAATCTAGAGAATGATACATTAAAAATATCAATTACATCCAAATATAGAGCCTCACCTCAAGAGCCTCTTAATATTTTGATAGAAAAAGAAAATGCTGTCTTAATAGGAAATATTTAATCTGATAAAAAACGAAAATAATGGAAGCCTTACTGACTCGACCATCAATAAAAGAACAGCAATTACGCTTAAAAATCGAACAGATAGTGAATATTAATCAGCTATTCAGCGTTATTGACGCTAAACCAGAGACTAGCGGTGCGGGTGTAATTTATATTGATAACAAATTCACCGTTGTACGCTTAAGAGACTTTAAATCCACATGCCATATCAATCCTACCTTTATCATTCTACGAGAACCGATAAAATTACAATCATCTCAAGAATTTGCAAAAAAAATAAAACAGGAAGAGTCAAAATCAAGATTCAATCAAGAGCTTCTATCAGCGAGCATTAGCTGTATTGGTGCAGCGATTGGCTGGATTGGGGTAGTTGGTTCGGGGCTAACAATACCAGTAAGTGGTCCTGTGGGCGTAACTATGTCCTATATCTCACACGCCGCTACTGTTGCTGCCACAGCTCAATGTGCTATTGGAGTAGCAAGAACCCGTATGGTATCTAAATCACCAGACAAATTATCGGATATAGACAGTAATGAGTGGTATCAAAATACAACTAAAGCTTTAGATTACATCTCCTTAGCTGGAGCGGGCGCTAGTGGATATCAAACGATAAAAATGGTTCAATCTCTTAAGCAAACCACTAAGAAAGGCGTTCCCGAGATTCTAAAAGGCTTAAACAGACAAGAAAGAACAAGATTAACTAAAGAAATCATCCGTAAAAACCTTCCGAGCATTTCGAATAAAGCTCGTAAACAGCTAATGTTGTCAGGAGAAATTCCTAAGAGGTATTCACAAGCAACAATATCCGCATCCATTTCTCATCAGCTTCTAGATGCAATTGGAGGCTCAATTAGCATAGTAGGAAGCGGTTATTCGGGAGAGTTAAGAAATCTTGCTATTGGAATCTATGAGGAATTGAAAGTTGAATACTAAATCAATTAGCATAGCAAACATCTCACTAAGTATATGTTTATACTTGGCATTGACTATTGGTCTGGCTATTAGCTTAAGCATTTGGAATGACTGGTTTTCTTTCACTCAACACATTGCTCTAGATACTTACCTCCTTACATTGGGAGCTATTACGGTTGTTGTTGTATGCATTCCAAACATTCTGACAATAAGCAAAGGATTAAGTGTTGCTGCAAAAATAAACTTACTTACTATCTCTTTTATCATTCTCACTTGCAGCATTAATTTTGTTGTAGCAAATGGTAGTACTATTTCTTCATCTTTGGGTACATTGCTTGCCATCATTAGCTTAATGATCTTCAAAAGCGAAGCATACCAATCGTTCCTAGCACACTTTAATGCTCTTCATTTTAGAAAAACCTCGATATAAAAAAGCCCGCTCAAATGAGCGGGCAATGAGGTTGTCATGTAAGCCCTGATTAATGAGCTTACTGATTTTTATCTGTTACGCGTCTAGACTCGCTTTCACTTTAGCGTGTAACTCTTGAACCGAAGTTACTGACGCTTTTGCGTCTGCAGTATGAGACATACATGTAGCGAACGCTGCATTCAGTGTCGTTGTGTAGTTCACTTTTTCAGCCAGTGCACCACGGCGTAGAACTTTCGAATCTTCAATCGCTTGACGACCAGCAGCCGTGTTTACGATGTAGGTGTATTCGTTGTTCTTGATGCGGTCAAGAATGTGTGGACGACCTTCGTGTACTTTGTTTACCAAACGTGGGTTAATACCCGCTTCGCCCAGAATTACAGCTGTACCGTGTGTCGCATCCAACTGGTAACCCAGTTTCACTAACTTAGAAGCTAGGTCAACAACACGCTCTTTATCACCTTCACGTACAGACAGTAGCGCACGACCACCTTCAGGATAAACCGCACCACAACCTAGCTCTGCTTTCGCGTAAGCTTCTGCGAACGTTGCACCCACACCCATTACTTCACCTGTTGAGCGCATTTCAGGGCCCAATAGAGGGTCAACACCAGGGAATTTGTTGAACGGCAGAACCACTTCTTTCACTGAGTAGTAAGGAGGGATAATCTCTTTAGTAAAGCCTTGTGACTCTAGAGATTGACCCGCCATTACACGTGCAGCGATTTTCGCTAGAGGAGCGCCTGTCGCTTTCGATACGAATGGTACCGTACGAGCAGCACGAGGGTTCACTTCAATTAGATAAACGTCGTTATCTTTCACAGCAAACTGCGTGTTCATCAAACCGCGCACACCGAGTTCGAATGCTAACTTCTCAACTTGCTCACGCATCTTGTCTTGAATTTCCTGACTTAGCGTGTATGCAGGCAGTGAACATGCAGAGTCACCAGAGTGAACACCCGCTTGTTCGATGTGCTCCATGATACCGCCGATAACGACGCGTTCACCGTCACAGATAGCATCAATATCAACTTCGGTTGCATCATCCAAGAAACGGTCTAGCAGAACTGGAGACTCGTTCGATACGCTTACTGCTTCGTTGAAGTAGCGACGCAGATCTTGCTCGTCGTATACGATTTCCATCGCACGACCACCGAGTACATAAGATGGACGAACAACTAATGGGAAGCCAATTTCTTTCGATTTCTCAACCGCTTGCTCCATCGTTGTTACTGTCGCGTTTTCTGGCTGAAGTAGACCTAAACGGTCAACAGCGGCTTGGAAGCGTTCACGGTCTTCCGCACGGTCGATAGCATCTGGGCTAGTACCAATGATTGGCACACCAGCCGCTTCTAGAGCACGAGCCAGTTTAAGTGGCGTTTGACCACCGTACTGAACAATCACACCTTTTGGTTTTTCAACGCGAGCGATAGACAGTACATCTTCCAGAGTTACTGGCTCGAAGTACAGACGATCAGACGTATCGTAGTCAGTAGATACCGTTTCTGGGTTACAGTTAACCATAATGGTTTCGTAACCGTCTTCACGCAGCGCAAGTGATGCATGAACACAACAGTAATCGAATTCGATACCTTGGCCGATACGGTTTGGACCGCCACCAAGAACCATGATCTTATCTTTGTCTGTTGGGTTTGCTTCACATTCTTCATCGTAAGATGAGTACATGTAAGCCGTGTCAGAAGAAAACTCTGCTGCACATGTATCCACACGTTTGTAAACCGGATGAATATCAAACTGCTCACGAGCACGGCGAATTTCACTTTCAGCGACACCAAGCAATTTAGACAAGCGAGCATCAGAGAAGCCTTTGCGTTTCATCTGACGAAGCACTTCTTTGGTCAAACCTGCGTAGCCGCCCGCCTTGACTTGTTCTTCGAGTTTTACAATTTCTTCGATTTGAACCAGGAACCAGCGGTCGATTTGAGTCAAGTTGAACACACCGTCGACTGACATACCCGCTCGGAATGCATCGGCGATGTACCAGATACGCTCTGCACCTGCTTCTTTAAGTTCGTGACGAATCTTAGTCAGTGCATCTGGCGCTTCCGGATCGACCATCTCATCAAAACCAGTTGCGCCAACTTCTAGGCCACGCAGTGCTTTGTGAAGAGATTCTTGTTGGTTACGACCAATCGCCATTACCTCACCAACCGATTTCATCTGAGTTGTCAGACGATCGTTTGCACCAGCAAATTTCTCGAAGTTAAAGCGAGGGATCTTAGTTACGACGTAGTCGATAGTTGGTTCAAATGACGCAGGTGTTGCACCACCTGTGATGTCGTTTTGTAGTTCGTCTAGCGTAAAGCCAACAGCCAGTTTCGCGGCAATTTTCGCGATTGGGAAGCCTGTTGCTTTTGATGCTAGCGCAGAAGAGCGAGATACACGCGGGTTCATCTCGATGATGACCATACGACCATCTTTCGGGTTGATACCAAACTGTACGTTTGAACCACCTGTTTCAACACCAATCTCACGTAGAACGGCTAGCGATGCATTACGCATAAGCTGGTATTCTTTGTCAGTCAGTGTTTGTGCTGGAGCAACCGTGATTGAGTCACCCGTATGGATGCCCATTGGGTCAAAGTTCTCGATTGAACATACGATGATACAGTTGTCCGCTTTGTCACGAACGACTTCCATTTCGTACTCTTTCCAACCGATTAGCGACTCATCGATAAGAAGTTCGTTGGTCGGAGATAAGTCCAGACCACGACGACAGATTTCTTCGAACTCTTCTTTGTTGTACGCGATACCACCACCAGTGCCACCCATGGTGAACGATGGACGGATGATACAAGGGAAGCCAACCATATCTAAAACTTTGTAAGCTTCTTCCATGCTCTTCGCTGTATCTGCGCGAGGACACTCAAGGCCGATAGACTTCATCGCTTTATCAAAACGAGAACGGTCTTCCGCTTTGTCGATTGCATCAGCCGTTGCACCAATCATCTCTACGCCAAACTCTGCGAGAACGCCGTGCTTCTCTAAATCTAACGCACAGTTAAGTGCTGTCTGACCACCCATAGTTGGCAGAACTGCATCAGGACGTTCTTTCTCGATGATCTTGCGTACAACTTCCCACTGAATCGGCTCGATGTAAGTCGCATCTGCCATCTCTGGGTCAGTCATAATCGTTGCTGGATTAGAGTTAACTAGGATAACTCGGTAGCCTTCTTCGCGAAGAGCTTTACACGCTTGTGCGCCAGAGTAGTCAAACTCACATGCCTGACCGATAACAATCGGACCAGCACCAAGAATTAGAATACTTTGAATGTCAGTACGTTTTGGCATTATCTACTACTCCGAATTAAGCGCTGTGTTTTTTGATTAGTTCGATAAAGTGGTCAAATAGCGGTGCCGCGTCATGTGGACCAGGGCTCGCTTCTGGGTGACCTTGGAAGCTAAATGCTGGCTTGTCTGTGCGGTGGATACCTTGCAAAGAGCCATCAAATAGCGATACGTGAGTAGCACGTAAGTTTTCCGGTAATGTTGCTTCATCTGCCGCAAAGCCGTGGTTTTGCGAAGTGATCATCACAACGTTACGCTCTAAATCTTTTACTGGGTGGTTTGCACCGTGGTGACCAAACTTCATTTTCACCGTTTGCGCACCTGATGCTAGCGCCAGAATTTGGTGACCTAGACAAATACCAAAAATTGGCAGGCCTTTTTCTAGGAACACTTTGGTTGCTTCAATCGCGTAAGTACATGGTTCTGGGTCACCAGGGCCGTTTGATAAGAATACGCCATCTGGATTTAGTGCCAGAACTTCTTCCGCTGACGTTTCTGCAGGTACAACCGTTAAGCGGCAGCCTCGGTCAACCAACATTCGTAAGATGTTGCGTTTTGCGCCGAAGTCGTAAGCGACAACGTGGTATGGCAGCTCGCTGTCATCTTTCGCCTCTGGAAGTCCACCTTCAAGCGTCCACGAACCTTGCTTCCATTGATACGCTTCTTTTGTTGTAACTTCTTTCGCAAGGTCCATTCCTTTTAAGCCTGGGAATTCTTTTGCTTTCGCTAGTGCCAAAGCTTCGTCTAGGTTGTTGCCCGCAACAATACAGCCGTTTTGAGCACCTTTTTCACGCAGGATACGAGTGAGCTTACGAGTATCGATATCAGCGATGCCAACGATATTTTGAGACTTAAGATAATCAGAGAGGGATTGTTCGTTACGGAAGTTAGAAGCGATTAGAGGAAGATCGCGAATCACAAGGCCTTGTGCATGAATGGAAGAGGATTCTTCATCTTCGGAAGTGGTTCCGGTATTGCCAATGTGAGGATAAGTGAGAGTGACGATTTGCTGAGAATAGGAAGGATCAGTGAGGATTTCTTGATACCCCGTCATCGAGGTATTAAAAACGACTTCACCAACGGAAAGACCATCTGCCCCTATGGACACTCCGCGGAACACTGTCCCATCTTCTAGGACCAACAGTGCTAATTTACCCAAGACAACCTCCAGAATAAAAATGCAAAAAAAATAAATCAAACTGCAAACATGCCTTCCTTTACCTATAAAATCTACATAAATAGGTATTTCAGACAAATTGGCGGTATTCTAAAGTTGGACTCGAAACCTGTCAACCTACAATCAAAAATAAATGATTAATTTCTAGCGAGTAAGGTCATTTTGAATCAGTAAGGCCCAAAAAGATAACTTTTACATGCTATTACATAGAGAGGCATAGAGGTTTAATGAATTTTACAAATTTGAACTTTTTAGAGATCACAAAAAAGTATGAGTTTTTCACGCAAACGTTCACTCGACAAAAAAGATATTAGTTTTTAGACATCAAAACCCAAAAAACCCACAAAACAACCAAAACAACAACAAAAGCAAGCACCAAAATACTTTCTGTTAGAATCATTTCATTTACAAATAATTCTATAGATATAAAAAAGCCGGCTACCGCCGGCGAATAATTATGTATTTAGAGTTCATTCAATCCCAAAACATCTGTCATGGTATAAAAGCCCGCTGGTTTGGCACTCAACCAAACAGCGGCCTTGACGGCGCCATTAGCAAACGTCATACGATCGGTCGCTTTGTGCGTTATCTCCACTCGTTCCCCGATATCAGCAAACATGGCTGTGTGCTCACCGACGATATCGCCAGCGCGAATTGTAGCAAAGCCGATCTCATCTTTAGTACGTTCACCTGTGATACCTTCTCGCGCATAGACAGCTACATCATTCAGCTTGTTGCCCATCGCACCAGCAATGGCTTCGCCCATCCCGATAGCGGTACCAGAAGGAGCATCAACTTTATGACGATGATGTGCTTCGACAATCTCAACATCACAGTAGTCGCCCATCACTTTGGCTGCTTTCTCAAGAAGCTTAAATACTAGGTTCACACCAACAGAGTAGTTAGGAGCCATGACAACAGGCACTTGCTTAGCGGCTTCGTCAATCAGTTCACGCTCTGCATCACTGAAACCAGTCGTCCCAATCACAATACTCTTTCCATGCTTCTTACACAGTTCAAGATTCGCCAACGTACTTACTGGGGCAGTAAAATCGATGATTACATCAAAATTATCGACGTCTTTAGCAAGATCATCCGTTAAGAACACATCGAATTTGCCTTCACCACAAAGTTCACCGATATCGACACCGACAAGTGAGGACTCAGGTCGTTCTGATCCCGCGCTCACTGTCGCCTCTGGATTAAGGTGTGAAGCTTTAACCAAATTACGGCCCATTCGGCCTGCTGCTCCTGCGATTGCAATACGAACCATTGCGCTTTCTCTCCTTCTCTGGATAACGAGGCTTGCTCTCGTTCTCTCGTTTCGCTTAATCTGTTTAAACTAACAACATACCGTGGTTACCACAAGCAAGTTCATCAGGCTTAAGCAAACTCTTTTACGACACGCTCCAAGATAGGCACGTTCGCTTCAGGAAAGGCATAGTTACCCAATTCTCTTATCTCAACCCAGCGACCTTCTTGACCTTCTCGGCCGTAAGGCTCATTACTGAACTTAGATACCGTAATAAAATCAAACTTAAGTGATTTGTCTGGATAGTCATATTCCAAATGCTCGAAAAGGGCTTGCTCAGTAACTTCAATTCCTACTTCTTCTTCAAGTTCTCTTGCTAGAGCATGTTCAATACTTTCTCCTGACTCGACTTTCCCGCCGGGAAACTCCCAAAACCCGCCTTTATGCTTGTCGTCTGGACGCTTTGTAATAAAAATTTTTGATTTGTCTTGGTTAAAAATAATAGCCGCGACTATGTGAATTCTTTTCATAGGGGTTCCTAACTCTCAAGCCGTTACACTTCAACGGTCTTTGCATCTCTAAAACTATCCGATGCTATCAAAACTTATGAAATTCGACAGCCACAGAATTTGCTTAAAAAAAGAGCCGCCTAGGCGACTCTTTAAAAAATTATCTGACTAATACGTTAGTCGATTTTGCCGTGACACTGTTTATACTTCTTACCACTACCACAAGGGCAAGGCTCATTGCGACCTACTTTACGTTCATCACGTACCATTGGCTGACTTGAACCTTCTTCAGATTCTTCACCTTCAGAAAGAGGATTTTGTGCTGCTGCGTGTTGCGCTTGAGCACGACGAGCGGCCTCTTCAGCTTGCGCACGACGTTGCTCTTCCATACGTTCAACTTCTTCTTGTTGCTGAACTCGAACGCGAGATAGAACAGTAATCACATCAGCTTTCAGCGCTTCTAGTAGACCTTCAAACAGTTCAAACGATTCACGCTTGTATTCCTGTTTCGGGTTCTTCTGCGCATAGCCGCGTAAGTGAATACCCTGACGCAAGTGATCCATTGCTGCCAAGTGCTCTTTCCAAAGCGTATCCAGAGTTTGAAGCATAACCGATTTCTCGAAGTTACGAAGCACTTGCGCACCCACCACTTCCTCTTTCTCTTTGTACACTTCAACGGCTAGATTGATGATCTTCTCGCGTAGCGCCTCTTCGTAAAGCTTATCGTCTTCTTCAAGCCATTGCTTCACTGGCGCATCAAGATCGAAGTCTGCTTTCAAGCGCTCTTGCAGACCTTCAACGTCCCACATATCTTCTAGTGATTGTGGCGGGATGTACTCATCAATAACCGCGGTTAGCACATCTTCACGGTTTTGCTCGATCATACCGCTGATGTCTTCAACGTTCATCAATTCGTCGCGCAGCTCGTAGACAACCTTACGCTGATCGTTCGCCACATCATCGTATTCTAGTAGCTGCTTACGGATATCAAAGTTACGGCCTTCCACTTTGCGCTGTGCTTTTTCAATTGAGCGAGAAAGCATTTTCGATTCAATAGCTTCACCTTCTTCCATACCACTTTGAATAAGGCTCGCCATACGATCAGAAGTGAAAATACGTAACAAAGAGTCTTCCATAGATAGGTAGAAGCGCGATGAACCCGCATCACCTTGACGACCAGAACGACCACGTAGCTGGTTATCAATACGGCGAGATTCGTGGCGCTCAGTACCAATGATGTGTAGACCACCAGCATCTAGTACTTGATCATGTACCACTTTCCACTCTGCTTTAATCGCATCGATTTGTTCTTGAGTTGGGTTCTCCAAAGCTTCCACTTTTGATTGCCAACTACCGCCAAGCACAATATCCGTACCACGACCGGCCATGTTGGTCGCGATAGTTACCGCACCCGGCATACCCGCTTCAGCAACAATTTCCGCTTCCTTCTCATGGAATTTCGCATTCAATACGTTGTGTTTGATCTTCGCTTTCTTCAAGGCGTTGGAGAGTAGTTCTGATTTTTCAATCGATACGGTACCAACCAATGTTGGCTGACCTTTCGCAACGCGCTCTTTGATATCTTCAATGATTGCAGCAAACTTCTCAGCTTCGGTACGGTACACCACATCCGGCATATCGTTACGAATCATTGGTTTGTTGGTTGGGATAACAACAGTTTCCAAGCCATAAATAGATTGGAACTCAAACGCTTCAGTATCCGCAGTACCTGTCATACCAGACAGTTTTTCGTATAAGCGGAAGTAGTTCTGGAAGGTAATCGAAGCCAAAGTTTGGTTTTCGTTTTGAATCTTAACGCCTTCTTTCGCTTCTACTGCTTGATGAAGACCTTCAGACCAACGACGACCTGGCATTGTACGACCAGTATGTTCATCAACAATTACTACTTCACCTTCGTCAGTAACGATGTAATCAACGTTGCGCTCAAACAACACATGAGCACGCAAAGCGGCATTCACGTGATGTAACATGCTGATGTTAGTCGGAGAGTAAAGTGTGTCACCCTCTTCCATAAGACCATTTTTCACCAACAGTTCTTCAACGTACTCTTGGCCCGTTTCTGTGAGGTATACTTGCTTTGATTTCTCATCAACAGTGTAGTGACCATCACCACGATATTCTTCAGAGTCTTCTTTGTCTTGCTTTTTAAGATGCGGGATCAAAAGGTTGATTCGGGTGTATAGCTCAGAGCTATCTTCAGCAGGACCAGAAATGATTAAAGGGGTACGAGCTTCATCAATTAGGATTGAGTCCACCTCATCGACAACTGCAAAGAAGCGTTCACGTTGTACGCGATCTTCGCTACGGAAAGCCATATTGTCACGAAGGTAGTCAAAACCAAATTCATTGTTCGTTCCGTACAAGATGTCAGCTTGGTACGCTTCTTTTTTCTCTTGAGGAGGCATGTTTGGCACGTTTACGCCAACAGTCATACCTAAAAATTCAAATAGAGGGCGGTTTGTCTCTGCATCACGTTTAGCTAGATAATCGTTCACTGTTACAATATGAACGCCTTTACCAGCTAGGGCATTTAGGTAAGCAGGAAGCGTTGCCGTCAGCGTTTTACCTTCACCCGTACGCATTTCAGCGATTTGACCCGCATTTAGAACCATACCACCGATAAGCTGGACGTCGAAGTGGCGCATACCGTAGACACGCTTAGATGCTTCACGAACCGTAGCAAAAGCTTCTGGAAGTAGTTTATCAAGAGTTTCACCCTTCTCTAGGCGCTCACGGAATTCAACCGTCTTTGCTTTTAACTCTTCGTCACTTAGAGCTTCGAATGTTGGCTCAAAGTTATTAATTTCTTTTACAATTTTTCTAAGGCGGCGCAGTGTTCGGTCGTTGCGACTGCCAATCACTTTTGTCAGTAGCTTAGTTATCATTTTTCGTGAATCTCTCTTTATTCAGACCGTTCCCGATCTACTCATAATGCCTTCAGTCTCTGCCAGTTTGGAACTAAGAATACTGAGATAAATCATTTATCAAAGATATTGAGTTCAAACATCCATATTTCAAGGCTAAGTTTTGAAACAATGTGGCTTAGTGTAAGGATTTTTAATCGATACAACCATAAATAGACGTATTTGTTTGAAGCACTCTGAAGTTTTTACTTAAAGTGGTGACTGATTAGCCGATATTGCATACCGCAATATGTGTAATCCATCCAGAGCAAACTTTGCTTTTTACCTTGCTACATTGTAAAACTGAAGCTAAAGACGTTAATGTAAACTATACCTTGATAGAAAGCTGCTCTAGAATAGCTATATCTCAACAAAATTAGATTTTACCTATGCGTGATCACCGTCCAACCTCGACTGAAGATGTTATTGCTGAGTCACAGTTCAAGCAGATTCAAGAACATGCTGGAGAAATCTTACAGCTTAACCAAGCTTTGCAAGAGGTCTTACCCACGGGGACGGCCGATCATTGCCGAGTAGCGAATGTTCGTAACGGCCATCTATTGATCGATGTCTCTAGTGCCGCGATCAAAATGAAGATCGATTACGATCGCCTCATGATCCTAAATAAACTTCGTACTCAAGGCTTTGCCAAGCTGATGAGCGTTGAAGTGAGGATCAATCCTTCACTATATCGAAACCGCTTTCAACAAGACGACAGACCTAAGCGTCCACCACTAACCGAATCTGCAGCAAAGTCATTAATGACGATTGCCGACATGGCGCCACCGAAAATTCAAGAGCGTTTAAAACGATTAGCCGATATGGCAGAAAAGGAAGATCGTAAGTGAACGTTATTTCAATATGCTGAAAGCTTGAATGTTATTGATAAATCCAGGATTAAAGCCAAATAGCAAAAAACCAGGCATAAGCCTGGTTTTTTATTAATTCTAATGCCAAGTATTTACGCAAGCACCATATTTGGTTCTGCGAATGCTACTGGTGAGCCGACTTCTTCTTCGAATGTAGTCCACTCCCACGCTTCCTGATCTGCAAGAACAGCACGTAACAGTTGGTTATTTAAACCGTGGCCAGATTTAAAGGCACGGAATTCACCAATGATTGGGTGGCCACACATGTAAAGGTCACCAATCGCATCCAACACTTTGTGAGTCACAAACTCATTTTCAAAGCGTAGACCTTCTTCATTAAGAATACGGTAATCATCCAAAACGATAGCATTGTCAAAACTACCACCCAAAACTAGGTTTTGAGATTGTAGATATTCGATATCACGCATAAAGCCAAACGTACGTGCTCGAGAAATCTCACGAACAAAGCCTTTTGACGAGAAATCAAACAGCAAACGTTGCTCGTCTGATTCAATCGCTGGGTGATTAAACTCAATTTCGAAGTCCATACGGAAGCCGTTAAATGGTACAAATTCTGCCCATTTATCACCATCTTCAAAACGAACTGGCTTTTTGATGCGGATGAAGCGTTTTGGCGCATTTTGCGTTTCGATACCTGCTTGTTGTAGCAAGTATACAAATGGGCTTGCACTACCATCCATGATCGGAATTTCAGGTGCGTCTACTTCGACAACAATGTTATCGATGCCCATACCAGCAAGTGCCGCATTCAAGTGCTCAACAGTTGAAATACGCACACCTTCATCGTTTACCAATGCAGTACAAAGCATGGTGTCACGAACCGAAGCTGGATCAGCTGGAAAATCTACAGGTGGATTTACATCTGTACGACGGTAAATGATACCTGTATTTGCAGCAGCCGGGCGCAGAGTAAGTGTGACTTTACGACCAGAGTGGAGACCCACACCAGTTGTTTTCACTATTTCTTTCAGAGTACGTTGTCTGATCATCTGCTTGCCTCTCAAAAATTTGCTACAAAACACGGCCGTCTGTAACGTCGACCGTGAATGCTACCATAATTTTGAGCCATGTCAAATTTATGGGTTAAAGATTAATCAGCCTGACGACGCAAAAATGCCGGTATATCTAAATAACCACTTTCCTTTTCTTGCTTTGGAGCCGCAGAACTTTGGCTCGACGAAGCTGGAGAAGAAGGAGCAGTGTTTGTCGGCTGAGGAGTTACCTGTGGCTTCTCTTGCACTTGATTATTCTGCAAGGTCTGTGCCGGTTTTTCTTCAGCTTGCGTTGCCGCTGCTTGTTGCTGTGGTTGAGCTTGCGGCGTCGGTGCCACTTTAGCTTTACCACCCGCAACTAGCGTGATATCTGGCTTTTTCTCATTACCAATACCTGTCGCTACAACTGTTACGCGGATTTCGTCAGTCATATCAGGGTCTAGAGAAGTACCGATAACAACAGTCGCATTGTCAGAAGCGAATGCCTTCACTGTATTACCAACCGTCTCAAACTCGTCAAGACGCATATCCAGACCAGCAGTAATATTGACAAGAACACCACGAGCGCCCGCTAGATCGATGTCTTCCAGAAGTGGGCTAGAAATTGCCATTTCAGCCGCTTCTTCAGCACGGTCTTCACCTTTGGCGATGCCGCTACCCATCATTGCGTGACCCATTTCAGACATTACAGTTCTTACGTCCGCAAAGTCGACGTTGATCATGCCAGGGCGAGTAATTAGCTCAGCAATACCTTGAACGGCATTCTTAAGAACATCGTTAGCGCTTGCAAAAGCTTCTAGTAGTGTTACACCACGACCAAGTACTTTAAGTAGCTTTTCGTTTGGAATCGTGATCAAAGAGTCAACATGCTTAGACAGCTCATCGATACCTTGCTCAGCAAATGCCAAACGCTTTTTACCTTCAAAACTAAACGGTTTAGTTACTACCGCTACTGTTAGAATGCCAAGCTCTTTAGCCACTTCAGCAATAACAGGCGCTGCACCAGTACCGGTACCGCCACCCATACCAGCTGCGATAAACACCATATCGGCGCCAGTCAGGGAATCTTTAATTCGATCTCTGTCTTCGAGAGCTGCGTCACGGCCAACCTGTGGATTAGCACCTGCACCCAGACCTTTAGTGATATCACCACCGATCTGAATTACATTGCCAACGCTTGTCTTACGAAGTGCTTGCGCATCAGTGTTGACGCTGATGAATTCCACACCTTCGATGGATTCACGCACCATGTGTTCAACGGCGTTACCACCGCCGCCACCAACCCCAACGACCTTGATTACTGCATCGTCAGACATTTCCATCATCGGTTCAAACATGTGTTGTCTCCGTTTATCCTGCAACTCAGGTTAAAACTCTTTTTGTATCCAGTTACGCAATTTATCGAAAAAGCCAGTTACAGATGAGCGTTTAGGTTCATTATAATCGCTATCGTCGCTAGACTGCATGTCTCTTGCGTAATGAAGTAATCCAACTGCCGTAGAATGGTACGGCTCTTTTACATAGTCAGTTAATCCGCTGACTTCGAGCGGTTTGCCGACCCTTACTTGATTGCGGAATACGCGTTCCGCACATTCTACCACTCCGTCCATTTGCGCAGCACCGCCGGTGAGTACAACTCCCGCAGCCAGATGGTGCTTGATACCCTCTTCGCGCAATTTTGCTTGTACAGAGTCGATAGTTTGGTTAACCAGTCCCATAAGCTCAGAGTAGCGTGGCTCAATCACTTCTGACAACGTTTGACGTTGCAGGCTACGTGATGGTCGTCCACCTACGCTTGGTACATTAACCGTGTCATCCTTACTGACCAGTTCACTCAAAGCACAGCCATATTTGACTTTTATTTCTTCAGCATCGCTCACTGGCGTGCCAAAAGCAAAAGCAATATCACTGGTTACAGCATTTCCTGCGTACGAAAATACTTCTGTGTGACGTAACGCACCGCCAGTCCAGATGGCCACATCCATCGTGCCGGCGCCAATATCAACCACACAAACTCCAAGCTCTCTTTCATCCTCGGTGATTACTGCATTACTAGCAGCAAGCCCAGAAAATACGAGTTGTTCTACTTTAAGGCCGCAGCGTTCTACCGCCTTAATAATGTTGCGTGCCATGTCATTATGGCATGAGATAAGGTGGACACTCACTTCCATTCTTACCCCAGATAAACCAAGCGGATTTTTGATTCCTTCTTGGTAATCAATGGTGAACTCTTGCGGGATCACATGAAGAATTCGCTGTTCATCACCGATTTTAATCGATTTTGCGGTATGGATAGCGCGATCCATGTCTTCTTGAGACACCTCTTCATCAGAAATCGTGCCCATACCTTTTTCAATTCGGCTTGCGATATGCTTACCAGACAACGAAATGAAGACTCGGCTGATCTGGCACTCTGCCATTAATTCAGCTTGATCAATTGCACGTTGTACTGATTTTACAACCGACTCCAAATCATTCACGCCACCTTTATCCATGCCGCGTGAGGGGCTACTACCTGCGCCAATAATATTAATTTGACCGTCTGGTAAAACCTCACCCACTAGAGCCGATACGGTTGCAGTGCCTATATCAAGACCAACAATAATGTTGTCATCAGCGGCCTTAGTCATCTGTACTCTCTTCTAACTCTTGTTCAGGAAACCAACCAACTGCGGCTCCTGTATCGTACCTAAGATCGATATAACTGATTCTTTGCGTGTCACTGCCAAGCTTGTTATAGAGCTTAAAAAAGCGCTCTATACGCTCAAGAAGAGACTCTTTTCCGAGCTCTAATCGAATACCGTTATCAAGGATGATTTGCCAAGCTCGTCGCTCGTTTAATACCAGAGACGATATCGCTAAACCCAATTGCTGAAACTTAGGACTCAAATCACGGTAAGTCTGTAAGACTTCCGGTCCGCTATCTTTGGGTCCGTACAGCTTCACTTTTTCTTCTTGCAACAGAGCAACATCTCCATCAAAAACGAACCCGTTTTTATCTAACAGTTCGTTGCCATTCCAAATGGCTTCTGGTTGATGCTCCGTCAAAAAAACTTTTACTGTATCCGGCCACTGCTTTCGGATTGCGGCATGCGCTACCCATGGCAGAGCTTCGACACTTTGCTGTAATACATCAATATCCTGAGACATAAATGTACCGATGTGATCAATTCGACTAAATGCAGCCTGCACATCGTCAGCTTGGACATACTCCAGTTTCCCCTGAAGTACTATTTTGGAGAGAGGTAACCTTTGGTCATCCCACATCCAACTGATCGCCGCGTACAAAACAGAACTAATTAAAGTCACAACCACAACGAAAAATAACGCACCCAAGATTTTTTCTTGGCGACCACGGTTGTTACCCGTGTTTGGTCGCTCGTCATTCAGTGCAATATTCAACAACGTCTTCGTTTCCTGACTTTTGTCGTGTACTTTTTACCCATATAATTACGCAGAGGTAAAAGTCTTGACTTTAACCTTGGGATTATACTGAGCTCTTGTAAACTATCAAACACTGATAGCAATAAATCACAATGATATTGACGCAAAATCGAGATCTGAGTCTTTATCTGTCCTTCGCATCAACAATATGTGTCAGCCAAGCATCTTGTTTATATTCAATTTAAGACCTGCCAGCTGTTTCGCCACTTTACCAATATCACCCGCACCTTGCGTTAAGATTAGGTCGCCGTCTTGTATAACGTTAGCTAAAACTGAAGGTAATTGCTCGATTTCTGGAACAAAAATCGGATCTACCTTGCCTCGGCTGCGAATTGTGCGACATAAAGCGCGCCCATCAGCACCTGCAATCTGCTTTTCACCCGCTGCGTAAACATCCAGCATGATCAATACATCCACCTGTTCAAGCACATTCGCGAAATCATCGTATAAATCACGAGTACGGCTATAACGGTGCGGTTGGAAAATCATCACCAAACGCTTGTCTTGCCAACCACTGCGTGCTGCATTAATGGTTACATCCACTTCTGTTGGATGATGGCCGTAATCATCAACAAGCATTGCATGGCCGTTGCCAGTATCAAACTCGCCAAGGTGATCAAAACGTCTTCCCGTACCTTGCGTACCAGCCATTGCCTTTAGGATCGCATCGTCTTCAATGTCATCTTCAGTAGCAACCGCAATCGCAGCAGACGCATTCAATGCATTGTGACGACCTGGAATATTCAGCGTGATATCTAAGTTAGCTCGCCCTTTACGTACTACCGTAAATTTGCCTTGCTGCCCCTCTTGACGATAATCTTCAATACGTACGTCGGCATCTTCAGAAAAACCGTAAGTTATCACTTGACGACTAATACGTGGGATTAACTCTCGAACCACAGGATCATCAATGCAAACAATTGCTTGGCCGTAAAACGGTAGATTATGAAGGAAATCGATGAAGGTTTGCTTTAAGGTTTCAAAGTCACCACCATAGGTATCCATATGATCGGCTTCGATATTGGTAACAATGCTCACCATTGGTTGCAAGTGCAGGAATGACGCGTCACTTTCATCTGCCTCTGCAATTAGAATACGACTCGAGCCTAGACGCGCATTTGTACCTGCGCTTTTCACCAAACCGCCATTCACAAACGTTGGATCAAGACCGGCTTCAGAATAGATTTGAGTGACAAGAGCGGTCGTCGTGGTTTTACCGTGTGTACCCGCAACGGCAATACCGTGACGGAATCGCATCAATTCAGCCAACATCTCTGCGCGGCGTACAATAGGGATGCGTAATTCACGTGCCGCCATCACTTCTGGGTTTTCTTCGTTGATCGCCGTTGACACAACAACCACACTTGCTTTTTCTACATTACTGGCTTGATGACCAATAAATACCGTCGCACCTTTTGATACCAAACGCTCTGTCACAGCGTTCTCTGATAGATCAGAACCTGTGATTTGGTAGCCTTCGTTCAACAGCACTTCTGCAATGCCGCTCATGCCCGCACCACCAATACCGATGAAGTGGATGGATTTCACGCGGCGCATCTCTGGCACCATTGCGCGAATCTGAGCTAAGTCTTGTGTATGTTGGATTGTCATCAATTCTATTCTCAATAATTCGGTTAACGCTTTTCGGTCAAAGCGACAATGGCTTGTGCGACAACTCGGTCAGCATTCAATTTTGCAGCGCCACGCGCTTGCTCAGCCATTGTAAGTAAAGCTTGGCGATCCAATTGTTGGATCTGCAGAGTCAGAGACTCAACGGTTAAATCTGGTTGTTCAATCATTTTCGCCGCGCCGCAATCCACCAAGTGGTCTGCATTAAGTGCTTGCTGGCGGTCTTTGTGCATGAATGGAACAAAAATAGCGCCTACACCTGCCGCCGAGACTTCAGATACGGTTAACGCTCCAGAGCGACAAACTAAAAGGTCAGCCCATGCGTAAGCTTCTGCAACGTCATCAATGAATTCCATTACTTCTGCATTTACCACACCATTAGCTTGGTATGCTGCATTCACTTCTTCGGCGGCACCTTTACCCGCTTGATGACGAATACAGTAATCTTCGCCCAATTTCGACATCACTTCTGGCAGAGTTTGGTTAAGAATACGTGCGCCTTGGCTGCCACCCATCACCAAAATGCGAATTGGACCTTGGCGCTCTTGCATGCGCTCAGTTGGCGCTGCTAATTGAGTCACGTCTTCACGAACTGGGTTCCCAACCACTTCGGCATTTGGAAAAGCGCCTGGGAAAGCCTGAAAAACCTTCTTAGCGATTTTCGATAACCATTGGTTCGTTAAACCTGCTACTGCATTTTGTTCATGCAGAACAACAGGAATACCACTCATCCAAGCGGCAATACCACCCGGGCCGCTAACATAACCGCCCATACCAAGCACTGCGTCTGGCTGCCAGCGTTTCATGTGAGCACGAGCCTGCATGATGGCATTGATAATTTGAAATGGTGCTGCAAGAAGACGTTTAACGCCTTGACCTCGTAACCCTTTCACTTTGATAAAGTCGATTTCAATGCCATGTTTTGGCACCAAATCCGCTTCCATTCGATCCGCCGTACCTAACCAACGGATCTCCCAACCTTGCTCTTGAAGCTGTTTTGCTACCGCCAAACCTGGGAATACGTGACCGCCAGTACCACCAGCCATCACCATCAAACGTTTATTTTGTTTCATTAGCTTGTTGTTCTGATTGTTGTTGCTCGCGTTTCAAGCGGCATTCGTAATCGATACGCAGTAATATGGACACTGCGACGGACATAATTATTAGACTAGAACCACCATAACTGATGAGTGGGAGTGTTAAACCTTTAGTTGGAACAATACCGGCGGCAGCTCCAACATTAACCAAGGTTTGAAACGCAAACCAAATACCAATTCCGAAAGCAAGATAACCACCGAACATTTCGCCTTCTTCAAATGCACGCTTTCCGATGTAAACCGCTTTTAGCACCAAGCTAAAAATCAGCATTAAGACCAACACTACGCCCACGAAACCAAGCTCTTCAGCAAGTACGGCAAACACAAAGTCGGTATGTGCTTCCGGTAGATATTCCAGTTTTTGAATTGAATTACCGAGACCTTGACCGAACCATTCACCACGACCAAACGCCATCAAAGACTGAGTCAACTGATAGCCACTGCCAAATGGGTCTTCCCACGGGTCAAGGAAGGAGGTTACTCGTCGCATACGGTATGGCTCGACGAGAATCAAACCTACCACAGCGCCGATACCTGCCACCATCAAGGCGAGAAACTGGGTTAGTTTTGCACCTGCGATAAAAAGCATGCCAAACAGCGTGACCAGCATCACGACGACCGTCCCCAAGTCTGGCTGACCAAGTAGTAATACTGCGAAGAAGGCAAACACCATGATTGGCTTCATAAAGCCACCAAAGAACGTTTGTCGTACTTCGTCTTGCTTTCGAACTAAGTAACCAGACATGAAGATAAACAGCGATAGCTTCGCGACTTCCGCTGGCTGAAGGTTAAACAGCCCAAGGGGAATCCAACGAGACGCACCATTAACCGACTTACCCGCCAAGAGCACGATGATCAACAGTGCGAAAGAAGCCCAAAGTAAGTAATGGCTCTTCTTAAACCACTCTTGCAAAGGCACTTGCAAAATAACAGCGGAGGTCCCTAACGCCAGCACGAGAAACGTCGCATGACGAAACATAAAGTGGAACGGCTGTTCCGTTAATCGAGAGCTGATTGGAAATGATGCAGAGGTTACCATGACCAAACCAGTCAACATCAAACCCAGTGCAATCCACACTAACTGACGATCAAACATCGCCTCTGGGGCTGGATGCTTGAGCCAATTGCCAATACTGCGTTTAACGTTACCTAAACCCACGAAGTGTGTAACCTTTAATTATGCATATTTCTGAGCAAGAGCAGCGAAAGCATCACCTCTTGCCATAAAGTTGTCGAATTGATCAAAGCTAGCACATGCAGGAGACAGCATCACCATATCACCTGGTTTTAACTGCGAAGATACTTGTTGAATCACATCTTCCATAGTGTCGAAACGTATTGCAGATTCATGCAGTGGCATAAATTCATCGCCATCAGCGCCAAAGCAACACAGTTGCAAGTTAAGCGTCGCGAAGATCGGTTTTAATGGCGAGAAGTCAGCACCTTTGCCAACACCACCAACGAGTAAGTAGAGCTTGCCTGTCGATTCCAAACCAGATAGCGCAGCCATAGTGCTGGCAATATTAGTTGCTTTAGAGTCATTCACCCATTTGACGCCTTGATTATCCGCAACCACCTGGCATCGGTGTGTCAGTCCCGTGTAATTTTTTAGTGCATTCAATGCGTTGTGATAGTTTACGTCCGCAGCTTTTAATAGCGCTAAAGCAACCAGAGCGTTAGATAAGTTGTGCTTACCAACCAACTTAAGCTCATCACTTGCGACAACTCGTTGACCGTGATCGAGCAGCCAAGTACGGTTGCCATCCACCTCGAGACCAAAGTCCTGATTGTCGCTGCCAAATGTCACCAATGGCATCTCTGCGTCTGGGAAGGTGTCTTGATCATCACGGTTCACGACTGCAAGAGCAGCATGGTTAAAAATACGCAACTTAGCTTGTCGATAGTCAGACATGCCTTGATAACGATCCATATGATCTTCAGAAAGATTCAGAAACGCAGCGGCTTTGAGCTTTAAGCTTGACGTCGTTTCTAACTGGAAGCTCGAGAGTTCGAGTACATATAGGTCTGCGTCTTGTTCTAACAAATCCAGTGCAGGCACACCGATGTTACCACCAACGCCAACATCCAAACCTGCAGCCTTAGCCATCACACCTGTGAGGTCGGTTACTGTGCTCTTACCGTTTGAGCCCGTAATCGCAATTACGGGTTTCTGCACCGCCCAAGCGAATAACTCGATATCACCAACTACTGCCGTACCTTTTGCTAAGACGGCTTGGATCTCTGGTGTCGCTAGCGCAATACCAGGGTTGGTCACGATAAGATCCGCGTCAGAAAGCCAGTCCGTATTCCAACCACCACTATGCAGTTGAACACTTTCCGGCAAGCGCTCTGCACCTGGAGGGTTTACACGAGTATCAATGACTTTGACCACAAGTTGTGGCTGATTTTTTCTTAGGTGTTTAACGACAGAGAGCCCGGTAATACCGAGCCCTACGACGACAACACTATGTATGTTTTGCCAACGTTCCATATTTGATCACACTGTAAATCTTGTTCTTGGAAAGCGCGATTAACGCACTTTCAATGTCGCAAGACCAATCAGAACAAGAACCATAGAAATAATCCAGAAGCGCACGATTACGCGAGGTTCTGGCCAACCTTTCAATTCGTAGTGGTGGTGAATTGGTGCCATACGGAAAATGCGCTGACCACGTAATTTGTAAGAACCTACCTGCAGGATGACTGATAGCGTTTCCATTACAAATACGCCACCCATGATCACCAACACCAACTCTTGACGAACTAGAACAGCAATGGTGCCCAATGCACCGCCAAGCGCTAGTGAACCTACATCGCCCATGAACACTTGTGCTGGGTAAGTGTTAAACCACAAGAAACCAAGGCCTGCACCTACGATTGCTGTACATACGACAACTAACTCAGAAGCATGTGGTAAGTATGGTATATGAAGGTATTCAGAGAAGTTAACGTTACCGGTCGCCCATGCAATAACCGCGAAGCCTGCTGCAACAAGAACCGTTGGCATGATTGCCAAACCGTCTAGACCATCAGTCAGGTTAACCGCGTTACTTGTACCTACAATGACAAAGTAAGTCAGAATGATATACATCAAACCAAGCTGCGGCATGATGTCTTTAAAGAATGGCACCACTAGCTGAGTTGCTGCTGTGTCTTTACCGTAAGCATACAATGCGAAAGCGACGACAAACGCGATCAACGACTGCCAGAAGTACTTCCAACGCGCGATCAAACCATCGGTATTTTTTCGCACCACTTTACGATAATCATCAACAAATCCGACTGCACCGTAGCCAAGCAAGACCGTCAATACCGCCCATACATATGGGTTGGATAAGTCTGTCCATAGCAAAATCGTGATTGAGATGGCCGCTAAGATCATGATACCGCCCATAGTTGGAGTACCACGCTTACTAAAGTGAGATTCAGGACCTTCGTTACGTACTACCTGACCAATTTGCAGCATTTGCAAACGCTTGATCATGATTGGTCCCATCCATAATGACAGACCTAGAGCGGTTAATACGCTTAGGATTGCTCGAAAAGACAAGTATTCAAACAATCGGAAAAAAGACAGGTATGGCTGTAGCAGCTCGGCAAGCCAAATAATCATTAATAATACTCCTTCAAAGCAGCAGCGACTTCAAACATACGTGCACCGTTCGCTCCTTTCACCAATATCGTATGGTTTTCAGGAACGGCTTGGTCTAGATGCTGCTTGATGTATTCAATCATCTCTTGGTGCGTCTCAAAATGAATGCCTTGGCAAAGATCACTGATCACCTTGGCGTCTGCACCATATGTGAGAACATGTTCAAATTTTTGTGGGGCAGCATGTTCCCCGACTTGACGATGAAGTGCAAGACTTTCCTCGCCCAATTCCGCCATATTACCTAAAATCAGCCAGCGTTGACCTGGGAAAGCGGCCAATAAATCAACTGCCGCTTTCATGGCTGGCACGCTCGCGTTGTAGCTGTCGTCAATCAATTTTATCTTTTCGCTCAGCGCTTCAACCTCGACGCGACCTTTCACTTTGTTCAAATGTTTAAGGCCAGCGCGAACCTCTTCTAATGTGGCGCCCATTTGTAACGCAATAATAGAAGCAGCGATCGCATTCGCAACGTTGTGTTGACCTATAATACCCAGAGACAGTTCAATTTCTTGTGAGCTTGCTGCGATATGTAAGTCAAAGCTTGCTTCACCTGCGGCGTTCAATACGATGTTAGAAGCGAAGAAGTCTGCATCAGTATTACTTTGTGAAAAAGTAATGACTTTCTTATCTGCTAACACTTCATCCCACTTGGCTTCACCATTGCTGTCTAGGTTAACAATCGCAATACCACCAGCTGAAAGGCCTTGGTAGATTTCACCTTTGGCTTGTTTCACGCCATCGATAGAACCAAAGCCTTCAAGGTGAGCGGCGGCTACATTGTTCACTAACGCGATATCTGGTTTTACTAACTGAGTCGTGTAAGCAATTTCACCTATATGATTAGCACCAAGCTCAATCACGGCATAATCATCATCCTGCTGTGAGCGCAATAATGTCAACGGAACACCAATATCATTATTGAAGTTACCCGCCGTGAATAACACTTTGCCTTTCAATTGCAGGATACTCGCAACCATTTCTTTTACGGTCGTTTTACCGCAACTTCCGGTGATGGCAACGGTAGGTGTTTTGCATGCTTGATGCACCCAAGAAGCAAACTCACCCAATGCAAGTTTGGTATCCGACACCACAATTTGCGGCACATTCACATCTAAGCGTTTTTCTACGAGTAAAGCACCGGCACCTGCATCTACCGCTTGTTGGCAAAAGTTGTGCGCATCAAAGCGCTCCCCTACTAACGCCACAAATAGAGCCCCACGATCAATCGTTCGTGTATCAGTAGAAACCGCGTCAATAAGTAGATCGTCGCCGAATCGCTCACCACGAGTGATGTCTGCAATTTGAGATAACGTTACTTTGATCATGAGGTCAATCCTAAAAGTTGCATTGCGGACTCGCGGTCGGAGTAATGAATCGTTTCGCCATTACGAATCTGATAATCTTCATGGCCCTTCCCTGCTAACAAGATAATGTCGTTTGGCGAAGCATTCTCAATGGCATAAGACAGTGCTTTGAAGCGGTCATGCTGAACAATCGCTTCAGCAGGTTTTGACAGCCCAGCTAACATGTCTTTCACAATCTGAACCGGGTCTTCGCTGCGTGGGTTATCGTCAGTCAACACCACTCTGTCGCCCAGACGCTCTGCAATTTCCGCCATCATTGGACGCTTACCTGCATCGCGATCGCCACCGCAGCCAAAAATAGCCCACAGCTGGCCTTCACAATGAACTCGTAAAGCTTGCAGCGCTTTTTCTAAAGCATCAGGAGTATGAGCATAATCGACCACGACTTTGGCACGATCCTCAGTTTGGAATAACTCCATTCGGCCGAGTACGGGTTGCAGTTGACCTGCAGTTTCGAGTAACGCTTGTTTCTCTTTACCTAAGCTTAATAAGGTCGCAAAAGCGAGCATTAAGTTGGTTGCATTAAACTCACCAATCAATGGCGCGTGCAATTCACCTGAGCCAAATTTACCATCGAACTTAATAGTAATCCCTGACTCTGCGTAACTGACTTCCGTCGCCCAAATTGCGCTTTCAAATTCAGTGTTCGGCTTGAGCGAGACAGCGATCGCATTACTTAACTGCGACGCCCATTGATGACCGACTTCATCATCAACATTGATAATGGCACGTTCACATTGGTGTTGCGTGAACAACCCAAGCTTTGCATTGGCATACTCTTCCATCGTGCCATGATAATCTAAGTGGTCACGACTTAAGTTAGTAAACACGCCCGCCGCAAATGATAATGCTTTGACACGACCTTGCGTCAGGCCATGAGAAGATACTTCTAGCGCGGTGTATGTGGCTTGTTGATTTGCGAGAGAGGAGAGCGTTTTCTGAATTTCAACGGCATTCCCCGTTGTATTCGCAGCTTGTTGCAAGTTATTGAGGAAGCCATTTCCTGTTGTTCCCATTACCGCCGCTTTATGGTCAAGCAGTTCTAGCCATTGCGCTATTAACTGGGTAATGGTGGTTTTGCCGTTGGTGCCGGTGACACCAATCAAATCCATATCAGGGTAAGCATAGATCTTTCCAGCAATTGCGGATAAACGTTGGTCCAACCTATCAATGTAAATGACGGGAACATCATCAATGATTTCCACCGTACCATGTGTTTTGACATCGCAGGCTTGCGCCAGGGCTGCATTTGCACCTTGCTCAATTGCAGAGGCAATGAATTTACGCCCATCCACAACATGGCCAATCACTGCTACAAACGTGGTTCCAGGTTGAACTCTTCGGCTGTCGAGCTCCAATTCAGAAACAAGAACGGACGATAAGCTAGGGCAATCCACCCAAGGGGAAAGCAGCACGTCCATACTGATGGCTTTAGTCATATTTGTTCTCCGAGCTTTGGCTCAGGTTTTCTTAATTTTGTTTGCTCAGTAAACCACAGGGCTTACTGTTGGAATTTGTTTTCGTCAGGTGCAACATTGAGTATTTGTAGCGCGCCTTTCATGATTTCAGAGAAGACAGGAGACGCTACCGAACCACCATAGTAGTCATCGCCTTGAGGCTCATTTACGATCACTACTAAAGCAATTCGCGGATCGCTAACCGGAGCAAGCCCAGCCGTGTAGGTGATGTACTCATCGCTGTACCCACCGGCAGAAGCTTTACGTGATGTACCTGTTTTCGCTCCCACTCGATAACCAGGAACTGCCGCTCTGCGAGCCGAGCCCCCTTTTTGAGTTACGGTTTCCAACATGTCTAATACTTGACGCGCATACTTCGCACTCACCACTTGGCGTGACATGTCATGATCATTGCTTTCGATAATATGAATAGGCTCGTATTTGCCAAGGTTTCCAAGCGTCGCATAAGCATGGGCTAGCTGGATTGGTGTAATTGATAGACCATAACCAAACGCAATCGTGGCGCGCTCGATTGGCGACCAACGAGTTCGTGTAGGAAAAATACCCGTCACTTCCCCAACTAGGTTTAGGCCAGAAAGCTCACCAAAACCCACTGAACTGTACAACCCTAGGAGCGCCTCTACCGGCATTTGCATTGCTAGCTTCGTCACACCGATATTACTCGACTTTTTAAGGATCGTGGTCAAGCTCGCTTTGCCTACGCGAGAGACATCTCTGACTCGACTACCACCTAAACGTAGGACACCATTACCGGTATCTACGATGGTATCTTTATCGGCTATCCCATTTTCTAAGGCGGCTAAAATAACGAAAGGCTTAATGGTCGAACCGGGCTCCATTGAGTCTGTGATCACTCGGTTACGCATTTGATAGCTTTGCCAATCGCTACGATTGTTAGGGTTGTAAGAAGGAGCATTAACCATGGCCAATACGGCGCCCGTTTTTACATCCAACATGACAACGGAACCTGAAGTGGCGCGGTGGTCCGCAACGGCTTGCTTAATCGCACGATACGCAATCGCCTGTAGGCGCTGATCGATGGTTAACTGAAGTGATTTACCTTCTTGCTTGTCTTGCCAAGCAATGTTTTCCACAACACGACCATAACGGTCTTTACGAATAGTTTTCTTACCCGCCGCGCCAGTGAGCCATTCATCGTAGCTACGCTCCACACCTTCTAGGCCATGCCCGTCAATGCCTGTTACACCGACTAAGTGAGCACTAACCTCACCTGCAGGATAATAACGACGAGATTCCGACTTAAGGCCAACACCTGGCAGCTTTAGCTCACGAATATAGTTCGCCATGGCCGGACTGACCTGGCGCTGCAAGTAGATAAAGCGGCGTTTTTCATTGCGCTTGATTTTGTCTATTAACCCTTGTCGGTCAATACCAAGAACATCCGCTAATGCATGCCAACTTTTGGTCTGGCTTAACGCGTTTTCTTTAAATATCGTGGCAGGATCTGCCCAAACCGCCTCAACCGGTACACTGACAGCAAGCGGCTCACCATTTCGATCCGAAATAATACCGCGAGCAGAAGGAATGGATTTAACACGAACCGAACGTAGGTCACCTTGTTTAATCAGGTTATCTGGCTCAATGATTTGGATGTAGGCTACGCGTGCCACCAAAAGGGCAAATGCACAAAAAACAAAAAACAGTAATAGATGGAAGCGCCAACGAATCAAGAAAGATTCTTCGACCGCCACTTTCACTGCTTTGTTATCGGTTTTCTTATCCCCCGTAGCCGCTTTCTCTTTTGCTACAGGTTTACGCTTATTGGCTTGTTTCGTGTTGGATTTTTTTCTAATCATTTGAGCGTGACAACCACTTCTTTATCGCCATCAGGTCGTTTCATTTCAAGTTCTTTTTTGGCAAGGTCTTGAACACGACTGTGTTCCGCGAGGGCAGTTTCTTCCAACATTAAGTTACGCCATTCGCTATCTAATCGTTCTCGTTCAACCAACGTATGGTCTTTCTCGGTGATCGCTTGACGCGCATGGTGGGTAGCAAATACCACTCCCATTGCCGATGCCACGATCAATAGCAACAACAGTAATGGCCAGCGACCAACAGTGAGGAGATCCGTTGCAATCAACTTAGCAAGATTAGGAGTGGATTTCGTCATAATAATTAAAGCTTTTCTGCAATTCTTAACACAGAGCTGCGCGAACGAGGGTTCATTTCAATTTCTTGTTTGCTTGGTTTAATCGCTTTGCTCACCGCTTTCATATTCGCACTACCAAGAGCACGAATTTGCTCTTCCGTCATTGGAATACCGTGTGGCACTTCAGGCCCTTTGCTCTCTTTACGGATAAAACGTTTGACCATACGGTCTTCCAGAGAGTGGAAGCTAATCACAGATAAACGGCCTTCAGGAGCAAGAATGCTCGCCGCGCCTTTAAGTGCCGTATCAATTTCTTCTAACTCACTGTTGATGTAAATACGAAAAGCCTGGAAAGCACGAGTCGCAGGGTGTTTTTTCTCTTTAAAACTTTTCGGTGCGGCATCTGAAATCAATTTTGCCAGCTGACCAGTGCGAACCATTGGCTCATTTTCTTCATCTTCACGGTAGGCAACAATCGCTTTTGCAATACGGCGCGCATGTTTATCTTCCCCGAACTCGCGAATGACCCAAGTGATATCATCGAGGTCTGCTTCCATCAACCATTGAGATACTGGAATACCTGATGTCGGGTCCATACGCATATCTAGCGGACCATCTTTCATAAAGCTAAAGCCACGCTCTGCGTCGTCTAACTGAGGAGAAGAAACGCCTAAATCCAGAAGAACACCATCCACTTTTCCAACTAGCCCATACTCTTCAGCATACTCAGCAATACCAGAAAATGGACCATGAATAATGGTGAAGCGAGGGTCATTGATTTTGCCTGCCTCAGCGATCGCTTGAGGGTCACGGTCGATACTGTACAGTCGGCCATTTTCACCGAGTTTAGATAGAATTGTCCGGCTGTGACCGCCACGGCCAAATGTTCCATCAATATAGACGCCGTCTGGTTTGATAGCTAAGCCATCAATGGATTCATTTAATAACACGGAAATATGTTGGAAGGTTTCGGTCATAGCTTTCTCGTTGAATGATCTTGAAGCGATTCTTTAGTGTACTGATTTCCTACATCATCGCCACCACAAGTCTAAAGTTAGACGTGATTTACGCCAAGTTTATTGGTAATGACATAGTTTGCGTCAATTAAATGCAAAAAACCCATCACTACCGAAGTAGAGATGGGTCTCGAATAGGTGGAGCCGACACATAAGCCGGGTTCTGTTCCGCTTGCGCGGCGGTAGCCATTCGTCTAGGCCAGCAATCACTCACTGGCTCGAGCAACCTACCCGCCTCCTTACGCGAGCAACGCAATGTGGAGGCCTATTTGGTCTTGCTTCAGGTGGAGTTTACCCTGCTACGAACTATTGCTAGTCGTCCGGTGCGCTCTTACCGCACCCTTTCACCCTTACCTGTACCCTTACGGGCCATCGGCGGTCTTCTCTCTGCTGCACTTGTCGTAGGCTTGCGCCCCCCAGGCGTTACCTGGCACCTTGCTCTATGAAGCCCGGACTTTCCTCCCCTTTGTCAGTCTCCCGAAGGACGTCAACGTCAGTCTCCCAAAGGGACTTCGACGTCAGTCTCCCGAAGGACATCAACAAAGCAGCGACTACCCAGTCAGCTCCGAGGGCGGATTGTATAGAGTTCTCACTTCAGAGTCTAGTTAGATCACAGATATGATGAAATGAATGCACTAAGTGATTACTTTTTAGTCAGCGCGCCAAAAATAGATAATAAAAAGGCCGATTCCTAAACATCAGCCCTCATTGACCATTTATCTCGCTAGCGGCACTTAGTCTAAGTTTTCTAAGCCCCATTTATATAGCGCATTCTTCTTCAAGTTATGTATTTCTGCCACCAAAGCAGCTGCTTTTTTCAAAGGCAGCTCTTTGGTCAAAATCCCTAACGTGCGTAAAGCATCTTCAGGTAGTGAGTCGTCTGTTGTTTCACGATGGCCATGTACCAACAATACCATTTCACCACGCTGTTGGTTATCGTCACTTTTCACCCATTTAATCAGCTCACCTAACGGCATGCCTTGAATGGTTTCAAAGGTTTTTGTTAGCTCTCTTGCCAACACAACTTCTCTATCTGGGCCAAGAACGTCTAACATGTCTTGTAGAGAGTCTAAAATACGGTGCGGTGACTCGTAAAAAATACACGTACGCTCTACCGAAGCAATCTCTAGGAATTTATCCTTACGACCTTTGCTTTTCGGTGGTAAAAAACCTTCGAAGCTAAAGCGATCAGATGGCAAGCCAGAGGCACTTAACGCCGTAATGACCGCACAGGCACCTGGAAGAGGCACAACTCTAACGCCCGCTTGACGACATTTTGTCACCAAATGGTATCCTGGGTCGCTGATAAGTGGCGTACCAGCGTCAGAAACTAATGCGATAGACTGACCGGAAAGCAGCTTTTCTACCAAAACTTGTGCTTTTTGCTGCTCATTGTGGTCATGTAGAGCAAAAGTTTTGGTTTGAATATTGAAGTGAGACAGTAATTTGCCCGTATGTCGAGTATCCTCAGCGGCAATGATGTCCACAGTCGACAGAATTTCGATAGCACGTTGGGTGATATCCGCTAAATTTCCGATTGGAGTCGGTACGATATAGAGAGTTGGCCCCTCATTCGGCAACTTATTTTTATCTGTCATTTGTTTACCATCACTTCAACGATTAATATAGAGACAATTTTGTACAAAATTATAGAGAACTCACGGCAATGATTAACCATAAGAGACTCAGTGTACCACGCATACTTACTCCTGTTGCACTAGCAATTACGCTCGCCGCCTGTTCTTCAGGTCCAAGACAGCCTGATGGCGTTGATGTAACACTTGAGCCTACTCAGTCTGTTCAGAACTATATGATCCAAGCTGATAGCACGGAAGGCAGTTTACAAAATGACTGGTTGATCATGGCAACCAAAGCCGCGATTCAAGCAAACCAGTTTGATCAAGCAGAAATGTTGATCAAGCGCCTGGCTCGTCAACAGTTAACCGAAGTTCAGCAAGCAGAGTGGCAACTAGCGCGTGCGACCATACAGCAAAAACAGGGTAATTACTCTCAGTTGCTGCAATTGTTGAATTTTAAACCTTGGTGGAAGTTACCAAATGAGCAATGGAAAGACTATTACTTGATGCGTGCCGACGCTTATCAAGGTCTTAACCAAGCGTTTGAGGCAAACCGCCAACTGGTTGCATTTGGCCAATATGCATCGTCCGCGGAGCAGAGAGAGATTTCTAGCCGTATTTGGATGAACTTTGGCAGCTATTCCGAGTACGAACTGACCTCATTAGAAACAGAGCCAAATGAAGATGTTTTGGATGGTTGGCTACAACTCGCTATTTATGCGAAAACGTTGTCGGGCAACTTATCTCAACTAAAAAATACCCTAGAACGCTGGTTAAACGAGAACCCATCGCACCCAGCCGCTATCTACACACCAGAAGAGATTCAAAACATTCTCTCTCTAGACATCGTTAAACCAAACAACACCGCTTTGTTACTGCCGCTTACTGGTAAATTCTCGCCACAAGCGCAATTAATTCGTGATGGTTTTGTGTTTGCGATGATGAATGATCGTAACCGTGATCCAAGCGCTACCCTCACGGTAATAGACACTAATGCGTATAACGCCGACCAAATTAAACAACGTTTGATCAATGAAAACATCGACTTTGTTGTTGGTCCCCTAGAAAAAGAAAACGTTGAGCTATTGCACACAACCATGGATGGCTCAGAAAATGGTCCTACGATTCCAGCCCTTGCGCTAAATATTCCCGAAGATGTGCAACCAGATAGCAATATTTGCTACTTGGCATTATCACCAGAACAAGAAGCCGCACAAGCAGCGAAACACTTGTTCAGCGAAGGCTATAACTTCCCTCTGATCCTGGCACCAAAGGGCAGCTTTGGTGAGCGCGTAACTGAAGCGTTCAACAAAGAATGGCGCAAGTACAGCTCTAATAAAGTCGCAGCAAGTTATTTTGGCGACAAGCGCCAACTTCAAAAAGACATCAATGAAGTATTTGGTCTGCAAGAAAGCAAACAACGTATTGCTCAGATGCAATCACTAATGCGTATCAAGCTTGAAACACAGCCACGTAGCCGTCGTGATGTCGATGCGGTTTATATTGTTGCTAGAAGCACGGAACTGACTTTGATCAAGCCATTTATTGAGGTAGCGATTAACCCAGACGCCAAAGCGCCACAAATTTTCTCTAGCTCGCGTAGCAACAGTGGCGGCGCGACTTACGAAGATCTAACAGGCATCATCTACAGCGATATCCCATTACTGATTGACCCAGACCCTAGCGTGACCGCTGAAATGAACGAGCTGTGGTCAGAGCAATCTAACATGGAAAAACGTTTGAAAGCACTGGGTATGGATGCGTATAAATTGATTGGGGAGCTGCCACAAATGAAGGTCGTTCCGGGCTACTCAGTTGGCGGCCAAACCGGTATTTTAAGTATCGACAATAATTGTGTTGTACAGCGTGAGCTAAGCTGGGCTGAGCGTGGGGCTCTTTAGCAAGCGCCAAATCGGAAATCAATATGAAGCTCTGGCGAAGCAATATTTACAACGCCAGGGCTTAAACTTTATTGAACAAAATTTTCTGACTAAGGTCGGTGAGATTGATTTAATCTTCCAACAAGGTGAAACTATTGTGTTTGTTGAAGTCAAATACCGTAAGAACAATCACTTTGGCTCGGCAGCAGAAATGGTGACGCACGCTAAAATGCGCAAGCTAGTCAAAACAGCACAAGTTTGGCTTAGCCAACAAAAGCGCTTAAAACACAATATCGATTATCGATTTGATGTCATCGCCATTCATGATAATGGGCGAGATATCAACTGGATAGAAAACGCAATCTCTGAAGGATAAGCGATGCTAGACAGCATTAAAGACAGCTTTACAGAAAGTATTCAAATTCAAATCGCAGCAGCAGAGGCGCTGCCTGATGCCATTACTCATGCAGCTCAAGCGATGGTGTCGAGCCTGCTTAATGGCAATAAAATTTTATGTTGTGGTAATGGCGGCAGTGCTTCAAACGCTCAACAATTTGTTTCTTGTCTTTTAAACCGTTTTGAAACTGAGCGCCCTAGCCTACCAGCAATGGCCTTAACCGCCGATAATACCACCCTAACCGCAGTGGCCAACGATTACCACTACGAGGAAATCTTCTCAAAACAGGTACGAGCGTTTGGTCAACCAGGCGACATTTTGCTTGCCATGTCGACTAGCGGTAACAGTAAAAATATTATCAAAGCGATGGAAGCAGCCGTAACTCGAGACATGACGATTATCGCGCTAACAGGAAAAGATGGCGGAGAGATGGCAGGACTGCTCGGTGAGAACGACGTCGAAATTCGTATTCCATCACACCGCACTGCACGTATTCACGAAGTACATATGGTAACACTCCATTGCCTTTGTGATCTTATTGACCAAGTGCTTTTCCCTGCTCACGAAGAGTAACCAAGACTGAGAGTCAGAATTATGATACGTAGCCTTGTTATCTTATTAACAGCATTGAGTTTAAGTGGTTGCGCAGGTTTGTTTATCGCAGGTGCAGCAACCACAGCGAATATTGTCACGGACACACGCACGACAAAACAAATCTGGCAGGACAATAACATCGAATTCGAAGTTGCGGCGATCGGCAATAAAGCACCGTTTAAAGGTGAAGTTCGTGTCGTTGCCAGTTCATATAATGGGACTGTAGTCCTTATGGGACAAGCTCCGACACAAGACCTTATCCTTGCTTTAGAGCGAAGGGCTCGAGAAGTTAGTGGTGTAAAAGTCATACACAATCAAATCAAACAAAAAGAGCCACTCACTGTTACCCAGATTAGCAATGACAGCTGGATCACAACCAAAGTAAAGTCAGCTTTGCTTACTGATTCTGAGCTTAATGGTGTTAAGGTTAAAGTGATCACCGAAGATGGCGACGTTTTTCTGTTTGGTTATGTCACGCCAGAGCAAGGCGATCGAGCGACAGAAATCGCACGTAATATCTCAGGCGTAAAACAAGTCATTAAAGGGTTCCAATACGGCGAAATGGAGCCTGTTGAAGTGGACTTACCGAGTGACGGTGTACAAACAATAGAAAGTGAGGCAAGCACAGAAAATGAAGAGAACGTCGAAGTCTTTACGATTAGTGAGTAATTTCCAAAGTCTGGCTTGAAATCATCTTCAACAAGTTAAAAAGAAAAAAGCAGCGTAACGCTGCTTTTTTATTATTTAATCACTCTTAAGCTTGGTTTGCCTTTTGGTCGAGGAGCATCGTCCTCTTCGGCATCTGAATCAGAAACTAACTCAGAAGGCTCATCGCTAACCGTTGTGAACGATGGGGATGATTCTTCCTCGGTCATCGCTTCTTCTTCGATGTGAGTGTACGCTTCTTCTGGTTCAAACATAGTACCAGCACCATTCTCACGTGCATAAATAGCTTGAACAGCATACACAGGCACGATCACTGAGTGCGGACGACCGCTAAAGCGAGCATGGAAGGTAATCGCATCATTACCTAACTCAAGATTACCCACTGCACGTGGCGCAATATTCAAAATAATTTGACCATCTTGAATAAATTCAACCGGGACACGCACCCCTGGCATTGTTGCATCCACAACCAAGTGAGGAGTCAAGTCATTGTCTACTAACCAGTCGTAAAATGCGCGAAGCATATACGGGCGGCGAGCAGTCATTTTTGCAATATCCATAACGTGTTTTAAATCGCTTAGCGAACTAGGCGCATTTCACGTTCAGCTTCAGTCAAAGAAGCAAGGAACGAATCACGTTCAAATACGCGGTTCATGTATACCTTGATTTCTTTTGAACCAGGGCCAACAAGATCGATACCAAGTTGAGGCAAACGCCACAATAGTGGAGCTAGGTAACAATCGATCAAGCTGAATTCTTCGCTCATGAAGTACTCATATTCAGCAAAAATTGGCGCTAACGTCAGAAGATCATTACGCAGCTTTGTGCGTGCTTTTTCTGATTCTTCCGCATTACCTTTCATCACTTTTTCAGCGAGTGAATACCAGTTGCGTTCGATACGGTACATCATCAAGCGGCTGTTGCCACGAGCAACAGGGTAAACCGGCATTAGAGGTGGATGAGGGAAACGCTCGTCCAAGTACTCCATGATGATTTTTGAATCGTAAAGAGCTAGCTCACGGTCAACAAGAGTTGGCACTGATTTATATGGGTTTAGCTCAACAAGCTCAGCAGGAAGGTTTGCTTCGTCAACAAGCTCAACTTCAACACTTACGCCTTTTTCAGCTAGTACAATGCGAACCTGATGGCTATACAAATCTGATGCACTTGAGAAAAGAGTCATCACAGAACGTTTATTGGCAGCTACAGCCATGGAGCCCTCCAGTACACTTACAAGTAAATTACCACCTTCTAAAGAAGGTGGCTTTGTGTGAGCCCCCTAAAAGGGGGCCTTTGTTTAGTCCAGCGCCA
>NZ_JAWOTW010000013.1:0-136290 GCF_033339075.1 Vibrio sp. 970
CCGAATGAAAGCCTGTCCTCAGCATAGTACTGGGAAGGAGGGAGTGACCATCTCATTAAATAAAGCACGCTAAGCCGTAAGTAAGCGTGCTCCTGTGAAAGCCACAGCTAAAACTGCGTAGTACACATAGAGGTATTTTTTTCTAGATTTATATCGAATTTCGTTATCGAATTTCGCTTATTATTGATCAACTCGTTGCAGATCATGAAGGCGAAAGTATGACGAATAACCCTACCGATGACAGCAGACCATGGTCGGTCTTTCTTATTTTTCTGCGGCTTGGATTGACATCTTTTGGCGGCCCCATTGCGCACTTGGGCTACTTCCGCGCCGAATTTGTCACACGGCGGCGCTGGCTCTCCGAACGGAGCTATGCTGACTTGGTCGCGCTTTGTCAGTTCTTGCCAGGGCCTGCAAGCAGCCAGGTCGGCATAGCGGTAGGACTGTCTCGGGCTGGATACAGCGGGGCGCTGGCTGCTTGGGCTGGCTTCACGCTGCCGTCTGCCATAGCCTTGATCCTTTTTGCGCTCGGCATCTCCAGCTATGGCGATTACGTCTCGCAGGGCGCGTTGCATGGCTTAAAAGTGGTGGCTGTGGCCGTGGTCGCTCAAGCAGTATGGGGCATGGCGCGTAACCTATGCACGGATGGGCTGCGAGTCACCATCATGGCAATTGCTACCTGCGTCGTTTTACTTGTGCCGTCCGCGTGGGGACAGGTTGGCGTGATTGCTATCGCAGGCATCGCAGGCCGGTTATTGTTCAAGCCAGCGAAAGTTGTTGAGCATGACCCCCTACCTATCACGGTCAGTCACCGGGCCGGCGTGCTTTGGCTCTCGCTGTTCTTTGTCTTGCTGATTGGCCTGCCGGTGTTGGCCGAACTGATGCCAAGTCAAACCATGGCAATGGTGGATTCCTTCTATCGTGTCGGATCACTGGTGTTCGGCGGTGGTCACGTTGTGCTGCCATTACTGCAAGCCGAAGTGGTGCCCTCCGGCTGGGTCAACAATGAATCCTTTCTCGCGGGGTACGGGGCAGCTCAAGCGGTGCCCGGCCCTTTGTTCACGTTCGCCGCGTTTCTTGGTGCCTCGATGAACACCGCCCCGTCGGGCTGGATCGGCGGCATTGTGTGTCTGCTGGCTATCTTCGCGCCCTCGTTCTTGCTGGTCGTCGGATCAATGCCATTTTGGGAGCGTTTGCGCCGCAATACAGGCATCCAAGCTGCGCTGGCCGGGATCAATGCCGCTGTAGTCGGCTTGCTGCTGGCCGCGCTGTATCAGCCTGTATGGACTAGCGCCATCTTTCAGCCGCAAGACTTCGGCTTGGCATTAGTTGCCCTTGTCGCACTTATGTTCTGGAAGCTCCCGCCGTGGCTGGTTGTCCTCGGTAGCGGTGCAGCTGGGTGGCTGTTGAGCGTCGCTCTGTGAGGCACAAAAAATGACTGACAAAGACCTCTACGGCGGTTTGATCCGCCTGCACATCCTTCACCATGCAGCCGAGGAACCTGTCTTTGGGCTGGGGATCATCGAAGAGCTACGCCGACACGGCTACGAGATGAGCGCTGGCACCGTGTACCCGATGCTGCACGGCCTGGAAAAAAAAGGCTATCTGACCTCACGCCACGAACGCACCGGGCGACGTGAACGGCGTGTTTATGACATCACTGAACAAGGCAGAACTGCACTTGCTGATGCGAAAACAAAGGTCAAGGAGCTGTTCGGAGAGTTGGTAGAAGGTGGTTGAGTTTTTGCTTCTATGTCAGGTTGAGCTATGCCTCAGTCTGACAGTGATGAGTCGCAGGCGTTCGGATCGGCATCGGTTTCGCTCCCGGTCTTGGCGCGCGCCTGGAAGCGCTGATAGCACTCCAGCCCGCAGAAGTGCTCGACGTATTCCGCGCCTTCCGGGGTGAAGGCGGCATCGAGCGGGATTTCCTTGCAGCACACGCAGCAACTGGTGGCAGTCGGATCATTTGCATTCATGGTGGCACCCCTCCATTGACTGACGAAGACGGCGAATGCCGCCGCCGGCATCGGCTTGGCGAACAGGAAGCCTTGTCCTGTGTCGCAGTCCGCTTGTCGCAACAAATCAAGACTCGCCGATGTTTCCACGCCTTCGGCCACTACTTCCATGCCAAGCCCATGCGCAAGCTGAATCACGGTGCGCACGATGGTCTGGTCGCGGTGGTCGTTGGCGAGTCCGGCGACAAACGATTGGTCGATCTTGAGCGTGCTGATGGGGCAGCATTTCAGGTGTTGCAGGCAGGAATAGCCGGTGCCGAAGTCGTCGGCGGCGAAGCGCACACCGATCTGTCGCAAAGCTTCCAGGGCGGGGAAGATCGCCGGATCACCGAACGCAACCGATTCGGTCAGCTCAATTTCAAGATACGCGGCGGGCAACCCGGCATCGGCCAGCACGCCCTTTACCCACTTGTCGAAATCTGGCCCCACTTGGCTCGCCGAAACATTGACGGCCAGCCGGAACGGTTGCCATGCCAGCACCCGCCAGTCGCGCATTTGACGGCAGGCTGCGCCCAGCACCCATGCGCCGATTTCCGGCATCAGGCCGGACGATTCGATCACGGGCAGGAACTGGCCCGGCGGCAACAGTCCGAGCGTCGGATGACGCCAGCGCAACAGGGCTTCCGCGCCGACAATCTGCTCACTGCGCAAATCGACAATCGGCTGGTAGTGCAGCTCAAGCTGCCCGCGCTCGACCGCCTGCGCCAGTTGCGCCACTGTCCATTCAATTGGCTGGGAAGCGCTCATGATCGACCTCTGAAGGCCCGCAGCAGCCGCGTCACAGACAGGACAAACAAGCCGGTCAGCGTGAGGGCTGCAATACCCCAGTGCTCGCCGATGAACGCGCCGGCCGTCGTGCCGGCCAGCACAATGGCGAGAATCGGCAAATGACAGGGACAGGTGAGCACCGCCAGCGCACCCCACAGGTAGCCGGTGAACGGCTTGTGTGTCTCGGCCGGCATGCGCTCGGGGCTGTTCATGGCAAACTCTCCGCATGCTGTGCCGGCGCGGTCGGCATGGCGGCCAACTGCACTTCCAGATTGGCCAACGCTTCGCGCCGGCGTTCGACGAACTGACGCAGCACAGCAAGCTGCGCGGCAGTTTCATCGCAGTTCGCCGCATCCAGCGCCCGGCACAGCCGCGCCAATGCGCCGAGGCCGATGCCCGCCTCGAAGGCGGCCCGCACGAAGCACAGTCGCTGCAAGGCGGCGTCATCGAACAGGCCGTAGCCACCCGTGGTGCAGGCGACTGGCCGCAGCAATCCGCGCAGCAGGTAGTCGCGCACGATATGCACGCTCACCCCGGCATCAAGGGCCAGCCGGGACACCGTGTAGGCGTTCATCGAACACCTCCTTTTGGTCGGTTCACGGCAATGCATATACCGTTTCGCCGAGTTCAATCCGCGCGCTGCGAATCCGATGCCGGTGCCGTAGAACATTGGGTCGATATCCGATCACGGTGTCCTAGATGACATGGTCTGCAACAGATGTCGATTAAACTCCTGGCCCAAGCCGAAAGCCTCGTGGACACTGACGATCGCCAATCCTTCCAATCCTTGATGCTTGGAGGCCCAGTCTTCCGCCGTCGGGACAGATGCAAAGAAATGTACATGGCAACAGAAGGACTGACGAACGTCGGCTGCTTCCTGCGGCAATACCAAGGACACCGCCATGCCGGCAGGTTCGACAGCCTGTATCTCGCTGGGTGAAACCGTGAGTGAAACGGGTGCTCCGGTTGCAGCGCAATGCGATGAGACGCGAGCTGTACGGCCGATCAGCGCCGGAAATATCAAGGTGTCCAGCGCGCACCAGGCATACAGACGGCGGTCGTCAATTTCAAAGACATACGAAGTCTCGCGCAAGGTGAGGCCGTAGCCGATGATGTTCCCATCTTTGTCATATTCGGTACTGGTGGCCTGTTCGAGTACGGCGGCCACTCGCTCAGCGGGCCAGTCGAGAATCCCGGCAAGTGTCGTTCGTGAAACCGGACGCCCCTTGGCGAGTTCCCGCAGTAGCGGGACCAAGAGATCCGCAGTACCATTGGTACGATTGACCGAAGTGAGACGTTCTAAAATATATGGGGCGAGCTTCATGGTTCCATCTCCTTTCATCCTGCGCAGCAGGACAATTGTTTGACATCCTTGGTGAAGGTCTGCGCCGCGAGCTTCAGCCCCTCGACCATCGTCAGGTAGGGGAACAACTGGTCGGCCAGTTCCTGCACCGTCATGCGGTTGCGAATGGCGAGAACAGCCGTCTGGATCAATTCGCCGGCTTCCGGGGCGACGACCTGCACGCCGATGAGCCGTCCGCTACCTTCCTCGATGACCAGCTTGATAAAGCCGCGTGTGTCGAAGTTGGCAAGCGCACGCGGCACGTTGTCGAGCGTGAGCGTGCGACTGTCGGTTTCGATCCCGTCGTGATGCGCTTCCGCTTCGCTGTAGCCCACGGTTGCTACTTGCGGATCGGTGAACACCACGGCCGGCATCGCGGTTAGATTGATGGCAGCATCCCCTCCGGTCATGTTGATCGCGGCACGGGTGCCGGCCGCTGCCGCCACATAGACGAATTGTGGCTGGTCCGTGCAGTCGCCGGCCGCGTAAATGTGTGGCGTGCTGGTGCGCATGCCCTTGTCGATGACGATGGCACCCTGCGCATTGACGGTGACTCCCGCCGCGTCGAGTGCCAGGCTGCGCGTGTTCGGTGTCCGTCCGGTAGCGACCAGCAGCTTGTCGGCACGTACTTCACCGTGTCCCGTGGTCAGCACGAATTCGCCGTTCACATGCGCGACCTGGCTGGCTTGCGTGTGTTCCAGTACCTTGATCCCTTCGGCACGGAAGGCCGCTGTGACGGCCTCGCCGATGGACGGGTCGTCGCGGAAGAACAGCGTGTTGCGAGCTAGGATCGTGACCTGGCTGCCCAGCCGGGCGAAGGCTTGCGCCAGTTCCAGCGCGACCACCGACGAGCCGATCACGGCTAGGCGTTCGGGAATGGTGTCGCTGACCAAGGCCTCGGTCGAAGTCCAGTAGGGTGACTCTTTCAGGCCCGGAATCGGCGGCATGGCCGGACTGGCACCCGTGGCGACCAGGCAGCGGTCGAACATCACGACGCGCTCACCACCCTCGTTCAAACTAACGATAAGGCTCTGGTCGTCCTTGAAACGCGCTTCACCGTGCAGAACGGTGATGGCTGAATTGCCGTCCAGGATGCCTTCGTACTTGGCATGACGGAGTTCTTCGACACGGGCCTGCTGCTGGGCCAGCAGCCGCTCGCGCAAGATCGTCGGCGGTGTGGGTGGCATGCCGCCGTCGAATGGGCTTTCCCGGCGCAGATGGGCGATGTGGGCGGCGCGGATCATGATCTTGGACGGCACACAACCGACGTTGACGCAGGTGCCGCCGATGGTGCCGCGCTCAATCAGCGTGACCTGCGCGCCTTGCTCGACGGCCTTCAGTGCTGCCGCCATCGCGGCTCCACCGCTGCCGATCACGGCGACTTGCAACGGGCGCTCGCCGCCGCTGCCCTTGTCGACGGCACCCATCCAGCCGCGCACCTTGTCGAACAGCCCAGTGCGGTTGTCGGTCGGCGGGGCATCGGCGAGCATCGCTTTGTAGCCCAGGCCAGCCACGGCGGCGGTCAGTGCGTCCGGCGCTGTGCCTGGATCAAGGGCGAGCTGGGCCGCGCCCTTGGCATAGGACACTATGGCAGATTGGACGCCGGGTACTTTTTCCAGCGCTTCCTTGACGTGCGCCGCGCACGAGTCGCAGGTCATGCCGGTGATTTTTAGATGGGTCATGCGACAGATCCTTTTTCGTTTGTGGTAGCAGACAAGGGCGTCAGATGTGCTGCGCTGCCGTTTTCAGTGCCTCACTTCTTGACGCTGGACGGATAGCCCGCGTCTTCGGTGGCCTTGGTCAGCTTCTGCACGCTGGTCTTGGCATCATCGAAGGTGACAACCGCTTCGCGTGTCTCGAAGGTCACGTTAACTTTGCTGACGCCTTCGACCTTGGAAATCGCCTTCTTAACGGTGATCGGACAAGCGGAGCAGGTCATGCCCGGTACGGACAGCGTGACGGTCTGGGTGGCGGCCCACACGGGGGCAACAACGGCAGCGATGGCGAGAGAGGCAAACAGTTTTTTCATGATGAACTCCTGTGATTAATAGAAAAATGGCATGACGTAGGGAAATCCGAGCGCGACCAGAACCAGCGCGGCCACGACCCAGAAAATGAGCTTGTAAGTAGCGCGCACTTGGGGAATCGCACACACATCCCCTGGTTTGCAGGCTTGCGCCGGTCGGTAGATGCGCCGCCAGGCGAAAAACAGCGCCACCAACGCCGCGCCGATGAAGATCGGGCGATAAGGTTCCAACACCGTCAAGTTGCCGATCCAAGCGCCGCTGAACCCCAGGGCGATCAGAACCAGCGGCCCCAGGCAGCAAGCCGAGGCGAGGATGGCGGCTAGCCCGCCAGTGAAGAGCGCCCCGCGCCCGTTTTGAGGTTCAGACATACGCTTGTCCTTTCAAATCTGGATTGGATAGCTTAAGCTTACTTCCGTACCAATGTACGGAGTCAAGCGATATGGAAAAAAATTTGGAGAATCTGACTATTGGCGTTTTCGCCAAGGCGGCCGGGGTCAACGTGGAAACAATCCGGTTCTATCAGCGCAAGGGCTTGTTGCCGGAGCCGGACAAGCCCTATGGCAGCATCCGCCGCTATGGCGAGGCGGATGTGACGCGGGTGCGCTTCGTGAAATCAGCCCAGCGGCTCGGATTCAGCCTCGACGAGATCGCAGAGCTGCTGAGGCTGGATGACGGCACCCACTGCGAGGAAGCCAGCAGCCTGGCCGAGCACAAGCTTCAGGACGTGCGCGAAAAAATGACCGACCTGGCGCGCATGGAAACCGTGCTATCCGAACTTGTGTTCGCCTGCCATGCGCGGCAAGGGAACGTTTCTTGCCCGCTGATTGCTTCGCTGCAAGGGGAGAAAGAGCCGCGTGGTGCCGACGCGGTGTAGCCGAGGGTAGTTACGCCTTAGCGTGCTTTATTTAATGAGATGGTCACTCCCTCCTTCCCGGTACTATGCTGAGGACAGGCTTTCATTCGGAGAACTATCATGGAAAACATTGCGCTCATTGGTATCGATCTGGGTAAAAACTCTTTCCATATTCATTGCCAGGATCGTCGCGGGAAGGCTGTTTACCGTAAAAAATTTACCCGGCCAAAGTTGATCGAATTTTTGGCGACATGCCCCGCTACAACCATCGCAATGGAAGCCTGTGGCGGTTCTCACTTTATGGCACGCAAGTTGGAAGAGTTGGGGCATTCCCCAAAGCTGATATCACCACAATTTGTCCGCCCGTTCGTTAAAAGCAATAAAAACGACTTTGTCGACGCCGAAGCTATTTGTGAAGCTGCATCGCGTCCGTCTATGCGTTTTGTGCAGCCCAGAACGGAATCTCAGCAGGCAATGCGGGCTCTGCATCGTGTCCGTGAATCCCTGGTTCAGGATAAGGTAAAAACAACCAATCAAATGCATGCTTTTCTGCTGGAATTTGGCATTAGCGTTCCCCGAGGAGCTGCCGTTATTAGCCGACTGAGTACCATTCTTGAGGATAATAGTTTGCCTCTTTACCTCAGCCAGTTATTGCTGAAATTACAACAGCATTATCACTATCTTGTTGAGCAGATTAAAGATTTGGAATCCCAGTTGAAACGAAAGTTGGACGAAGATGAGGTTGGACAGCGCTTGCTGAGCATTCCCTGCGTCGGAACACTGACAGCGAGTACTATTTCAACTGAGATTGGCGACGGGAAGCAGTACGCCAGCAGCCGTGACTTTGCGGCGGCAACAGGGCTTGTACCTCGGCAGTACAGCACGGGAGGTAGGACGACATTGCTGGGAATTAGTAAGCGAGGTAATAAAAAGATCCGAACTTTGTTGGTTCAATGTGCCAGGGTATTCATACAAAAACTGGAACACCAGTCTGGCAAATTGGCCGATTGGGTCAGGGATTTACTGTGCCGGAAAAGCAACTTTGTCGTCACTTGTGCTCTGGCAAACAAGCTGGCCAGAATAGCCTGGGCCCTAACGGCACGACAGCAAACTTATGTAGCATAACGGCAGAAATACACCGGTTTAAAGAATTACTGATCTGGTTTTGCGAATACTGATATTGATGATACTAACGGCCCACCGGCCTGTTGAGGAACCTGTAAAACGGAAAGGCTCATTGAAGCCGTATATTTTCTGGAGGTTCATCAGGCGCGGAACTCATCGAGGCGCGGGAATAAAATCCCATTCAGACGCCGGATAGATTCAAGCAAGCCAACTTGTCGTCAAAATCGGTGTTGCAAAAACGGGAGTGACCATAGATTCCGTTTTCTGAGACGACCCCTTGTAGGATTGGCTGTATCTGGGGACACTATAACCGTCAAAGAAGCCGGTTTGGTGTTGGTCATTGGGGTTATCCTGTGGATCTATGGTATAATCTTAACCAAGGTCAGCAATTCCTAAGGGGGTCAAATGGACGCTTTCACATTAGGCATGTTGGGGTTGCTCATTTTTTTCACTGTCGTCACTGGCGGCAGTCTGTATCTCTACCATGAGAAACAGAAGGAAAAAAAGCATCACAACGCCTAAAGAGTAACTGCGACAATGAACGTAAAGGCCAGCAATAGCTGGCCTTTTTTTATACTTGCAGTTTGAGGTGTTACATGTCACGATAAGGTAAGTGTGACATGTAACGGAAAAGGTGATTTTTTGAAAGTATCCAATGAAGATGCTCAGGCTACGGCGATCTATCTCCTCAGAGCTGCTTCGCGCCCAGCTTTCTGGCGTGACGTCCCATTCGATAAGAAACTTGAAGCCGTGGACAGCCTGAACAGCATAGGGCGATCACCATCAGAACTCACTGAATGGATTAATAAATACCTGACAGCAGAGCAAATCAATAAACTCGGGACATCAATTAGGCAACGTCGCAGAAGGGGATATGGTGTTGGTAAAAGCATAACTATAAGCGATAAAGCCCACAGGATTTTGAAGCGGTTGTCAGAAGTCGATGGTTGCAGTTTGTCAGAAGTGATCGAGAAACGCCTAGCCCGAGCTTATAAAAATACATGGGACCATAAATAGAGTGACACTAGGGGTTGCATTTTTAAAACCCGTGATAGCATCTAAATGAACCCAAACGAATAGGGGGGCTGGCGGCGATGCCGACCATTATCCCGACAATGGAGAAATAGACCATGATGACATTGACTACCGTCTCGAAGAAAACTTCAAATAATTCAGCCCTTGTATTCTGGCGCGTTGGTACAAAACGGAAAGGCATCCTTGATGTCCATATTGATTTTGACCACGAAGAAGCGGATCTTTTGGCTGAGCTCGTAGCCATTCGCTATCTGGCGCTGGACAAACAGGTTTTTTGCAGAGAGCCAGGTGCTGGTGCTGGTTACAAGCTGGTGGTATCCAAAGGTGCAATCAAGAAGCTGGCGCTGGGCAAATCCACCAAGGCTTTTGCTTTCAAGTTTGCGGCTTGCCTCACTGGGCGTTTAAAGGGCGCTACTATTGAAGTCTCGCAGAGCATGGAGTTTATGGATGAGCCGGGAGAGGGCAACATTGAGCTCCTCGATGTGGACAAGCAAGCCTATACCCAGACCCATGACGAAATATCTACACCTGCCATTGGCCCCGTCCTGGTTACTCAACATGCCATCGATCAGTATCAGGCCCGGATAACCTCTGGAGACCCTAAAAAACCGTGGGCCTCACTTGTTGGCCGCCTCCAGCATCCAGAGTTACAGGTTCAGCCCTTTGACGAGAAAGTGGCTCGCCATAAAGCCAGAAAGTATGGCCGCGTAGATAACGTGGAAGTCTGGGGCCATAGAGATTCCAAGTTCAAGTACCTGATGGTGATCAACGACGACAACCAAAAACGTGTTCTTGTCACAGTGTTTGAGCGAAATGAGTAACCTGCTTCTCATTTGTTCTGAATACACAACCTCTCCAAATCACGTATTCATACCCTAAAAGGGCAATAACGCAGTCGTTGATAACGACTCTCCCACCTGAAAATAGCTCCAGCATAAAAACTGGAGCTGTAAATGAGATCGAGACCTTCCCTTTTACTGATGCGAAACCTGCGGTCATTGGCCGTTGTGGTGCTCGCAACTTTGCCATGCGTTGCTTTTGCACAATGGCGGGTTGTAGCCGTGAGCACCGAAGTAGACAAAATGCGCTTCAACACCATCATAGACGCGCATTCCTTCATGAAGAATTATCGCTCTGGTGAGGAGCAAGGGAAGGGAACGCCAGTTGGGGATGCGCTTTATCCGGTTGCCAGTTATGGTGATGGCCGTTATGTCTCCAGGATCTGTTTTAAGTATCTAGGTGCTACTGGCGATTATGACCCCACTACCTGCACTGGCGACCCAGCTACGGTCTACTGGCGCTCAACCTATGTTCTGCCGGGTGAGATGGATAAAACACCGTTCCTGGACAGGGATCTCGGCTTACCAACAACGACCATGTGTGTAGGGAACCCTATCCATCTTGGCACCGGCAACAAGTTCCAGGCTGAACTGGATTATCAAAGCGGAGGCTCCGACCCTTTCACATTCACCAGATACTACAATAGCCACCTTCCTGATGAAGAGCTCGGCGGCTGGCGGCATACCTACTCGCGGAGCGTCGAGGTCAACGCCTCGAAGTACGGTGAGAACATGGTTGTCCTGCACCGGCCAGAAGGGCAACAACTCGCGTTCTACAACTCGTCCTCTGTCTGGGTGCCAACATGGAAAACCGATGATACCTTGACGAAGGATGCTACCGGCTGGCGCTACACTCAATCTGACGGGGTAGTCGAGGCCTATGATGAAACCGGACGACTGACCGGCATCGAGAAGCCCAACGGCAATCACATCACCCTGAGCTATCTGAACGGAGAGCTATCCTCGATCACTGACGGCTTTGGCCGCACCATCCAGTTCCAGTATCAAGATGGCCGCATGGTCAGTGTCACCGATCCTGCTGGTGGCAGTATTCAGTACCAGTACAACAGCGCTGGCAAGCTGGCGGAAGTGATCTACCAGGACAATACGAGCCGCAGCTATCTCTACGATGACCCGAATGCACCGGGTTTGCTCTCTGGGCTGGTGGACGAGAACGGCAACCGTTTCGCCACATGGGGATATGATACTCAGGGGAGAGCGGTTCTAAGCGAACACGCCGGGGGCGCAGAGAAAACTCAGGTAAGCTACAACGCTGACGGAAGCGTCTCTGTCACCAATGCCCTCGGCCACGTTCAGCGATACACCTACAGTCGCCACAATGGGATGCTCAAGCCTGATGTGGTTGAGGGTGCGCCGTGTACCGGCTTTGTGGGCGGCAAGGAAACCTACGTCTACGACAGCAAAGGCCTCGTCTCCAGCATTACTGACCGCGCTGGGCAGAAGCGCACGTTCACCCATAACGACCGGGGATTGGAAACCACCCAGATAGACCAGGACGGGGGTAAGGTTACGACCGACTGGCTTCCTTCCAAGTCGCTCCCGGCAAAAATCACAGAACCAACCAGGATCACTGAGCTCACCTACGACACTCATCTCCGGGTGATAAGCCGCAAGGTCACTGATCGCAGCTCGGGCGCTTCCCGGACATGGACCTACACCTATGCCCCTGTTGGTACAGGAAAGCCGAGCCTGTTGGCCTCGGTTGATGGTCCGCGCACCGACGTCAGCGATGTTACGACATTTGACTACGATGACCAGGGCAACCTGATCCGGACAACGAACGCGCTGGGGCAGGTGACGCAGTTTGGTGACTACGACGCGAACGGTCGCGCCGGGACCATTCAGGGTGTCAATGGTGTAACCCAAACCCTCACCTATGACGCCAGAGGAAGACTTGTCAGCTCCACTGGGCCAGAAGGAACCACGGTCTACAACTATGATGCTGTGGGCCTCCTGAGTTCGCTGACCAAGCCAAATGGTGCAACCGTCAGCTATGAGTACGACGCTGCACATCGGCTGGTGGCGGAAACAGATGCACAGGGCAACCGGCGCGAGCTTGAGCTCAATGACCTCGGGAACCCAGTAGAAGAGCGACTGCTCGATGCGCTGGGCCAGACCCGTTGGATAGAGCGCCGGATCTTCAACGAAATCGGCTGGCTCTCCAGTGTCTCCGACGCCTATAGCAATCAGTCATCGTTTTCCTACGATGTGGTGGCAAACCTGATACAGGAGACCAGTCCCTCTGGTAACACACACTCCTACAAGTACGACGGCTTCCATCACCGGACACAAACGACCGATCCCCTCGGGAAGGTCACGCAGGTGCTCTACAAGGATACCGGCGATGTTTACCGTGTCTCCGACCCTCGTTCGCGCCTGACCTACTACAGCTACAACGGCTTTGGCGAAGTGACCCAGGTCCGGAGCCCGGACACCGGCACCACCGACATTACCTATGACGAAGCCGGTAACGTGGCAACGCGCAAAACGGCCAAGGGGCAAACCACAAGCTACAGCTATGACGCGCTGAACCGGATCATCGAAACCTCCAGCGATGTCGCTGGCGAATCGCCAATTCTGTACGGGTACGACGAAGCAACCTCACCATACGGCATAGGCCGCTTGACCTCAGTCGATGATGGCAACGGTGTCCGGAGATTTGGCTACACCCCCGAAGGATGGCTGGCTTACGAAACCTGGGAAACCCACGGGCAGAGCCTGACTACCCAGTACCAATACGATGGTGCAGGCCTCGTCACGAAGATCACGTATCCCAGTGGCCGTGAGGTCTCCTACACCCGTGACTCAGCCGGTGACGTCATCGAGGTGACAACGACACAAGCAGGCACCACAACAAACCTGGCAAGCCAGATTGAGCGAGCGCCCTTTGGCCCCGTCACCAGTATGGTCAGAGGGAACGGCATTTCAGAAAGCCGCACTCTGGATCTCGATTACCGTGTCACCGGCATCGACGCTGCTAGGGTGCATTCGCTGGTCTATCGGTACACGCCAGACTCGTTGATTTCAGCCATAGACGACAATCTCAGCTCATCAGTCAATCAGTCACTCGGTTATGACGCGGTTGGCCGCATCACCTCTGCTGAGGGGATCTATGGCGTTTTGGGCTATGGCTATGACGCCACCGGCAACAGGACCTCGATCACGACCGATGGCCTGAGCCAAAGCTACACCATCAACTACATGAACAACTGGTTGGTGAAGGCCGGGCAAACCTCCAGAAGCTATGACGCCAATGGCAACCTGACGAAGCAGGGGGCGGATACCTTCACCTATGACAGCCAGAACCGGCTGGTGGCCGCAACGGTCGCGGGAGTGACTGTAAGCTACACATACAACCATCTGGATCAGCGTGTAACCAAGACCCTAAACGGGCATACCCGGCTGCTGGTTTACGACCTGGCAGGAAACCTCATCGAGGAGCTGGACGCGGCCACTGGAGACGTGCTGGCGGAGTACATCTGGCTCGATGGGACACCCTTGGGCTTTGTTCAGTCAGGACAGACCTACCAAGTCCACGTCGATCACCTGGGCACCCCGAAGGCACTGACCGACGTCAGCGGCCAAGTCGTTTGGAAGGCGAGCTACAGCCCGTTCGGTAAGGCCAGCATCATCATCCAGGGGCCAACCTTCAACCTGCGATTCCCAGGACAGTATTACGACGCGGAGACCGGGTTCCACTACAACTGGCGGCGTTACTACGACCCAGCGACCGGGCGGTACATTACCAGCGACCCTCTTGGCCTGATCGATGGAGTAAACACCTACGGGTATGTGCATGGAAACCCTATGTCCAATACCGACCCGACGGGTGAATTTGCGTTTGTTGGTGCAGGTATTGGAGCTGGGTTGGAGCTACTTAGCCAACTAATCGAAAATAATGGGAGTTGGAAATGTGTTAGTTGGTCAAAAGTTGGAATCGCCGGAGCGATTGGGGCTATAGGTGGCGGCTGGGCGTCAGGAGTTTTCAGACATGCCAGCTCCGGTAAATCGTGGTTCAAATTAAGCCAAAAATGGAGCAATGTCTCACCCAGAGTAAGGAAAGTTCAAGGGGTTCCACGAGGTAATGAGCTTCACCATTGGGCTATTCAGAGAAATGGCAAGTTTGGCAAATATGTTCCTGACTCAATAAAAAACCATCCTTGGAACTTGAAGTCCATTCCAAGAGATATTCACCAAAACATTCACGGCAATGGACCTACCCCATATAGCGCATTTGGTCGTTGGTGGCACGGGACGCCTGAATGGGCAAAAGTAGCTCAAGCCTCTCCTGTTAGTGGTGGTTTAGCTGATTCAATAAATGATGAGGGATGCGGTTGTGCAAATTGAATTTCCAGCGCTGCTTGTGAGCAGCAAGAAAAGGTCGCTCTTCGTAGTGGCATCAGAATCCGAGTTCGGGAAATGTACTATTCAGTCTTTGAGGAACGGTTATTTTGAGCTGATGGACATTTATGATTCGGAAGGTCGTCACTACAAAATAGACGAGGTTGCGAGCTACAAGCCGCTAAGTCCATTCTGGTACTGGCCTGTAGAAATTGTGATGTATGGTTCTCGACTGTTTAAGGCTAATTTCAATGCTGTTCTTATCTCTAATCTGGATTGCAAGGAGTTAAAATCTGAACTTTGTGATTTGGCTAAAAAGTACAGAAGTAATTTGGATTCCGGCGTCGGAATTGAAAAGATTATGGAGGAAATGGAGTCTGCCAGAACAATTAAAGAATTGATAAAGGTTTTTGGCTAGTTATTCATTGAATACGCTGGTGTTAGTCTAGCTAACCGACGCCAGCGGCCAAGTGTTTGGAAGGCGAGCCATCATAGAGTCAGTAGAGAGAGATACTTTTGGAAATCAATAGTATTATGATTGGTACAAATGAGTTGTAGCTCCATATTTTAAAGGGGGATTTCAGAGAAATGAAGAATAAGAAGGTAATAACTTTGATAATGGCCGCAGCCGCATCATGCTCGTCAGTCTACGCCGCGACATTACCGACCAGTGAGGTAGACGCATACATACTTGCGATGAACACCATGTCACCTATCACTGCAAAGTACACCATCCAGTACAAGCAAGCGGTTGAGCAGAAATGCAATACAGCCCTGAGCGTTGAGCAGCTCAACTCAAAGGCATTCACCAATGTTGTCCAGGCAATGGTGAGTAGTGAGACCGTCGATAGAATGGGGCTTGATGCTGCTGGTGGATCACTCCAGGATACCCTGTCTGTGATCGGCAAGAACGTCACATGCAGTGACCTGAACGCGCCATTTAAAGCACTCTTGGATGATAAGGACTTCACCAGAAAGCATCAGCACCTATCGAAGGTGCTGCATACTTGGAATGAAGTTGTTTCTCAAAGCAAACCCTGAGTAACAAAAAGGAGCCTAACTGGCTCCTTTTTTAATGGGGATGATGTTACGTTCGTGGACGTTATTTTCACTCGGGATATGTAACGTTGAAAAAGGCGTACCGACAAGAGAGTGGTCACATAGCTCTCCATAATAGATGAGCGACAAAATCTCTTGCTCGTTGATTTTTCCCACCTTAAAAAGGTAATTGATTATTGCTGTATCCAGTAGGTCGTGACACCCATTAAGCAGATCCACGATATTGGCCGCAGCTTCATTTTCCTCTCCGTCATCTCGACCGGCTAATACTGATTCAACCCAAGCCTCAAGGCTCGGATGTCCCTCAGCGAGCTCTATTTGACGGCACTCGTTCTCGATCAACCCTGTGATTGCTTCGTTGAGCGTTCCGCCATAAGTCGGCATGTTGAGAACAACTCCAAATCCGGGGATTTCTTTTTGGATTGGCTTCGCATCCTTGGGAGCTGATTTCAGCCACAGGAAAAACCAGATCCCAGAGCTTATGTCTTCCGGCTTGACCTGGTTGGCCGCAAGGAATTTGGAAACCTCGTTACAGATGATGCCATCTGGCGCTGCCATCTCGTAAATACCCGCCATCAGATCTTCAAGGCTCTTATACATATTATCTCTCGCACCTGTACATGATGTTTTCACTATCGTTGTTAAGCGTTTTTTCAGCAAGTATGTTCCAGCGAGACATCTTATACCATTCCATCTAAATCTGTAAAATTACCGTATTACCGTAATTATGATAATTACGGTAAATAAATTTAAGTTCTTCTTGCTGTTGTTCTACTTATTAAAATGTATCTTTGAAAAAGTAGAGTTTTTGGAATAGGATAGGTGGTGCTGAATGCCCACTTTTTACAAGGAGCGCGACCAGTGATTTTTGATGTAAGAGCGACCTTTGAAGTGGCACTCCAGACGGACACCCACCTGGTACTTATCGATCTGGATCAGGGAGCATCAGTTACGAACGATGCTGATGCAGTGATCGCCTGGTTGGCCGCAAACCTCGAAGGTGGAATTGGAAAACGTAAGGTGTACTACCGGGACACCGATGGACGCTTTGATGAGCTCAAGGTTAATGCCGGTGCTTTTGCCGGATTTGCACCTTGTAGCGAAGGCCAGCAGACCACCTTGGCTGGGATGCTCGGCCAGTAACTTTGTGTGGAGAACTCGATGTTAAACAAAAACAAATTTGAGAAAGTTTTAAAGAGAATCCTCGATAAGAACTTTGAGCGCTGCTCTATTTGCAGGAAACCATTCCCTGGACCGTGCCATACTTTTGCTGGTTTGGATTCGGACAATAAAGTTCAGAACGTAGGTTCTTGCTGTCGGACCAGTATTGTGGACTTGCGGCATGGAGGTGTGTATACGACCGCTCCTGTAGATACTCAAGAGGGGCAAAGTCAGGCGCATGAGCTACTCGCAACACATCCTTGTAAGGGGATGATGGGGCATGCTTAGCAAAAAAGTCTTTTTCATTAGTCAAGCGGAGGCCGAAAGACTGGAGCCGGTTCCCGGTGCGGCCATGATCTCCATAACTGACCCAGACAAGTCCCCTGCCGCTCTCGGACAGTGGGGGCAGTTGTACCGCGATAGCTTCTATGACGGCGGCTATTCTGAGAACACCATCCACACGATGAAGGCAGCGTTCCGGATGAATTACGCCTCTTACATTGACTCATCCCAGGCTGAAAAGCTGTCCACCTTCCTGGATGGATTGGTTGGTAGCGGTATCGATCAGATCTTCGTTCATTGCTATTACGGAGAATCCAGAAGTGGCGCGGTAGCGCTGTACCTCCAGAACAAACATGGATTCACTCCGAATAAGCCGATCACCAAGCCCAACCGAACAGTTTACGAATTGCTGTGCAATCCAACCAAGTTTGAACCACTGATGCAAAGCTACGAAACGCAACATATGGAGGAGGAACTACCTCTTCACCTCAAAATATGGGATTTTCTTCTCGTTGCGGTCGGGCTTAGGAGGTGACTTTGCACGACACAAACAATGACAAGGAAGAGCTAGTTTCACATGCGAAAGTAAATGTTCCGGCAGAACAAAGCATTCGCGGTGAACTGTTGCCGTCATCGAGCTCGCTCCGGAACATCCAGGACAACCCCGCCGTCGCCTATCTGGTGAGCCTCGGGTCAAAGCGAAGCAGGCAGACCATGAGCTCATTCCTCAACATTGTCGCCAAGATGATCGGGTTTCAGAACCTTCGTGACTGTGCATGGAGCTCAATGAGGCGGCACCACATATTGGCGGTGCTGGAAATGCTGGGGGATGCAGGGAAGGCTCCGGCAACGATCAACACCTACCTGTCAGCGCTCAAAGGGGTGGCTCTTGAAGCCTGGACGATGAAGCAAATTGATACGGATAGCTTCCAGCACATTAAGCAAGTCCGTTCAGTACGTGGATCTCGACTTCCTAAAGGGCGGGCACTTGAACGCCATGAGATTCGCAGCCTCTTTTTCACATGTGAAAGTGATTCAAGCGCCAAAGGGCTTCGGGATGCGGCCATTCTCGGGGTGCTCCTCGGGTGTGGCTTGCGCCGCTCGGAAATCGTTGCGCTGGACATGGGAAGCATGATCTACAAGGACCGCGCTCTCAAGGTTCTTGGCAAGGGCAACAAAGAGAGAATGGCGTATGTGCCTGGTGGCGCATGGAAAAGACTGGATAAGTGGGTTGAAGAGGTTCGAGGAACGCATGAAGGGCCTTTATTCCCGAGGATCAGGCGGTTTGATGATGTGACTGGAGAGCGGATGTCGGATCAGGCCATCTACCACATCTTGGAGACCAGAAGAGTTGAAGCCGGTCTGGAGATGTTTGCGCCCCATGACCTGCGACGCACCTTTGCCTCCTCGATGCTGGATAACGGTGAGGATATTGTGACCGTGAAGGACGCAATGGGCCACTCAAGCATTGCAACTACCCAGAAATATGACAGACGCGGCGATGAGCGTTTGAAGAGAGCGAGCCAACGCCTCGATATAGCGGATTAACAGCATGAATGATGAAGAACTCGAACTTGCCAGAGCCGAAGCCATGAAAGCCGATAGGTGCTTTTCAAAAGGACGGCTCAGGGACGAATTTCGGATGAAGCCTAAGCCAGGAGTAGAGCCAGTTTCGTTCTACAAAAACGGGTATGGTGGCCAATTTGGAGTGTACCGGATAGCAGATTGCCAACCAATGCGGAGAAGGGGTTGTTCACCGGCATCACAAAAGCAAATAAGGGCGCAATCCATCCTTTCGGTCAAGGCAAGAATGCGTAGCAACCTGGCAAAGGCCTCTGTCATGGCACAAAGGTGGGTCGCTCTGGAACCTCTGGTTCTCGATACCGAGACGACCGGACTTGGTGAAAGAGACCAGGTGATCGAGCTGGCTGTTACTGACATCAGAGGCGCGGTTCTCCTCTGCACCAGATTACGGCCAACCGTGGAAATAGACCCTCAGGCAATGGGTGTTCATGGCATCACCGAGACTGAGCTGTCGAATGAGCCTACGTGGACTCAAGTTGCGCCAGCTCTCGCCCGGCTTTTGTCGGGCCGTCATCTGGTGATATTTAACTCCAGTTTCGACAGTAGGATGTTGAGGCAAACAGCCAGTGCATTTGGAGACCAACTCTCTTGGTGGCAAGAGCAGAACTGTCTGTGCGCGATGAAGCTGGCGGCTGATGCCTTTGGCTCAACCAACCGGCACGGCACAATCTCACTTGCGGATGCCACCTGCGAGGCAGGTGTGAGCTGGAAAGGTCGAGCCCATTCAGCAGCGACCGACGCTATTGCCACCGCCGACTTGGTGACAGAGATAGCCAAAGTCCAACGTGACCTCGTGGTCCAGCTCCAGGAGCTTCAAAGCAAAGGTAATTTGGAATGACAGAACAATCCTACGGCGAAAGCCTCAAATTTTTCTCAGACTGGCAGAAGGACCCCGCGAAACGCACCGGCCTGAATGTGCAACACACGCTAACCAGAGGTGAATATCCTACGGTCAGCATCGAGATTGCGCCGATCAGGGCATCGGGGTCCAGCCCAGACTGGAAAAGCAAGATCACGGTGCAGCTCACTCGCGGCGAACTGACGGCGTTTTGCAGCGTTCTCTTTGGTTTGCGTAGCAAGGCTGAGGGTTCCTATCACGGCGACGCGAAGAATAAGAGCTTTGCGGTTTACAACAACGGCAAGGCCGGTGTTGCGATCATCCTTAGTGAGCGAGGAAACCAGCTCCAGAATTTCATCAATGATGACGACCGAATGGAGCTCGCAGTCTTCGCAGTTCGCCAGCTTTCCAACGCATGGAAAGTTACCCCTTCTGATGCCATCGCGCTGCTACGCCAATCAGCGTGGATGGACCGAAATTTGTCCTAATCGAGCAAATCTAGGCACCCTAAAAGTCGTCCTATAACCACAAAGTTAGACCATCATGCAAAGTGGGGTATAGAGGGTGCCAGCCCCACCCCAGCAGTCCCCCTCAGCCACATTTCTGGCTTGCCCCGCGCTTTTCTTCTTTCTCTCTTTTTCTCTCTCTTTCTCAATCTAATCTCACACACGAAGGTCAAACAGGGCACCCGCCGACGCGAAGCGGAGGCGTATTCTTGCCCCTCCCCCTCATTGCATGATGGTCTAAATCTGTCTACTATGTAACCAATGAACTGTTAGAACAAACCCACACATAGGCGGCAGCATGGCTAAAAACTTCATATCAGAACAATTCTCGGCCATGTGCCGCGACTTAACGAACCTGTCCTCTCTTATCAAACGACTACCGCCACGGTACGCAAAAGTTGCGGCCATCCCTCCTACCGGAAAAGGAATGGAGAACGAGCCCGTCAACAAGATTGTCGTAACTGAACAAACTGGGCGCGAAGCTCTTGAGCTGGCAGCGCACAGCTACAGAGATCTTCACATCAACCCAGACTATTCGCAGAAGTCTGCCAGGCGCACCGTGGGGGTACTCTGGTTCTCCCCTTCCAGGATTGGTGTAGCTGACGAAATTGCGGCGACGGTTGAACGCATCAACGCGGCCAAAGCTGGTATCGAGGAGTTCATTATCTCGACGTACCCCACCAGGCAAGAGAGGTTTGAAGCACTTCGAGCGGACTGCCCTGGTGTCATGACTCTCCACCTTTACAGACAAATTCGGTGCTATACCAATGGCGACATCGACTCTATCCGCTTCACCTGGCAACGGAAGGACTCCTTGAAGAAGCCCGTAAAAGAGGAGCTTTTGCAACGCATCAGAGAGGAGCTGGAGCGATCTGGGCCAGACTATCAACTTCCCCTGGAGCAGCTTATCCAGAAGATCGCCAGCACCCCGGAGCCTTATCTCCGGGAGCGAAGGGAAGTAAAGGTTCAACCGGTGGCAAACGTCATGGCCGCAGGGGTACTCAAAACCGTTACCGCGCCAATGCCCCTGATCGTGCTCCAGGATAAGGATGTTCAGCTCAAATTGCTTCGTAACTTTGACGCCTCAGAACAACGCAAAACTCGATCTGATAAAGCGGCATCGGAAATCCTTGGCACCTTCGGTGGAGTCACTATCGAATCCTTCCCTGGATGAATCAGCGTGACCGCGTAACAAGGCTTTTCCGCAGCCGGAAGGGCTTTGTCCCACACAAACAATTCCAATCGACAGCAGCATGATATATAATTATGATAATTACCGTATTATCGTAATTATCGTAAACATTACAAATTAAAAGGAACGTTCTCATGGCAAGAAAATTGGTTGAGTTTGACGATGTAGCGGCTGCGGCCCAAAAGCTCAAGGACGCCGGTAAACGCCCAACGGTCATCGCTATCAGAGACATCATTGGCAAGGGGAGCTTTACCACCATTTCAACGTATCTCAAACAGTGGTCAGAGGAACACTCCCTCGATGAAGAGCTGGTAGAGGTAGTCCTTCCAGAATCGGTTATGAGCGATGCTGAGCTCTTCCTACAGAAGATCTATACGGTAGCCAAAGCAAGCGCCGATGAACAGCTTGAGCGCGAGCGTGAACTGCTACGACAGAAAGAAATTGAGTACCAGGAAGATATGCAGCAAGCCGTGGACATGGCAAATGATGCCACCGAACGGGCTGAGCTACTGGAAGAACAACTTGAAGCTCTCACCAACAAAAAATCAGAGCTCGATGCGGCCCTTGGTAAGGCAGAAAACTCGCTATCCCTCAAGTCTGCGGAGCTAGAACGCTCACTGGCTGACATTGATAAGCTGGAAAAGCGGATCGTTGAGTTGGAGGGCAAGCTGGAGGCGAAAGCCGCAGATCTGACCCGAGCACAGGATCACCTGGAGCAAGCTAAAAGCGAAAATCGCTCTTTGAGCCAAAAATTGGCAACTACAGAGGGTGAGTTGGAGGAGCAAAAAGGCAAGAGTATAGAGCAGACAGAAAAGCTCCGGGCCGCTCAGGAACAAAAAACATCGTTGAAAGAGCAGCTCGAAAATGTACAGGCCAAACTGGCCCAATCACAGGACTCCCTTGCCACAGCCAAAGCTCATGGCGAATCCGCTGAACGAGAGTGCCAGCGCCTATCTGGAGAGGTAGAAAAGCTGGACGCCAAATTATCCAGCGCCGAAGCAGAAGCTCGCGCTCTTGTTCAAGACAAAGGCATGATGGCTGGTCAGTTGCAGGAAAAAGACCAGCAGGCCAAGAGCCTCGAACAAAGACTCAATGATGCACTGACCAAAATTTCTGGGTTGGAGCAAGAGCTCGCTAAAGCTGGTAAGGGAGGGAAAAAGAAAGAGGAAAACTGATGGCGCGAAAGGCTAAATATTCAGAAGAGTGGCGACACAGAGCTGCGGCTCTTCAAACCAAGATTGAGGAGGCTATGACACTAGCCACCTCATCTATTGGCGACTATCGCTGGTTACACCGTCTCCATAGTTGGGTTACGGAGGTGGCTCAAGGTAAAGCCCCAGACTGGTGGACAGATCTGGATTGTGAAGTATCCCTCCCCCGAGAAGAAAAGCGGATCAGTACGTTCCTCTCGACACAAAAGAAGCGCATCACTCTCCAGATGTGTTTGTCGTAGGGGGCCTCATGAAACAACTTCCTCCTGACACACCAGAACAATCACTGATCACTCAGTACAAAGGGCCTCGCCTTGTCGTTAAGGCCTACGCTGGAACGGGTAAAACCACGACACTGGTGAAGTACGCCCACAACAACCTCGATTCACGTATCCTCTACTTGGCATACAACAGGGCTATCCGCGACGAGGCAAGAGAAAAGTTTCCTGCAAACGTAGACTGCAAAACGTCCCACCAGCTTGCCTACGCCACTATAGGAAGGGGCTACCAGCACAAACTCTCCGGCAACCTAAGGCTCACCGATATTGCCCAAGCGGTGAATACCAAGAACTGGACGTTTGCCAAAGATATTCTCGATACGCTCAACGCCTTTATGTGTAGTGCAGACATGCGGATTCTTTATACGCATTTTGCTCGCGCCGATACGGGTAAAGTGCTTACGTCCAAACAGGAGAGATACCAAATCCAGGTGGTCGAAGGTGCTGAGCTCATATGGAAACGGATGACAAACGTTCAAGATCCGTTCCCGACCGTACACGATTGCTACCTCAAACAGTATCAGCTCGGGATGCCGAATCTGTCTCGCCGGTACACCACCATTCTTTTTGATGAGGCACAAGACGCTAACCCCGTAACAAGTAGCATCGTCCTACAGCAGAACTGCAAGGTAATCCTGGTTGGAGATCGCCACCAGCAGATCTATAGGTTCAGAGGCGCAAACAACGCCCTTGATAGCAAAGAGCTCATGAACGCCGACCAACTCTATCTCACTCATAGCTTCCGCTTTGGCCCCAACGTTTCGCTGGTGGCAAACGCCCTTCTTGAACTCAAAGGTGAAACACGACCTGTTGTTGGCCGGGGACCAGCAGATCAGGTACTCATGTTTTTACCAGGTGACGTGGGCCACCGCGCAATACTTCACCGAACCGTCATGGGGGTTATAGAGACGGCGCTCTCTGCGACCGAATCCGGAGCGCAGGTATTCTGGGTCGGTGGAATCGACGCTTACCAGATCAATGAGCTCCAGGATTTGTACTGGTTTTCGATGGCAGAGCCAGACCGGGTAAAGAATAAGAAACTGCTTGATGAGTATGAAGACTACTTCGAGTATCAAGAAGTAGCGAAGGCGACCAAAGACCCTGAGATGATGAGGGCTGTCAAGATCATCAACAGCTACGATGAAATCCCTGAACGACTCACCACTCTACGACGCAATACAGTCAAAGAAGAGTTTGGGGCTGACATTACGGTCTCAACAGCTCATCGGTGCAAAGGGTTGGAGTGGGACTTTGTTCAGCTCTATGACGACTTTCCGGATGTCCTGGACCCAGAGCTCGACCCAATGGCCCGTGACGATGAAATAAACCTGCTCTACGTTGCATCCACCAGAGCGATGCGAATCCTTGCGTTGAACAGCGCTGTCGAGATGGTTATCCGCTACATCACCCAAAAACGCATGGTCGAGAAGCAGATGAAGATGGCCGCAGAAGCGACAGAAGTTGAAGAGGACACGACCAAATAGTTTGGTCAATTCTTTCACATGTGAAAGTTGACAAATAAAACGCTCTAAGCGCCCTAAATGGGCGCTTACACCTGCCTAATTTCACGCCTCCCACCTCTACCATATCGAGCATGGGAAAATACGTGCGTGAGACTATGAAAAAATCACCTTTGAATTTACTGCTCCTTGCAGCGCTCACGCTGGGGGCATCACACCAGGCTTGGGCTCAAGATGGCACAAGACCTGGTTTTTATGAGCGAAAGGAAGAGGGTTGGTTCTGGTACAAGGAAGAGCCCAAAGAACCAGAGAAAAAACCCGAAAAGCCCAAACCAAAGCCTGTGGCAGAAGCGAAGCCTACACAGCCTAAGCCTGCTGCTCCGCTTCCGAGCGGCCCAGAAATGTTCTCAGCGGAATGGTTCCGGGAAAACTTACCCAAGTACAAAGACCTTGCTTGGAACAATCCTACCGTTGAAAACGTCAGGACGTTTCTCTACTTGCAACGATTTGCGATAGATCGCTCTGAACAATTTTCCGATGCTACAGAGCTGGCGGTCGTAGGTGATCCTTTCTTGGATGAAATTACTCGACGTCCTGCTGCCACGTTTGCCTCACAACAAGTTGATCGTGACGCTGGTAACGCCAAAAACATGCTACTCAAAAGCGTAGCCGAACGCGTAGGGATATTCTTCTTCTACAAGTCCGACGATGACTACAGTGACTTGCAAGCACCGCTCATCAAGATGTTGGAACAAGGAGAAGGATTCTCGATCATTCCTGTATCTATGGACGGCAAACCACTCCCCAGTGGGCTTTTCCCCCATTACAAAACCGATGAAGGCCATGCCAAACAACTTGGTATCGTAACTTTCCCTGCTGTTTACCTCGCATCTCCAGACGGTCAGTTCGCTCCTATAGGACAAGGGCCAATGTCTCTTCCTGAGCTGAATCACAGGATTTTGGTCGCAGCAAAACGCAATGGTTGGGTCACAGACGAAGAGTTTAACCGTACACGTCCGGTACTCAACCTAGAAAACAACATAGCCGAACGCTTGGCCTCACCAGAGCTGGGCTCTGACCTCAAACAACTATCTCAAGCGAGCGGCGATAAAGACAACTTTGTGCCACCGGAACAACTCATGAAGTACATCCGGGACAAATTACAGGAGAACTAAGATGGTCACGCACAAGACATTAAAAAGGAGCCTGCTTGCCCTGAGTGTGGCGGCCAGTCTCGTCATGGCACCGACAGGGGCGATAGCCGCTAACGGCCTCCAATCACAGATGGACAAACTCTTCAATGAAATGAGCAACACAACACCACCTGGGGTTTATGAAAGCCAACGACGTGGCGTTTTAGCTGGTGGCCGGTTCACTGCAAAGACACGAATCTTCGACGAGAACCTGGTGAGCTTTGCCCCTCCATCATGGAAAGCTGGTTGCGGTGGTGTAGATCTGTTCGGCGGTTCGCTTTCCTTCATTAACGCGGATCAAATTGTCCAACTCCTTCGGGCTGTAGCAGCCAACGCCAAGGGCTATGCCTTCCAGCTTGCGCTCGATAACGTTTTCCCGGACGGAGCGAAGTGGATAGAGAACTTCCAGAAGAAAGTGCAAGCGCTCAACCAACATCTGGGCAACTCCTGCCAGCTCGCTCAAGGTTTCGTGAACGACCTAACCAGCGGCATGGACCTTAAACACAAAACTGATGCTTCTATAACCGCGACAACTTCCGGCCTGTATGAAGACTTCTTCGGGTCCAAGCAGGAAACCAGCGGCAAGAGTCCTCTGGAAGAACTGAAAGCCAACAAACCTGACGAATACAACAAGATGATTGGCAACATCGTCTGGAAGCAACTCAAGAGCAACAACGCCAACACCTGGTTCCAGTACGGGGATAACACCCTTCTTGAAGCGATCATGTCTTTAACCGGCACAGTCATCATTGGTGATCTGGTAAACGACCCGAACTCAACCGGCACTGGTGCGAAAACAACCCCTCTGACGACCCTACCAGGTAACAAGATCACCTTGTCAGACCTGATTTCAGGCGGTTCTGTTGAGATCTATTCCTGTGATTCTGATACGACCAACTGCCTGAGTGCTGGCTCCAGCAATAAAACTGTCGTGCTCAAAGGTATCAAGAACCAGATCACCGATATGCTGTTAGGAACAAGCTCTACACCTGGTGTGATCTACAAATACGCAACGAACTCTGGAACCTTAACCGACCCAGAAAAGGCCTTTGTTTCTAACCTCCCCGGAGGGATTGGCACCATTGTTCGTAACTTGTCTGTCCTTTCACAGGACGGCGCTAACCTGTTCGCAACAGAGTCATCAGGAGCGATAGCCCTGACCATGATGTATAGCTTCTCGGAAGAGTTCTTCCGCGCAGCTCGCATTGCGATGGCTAACAGCAAATCACCCTACAAGAAAGAGGCACTAGAGCTTCTCGCGCAATCGCAACAGCAAATCCGTGCTGAATACACAATCCTGTCCTCTCAATACGGCGATCTGGCAAGCCAAATTGAGAAATACAACAACCTACTGGACAACATCCGCAAGCAAAAATACATGCTGGCAACTTTGTCCAATCCTCCTAGCACGAACTAAGGAGCTATTGGAATGGGATCTTTTTCAATCCACTCTATCGGTGACTCTGCTTTTCTGGAGCAAATCCTGATTGCAGTATCAATGATCACCGGCACCGGGGATTTCGAGAAGATGGTCAGTATTGGCCTGCTTCTTGGGGTCTTGATGATCTGTATTCAGTCCGTCTTTCAGGGCGCAAAGCAAATCAACCTCCAGCAAGTGCTGGTAGGTTGGATTCTATATGCCTGTTTCTTCGGCCCAACCACAACTGTGACTATCGAGGACGCTTATACAGGGCAGGTTCGAGTCGTCGCCAATGTCCCTATTGGGGTAGGCTTTGCTGGAGGTGTCATATCCAACGTGGGATACACCATCACCAATTTGTTTGAAACTGGATATGGGGTAATCGTACCCAATGTCACGGAAAGCCACTTTTCCGAAACACTGAAACTGTTGAATGACGTCAGACGGCGAGCCTATGACACAGGAGTTTTTACTGCGCTTAACTCAGCAAATGGAGGCGGCTATGTTGACGTGAGGCGTTCCTGGAACAATTACATTCGGGAATGCACGTTAACCAAAGTCGATCTCAACCTAATGTCCCTTGATGAGTTGATGAACCGTTCAACTGACTCAGCTTTGCGATTCAACTCACAGCTCTACGGAACTAGGTTGTATTTGTCTACAGCAAACCCTGACGGCGCTGACTACACATGTACTGACGGATGGGTGGCTATTAGCACTGCAACCGCCAACCTAAGCAGCCCGGTTGTTGTTGATGCTCTTAACAGCCTACTGGGTATTGACACGTCAACTGGAGACAACGCTCTAACGAAGCTGACCGATTCGCTTCAAGCGATGGGTGCCACAACTACGTCATCAATCGACTATCTGAAAGCCGCCGTTCTGGAGCCCCTCTATTATGAAGCCGCAGCAGGACGTTATCAGGACCTCCAGGATTATGGCTCTGCATTGATGGTCAACCAGGCTATTCAGCAACGGAACACACAGTGGGCCGCAGAGCAGTCGATGTTCATGACCGTCGTCCGACCAATGCTGACGTTCTTTGAAGGCTTTATTTATGCTATAACCCCGATCATTGCTTTTATTATCGTGATGGGCAGCTTCGGCCTCCAGTTAGCCGGGAAATATGTACAAACCATCCTCTGGATTCAGCTATGGATGCCAGTCCTCTCAATTATAAACCTGTTTGTTCATACCGCCGCGTCAAATGAGATGTCTAGCCTCAGTGCTGGTGGTCTCAACTCCATGTACGCTCTTTCCTCAACTGGAGATGTTCTGCAACACTGGATTGCAACCGGCGGCATGTTGGCTGCGGCCACTCCGGTGATTTCCCTGTTTATCGTCACAGGTAGCACCTACGCCTTCACCAGCTTGGCATCGAGAATAAGTGGTTCTGACCACGTTGACGAAAAGATGCAAACGCCAGATCTACTCAAGCAAGGTCCGGTTATGCAAAGTCAGCCAGCGTACAATCACAACCAGTTCAGTGGTGCGATTGCAAACGGCGCAGAAAGCATGATCAGTACCTTCTCGCTTGGCTCCACCTTAGCATCAGGCGTGAGCTCCGCACAGGCATTACAAAGTCAGAAATCGGAGGCTTTCCAAAGCACTCTTGGTCGAGGTTTTTCTGATGGAGTAAGTCAGGATCAAGCCTATTCAAGACTCTCCAATGTCGGGCGCAACGTTTCGTCGCAAAACACAGCTCAAAGCCAATTGATCAACCAGCAAGCCAAGAACTTCATGGATAAGTTCCAGGTGGATGATAGCCACTCTGATGCTGTCAAAGGTGCTTTTGCCATGCAGGCTATGGGCACACTCGATGTTGACGAAGCTGCGTCCATGCTTATGCCTATGGTTGGCAAGGCCAGGGCAGCAATGAAGGCCGCTGCTGGTGTGAAATCAAACAGTACAGCCCTAGTTCCTGCTGGTGGTAATGGCGAATCAGGCGGCGGCAGTGATGTCCTGGACATCAAAGCGCAAGCGAAGGGAGCAACAGAGTCATCAACTCAAGACTCTTCAAGCTGGTCAGCGAGTGATGTGTCCCAGTTCATGAAGGGTGTGAGCTATTCGCAAACCGATAGCCAGGCGTTGACAAATCAATTAGCGCAGGGTTTCAGCCGTTCTGGAAGCGAGTCATTCAAGCAAACCTGGGGCGATAGCTTATCCCAGAACCTATCCAAGTCCGCTTCGGAACTGGTGTCTGCATCGGACACCTTCACAACAATGAGTCAGCTCCAAAACCAAATGGGCTCCATGACTAATACCGACTTTAAAACTCTCGGTGGTGCAGTAGCACAAACCCCTGCGGCCATGAACCAACTGAATGACTATTTCCGAAATGCCGCGCCGCAATCGGTTAAAGACGAGGCGGCTTCACTACAGCAAAGATACCAAGCCTACGGAATGTCTCCTCAAGTGGCCCAGGCAGCAGCGCGAATGACAGCAATGACCAACTCCAAAAATTACGAACAGGGTAAGGAGCTTGGCGGGTATCAAGCCGCACTACAGGCGATCAATACCGCGTCCGGTCGCAACGGAGCATTTAGTGGTGATGCTTACGGAAATAACGGCATTGAAGGCCCGAATGTTCAAGGCCTACCAGGTCAGGTTCAAGGGGCTGTAGGCAGTGGACCTAACATCCCAACCGGATTCCGGGAGAATGTGGCTGGGATGGCTGGAACTAATCCGGCATCAGAAGCTGGGCAGTTACCAACGAATAGCCCCCTTGTTCAAAATGAACATGCAGCCGGTACGTCAGCTCTTCATAACCAAGCACAGCAAACAGAGCGAAATGTATCTGCTCCTGAACTGAAAAAAGCCCAAGATAACCTTATGAACTCGCTTCCGGAAATGTCTTGGAGCGCTTCGGCGTGGGGAGCGTGGGACAACTCCAGTGATTGGATGGGCCGCAGAGCTGAACAAGCAGGTGGAGCTCTCATTGCTGGTGGTCAAGCTGGCGCTGATGCGTTCTCAAGAGCGATGGATCAAATGAGAACGATGACACCTGAACAACGCGACCAATTCATCGCGGCCACTCAACGCGGCGACCAGGCCGTGCAAGAGGAGTTTGGCTGGGCCGGTGATGCGATGGTCGGTATGGCTAAACTTGGCCGCAACGTCATGGGAGCTGCTGCAAGCGGCTATGATGCAGCGAAGGAGTGGTTAACTGGTAAATCTGATCTATCGGAAGCCGCTAAAGGGATGAGCATTGAGGAACGCGGCGCGTTCTATGCAGCAGCGCTATCCTCTGCCGCAGAAGCTGGTGGTGGAGCCGCGCAGCAGTTTATGAACCAGTACGGTGATGAGTTCAAAGAAACGATGCAGTCTATCGCTCAAAGCCGTTATGGGCTGACTGAATCCCAAGCCGCTGTTTATGCCGAATCGTTTGACACAAACGAAGGTCGCATGAACCAGGCTGTTCAGAATCTGAAAATGGAGTATGCAGAACGTAACCCGGATGGCTCACCGATGATGCAAGGAGGTCAGCCTGTTCTTTCTCAGCAAAACGAAGAGTTTACGGACAAGCTGGTAAACGTATTGCAGAACTCGACGGAAGCTGGAGACCGTTCAGGTAGCTATTTGACTGCCGTCAGGGGGTACAACATAGCAAATCAAAGGTTCTAAAAGACCAACCAAATAATAAGGGGGCCAGCAGGCCCCCTTATTCGTCTCCAGCTCCAATATGGAAGCGCTGGTCAAAATCATAGGAATCTTGAAACCCACCAGTTTGTTTTTTTCTGCGCCGGGTAGGTGGTGCCTCTTTATATGCTGACCGCGCAACGCGGATAAAGCACGTTAGTCCAAACAGAGCCCCGACAACCAAAGCAACTTGCCACTGGAAGTAAGCGATCCCTCCCCAAAAGATAACAGCAGCCCAAAGGCTTTTGTGAACCAGAAATAGGAAACGAGCACCCCAAACGCCGAAGGGAGCCAGCGCCACACCAAGTCCCCAAGGTGTGTCAGCCATCATGGCTATTCCCAGAAGCACCATTCCCAGCAGAAGAATATTGACCACATGTTTCATATCAACCCCCTTACTCTTTACCTCCAGTTTACCACGGCATCAAAAAATGCAACTGTGAAAATTTGACTATTTTTTGCTAAACAACCATTCCATTGGCAACTTCTTCGATTAGAATTTGCCCTCAAACTTTCACATGTGAAAGTTTGCCCTTACGGAACAAGGCGTTTATTGACAAAGCATTACATAGTTGAACATGTCAAACAAATCGCATACACTATGGAATAGGCCATTGCTAACGCTTTGGTCCCCATCTGCAACACCGCAGAGTTCTCTTTCTCAAATATCTCTTTCTGTAAACACCATCATCCTTGTGTGGTCGGGATGCGCCTTTGCCTTCCCTGCCCTCCTCAGCTCCTGCTGTATTCGCAATTTCAGCCCTCGCTGTATCCCTAAAATCACTTATACCTAAACGCTATTTAATATCACAAAATACCGCACTCCCCGTGCGCTATTTCCGCCATTCTTTTGGCGCACTTTCCATTGCTATCGCAAAAATATCCGTATCCCATTGATTACTAAAAGTATTGTAACTTTGTTCCGTCGGTACAAAGTTAAGTGTATGTTTTTAAAGGTTTTTTATTGTTGACAGCATCATTATTTGGGCTTGTAAAGGCGCAAAATGTGTCAGTTTGTGACAATAGAAGAACTCTAAAAGCGTTCATCGAATAACGCACTTTTTGTATGGCTAACAACGCAGTTTAAAGGGTGGCAAACAATGGATAAATGCCAATTGATAGACATCCCAAGCGACCCAGAGAAGAAACGTGAGTGGATCAAGTACAAACTCAAGATCCAGGGGCTTTCTCTGGCCGCATTGGGCAGAAAACACAAAACATCTCGGCAGGTGGTGTCTACGGCACTCTATAAGCCCAGTCCACGCTGGGAACATGAGATAGCTACAGCTTTGGGTGTGAAGCCGTCTGAGATTTGGCCGGAGCGGTACGACGAAGAACACGAAATACCCCTCAGACATAAGGAGGCAAGCTGATGAAGAACAAAGCCAAGGCGCTAGTTCTGTCTGCGGCTCTCCTTTCATCAACAGCGAATGCTATTGACCTGAGCGGAACCATCTTCGACAAAGCAGCGAAAGCATATAACCTCGACCCTCTTCTAGTGTATTCGGTCGCATTGGCCGAATCTGCATCAGGGAGAGGTAATGGCTCTATAAGTCCTTGGCCTTGGACGCTTCGCGTTCCTGGGCTTCCTTTCTATGCTAAGTCGGAAGATCAGGCAAAGGCTAAGCTCGCTGAGTTTCAGCAGCAGTACGGTCGTGCCATTGATGTCGGGTTTATGCAAGTGAGCATCCGGTGGAATGGTCATAGAGTTTCTTCTCCAGCAGATCTTCTCGACCCAGAGACCAACGTCATGGTTGGGGCAGAGGTGCTATCAGAAGCCATTCAGTCATCTCCAAATGACTTGGAGCTTGGCGTTGGCCGCTATCACGCCTGGGAAGACGAAATCCGAGCCAGAAACTATGGTAGCCGAGTCTTGGCTATCTATCGCAACCTTCGTGATTTGTGAGGGGGGCGGAATGTTGGAACTGGATATTATTGGTGCGTGGGATGCAAGAGCCGTCAACCTCGATCAAGAAGAAGCTGATAGAAACGTCTACGAGTTCGATCTGACATTGTGGAACCTGCTATCCACTCTGGCAAAAGAACGTCCAGATGATGCGGCCTCACAATTTTCTTTGGGCATGGACACCGTTCAAAAGCTGTCACTGGCAACACCTTCCCAATTGGAAGCTCTGGCCTCTGGCGTGTTGATCTCTTTCAAACTCGAAACAGCAGAGCAGAACATCATCACGCGACTCTCTGGCGACTACGACCCTGTAGTTTTTATCAACCATAGTGTTGATGAATTTGATGCTGCCTACTGGTTGCTATTTAACCGCGTCGCATCGAGAGACCCGGAGATGGCAAAGGAAGTTTTCGGGGTTTCGAGAGAGCTTGCGGAGCTGGTGGCTAAGGCAACAGACAGCCAGTTGCGCCACATGTCTGGAACAACGGTTACGCATTTTACGCTTCGTTTTGCTCCGAGCATCATTGAAGAAATTCTCGATGACAGCCGGGAAGAGTTAACACACCCGGTATTGAAAAAACTGCAACAGTCTCTACAGGGACGTGGGAGGTGGAGATGAACATTGGCAACTCTGGTACATTGGGTCGCTGGGTTACAGCTCGACACATGGCCCTTGCTGGGTACATCACAAAAATCATCATGATCGAGACTGGCCTGACCTACAAACAGGTCAGACGGCTTTACCAGGATCTGGAGAGGGACGGATATACTCTGGAACGAAAATCCAGAACTTTCCGGGGTGGTGCGACACTGATTCATAGTCACACATCCAAGATACAGGCCTCTCTTCTAATGCAGCTCTACTTCAACATTGGTGGAGAAGCCGTGTTGCGGTCTGTGAACATCAAAGCCTTGAACAAGGCATTTAGAATGTATCACGCAATCCGCAAAGAAGTGCCCGGAATGAAAGGTGCTCGGTGGGCTCCGTTTGATATTACTGATGCCTGGTGTCTTGCTTCGGAGCTGAGAAGTGGGGACGCAATGCTGGAGGTGTGCGACAACTGCAAGTGTACGTACTTCACCTCTGTTAATCAAAGAACCTGCGTTGAATGTCCGTTCTGCAAAGAACAAGGAAGGCATGGTGGTGGGGAGAAAGAGTGTGCTTGAGTAGACTATGACATTTCGGACCAGAAGATGAGCGCCCAAACTTTGCGGCGCTCATTTTTTTACTTCTTCTGTGGGATACGGTAGCGCTCCAGCTCGACAGCTCCCAACCCCTTGAAAGCATCCGGGCGACGTCCTTGCCCACTCCACGAAACTCCGTCTTTTGAATATTTAGCATTATCAGGTTCTGATCTGCTCGTGAACATTTCGTTGAGCAAGCCGATGTCCACACCGCAGGATTCCATGTCGCTCATTATTCGCTCAGCCTGAGCTCGCTTTTCTTTTTCTTCTTCTTCTCGCTTTTTGTACTCTTCCTCCAGTTCATTGAGAACGCCCTTCATTCTGTCAATGATCTCCCGAACTTCATCTAACGGGAGTCCTCGCAACAGGGTGCGAATGCGGCTTTTACGCTTTAACTCTGCGATTATTAACTCTCTACGTTCAGCCGCTGATAGCGTAGAGAACTCCTCGTGGTCTTTCATGTCATACGGAGCCCATCAGTTTTCCTTTAAGTGAATCACGTTGAGAGTTCAGTTTTGCGTCAGTCTGCACTGGCGAATTTTGATGCTGTGCAGGTTGACTCTCTGAACTCTGTTGCTCAAAAGACCCAATGTTGCCAGAAAATCGAAGAGAATAAAGACCCAATAGAGCAAGGGCGCGGAGCCGATCACTACGCGCCTTATGCTGCATCTGGGACAGTTCACGATAGAGCTCCGGAAAGGCTTGCTCCGATATGTTCAGATTAGATATTTTTCCATCCCATTTGCTACCAGCCACAACGACCTCCTATCTATCAGCCGCAGAACCAGAAGCCCCTGGCATTGGATGCCACGGATTCGTTGGGCAGTACGATCCTGCTCTTAGGGAAAAGCTCCTTGGCCGCATCTTGGTAAGCCTCGGCACCGCCGCCAGCCAGCAGAACTACGTCAGCATCCATCCCGTCCTCACGCATTGACTTCCGCATAGGGATCAAGGCGTTTTGAGCGACTTTGGTTGAGGCTTTCTTGAAGTAGTCTTTGATCGATACCTTTTCACCGTAGAGGAAGATTTCGGCCTTACCGGCACGAATAGCTTTCTCGATCTTTTCGATGCCAGGGGCACCGCCGTGGTCTTCCTGAATTAGCCGGTCCGTTTCCTGTAGCAACACCGACATCGCCTTGAGGCTGGTGCCAGATGAGTGATAGCGGACCTCTCCCTCTTCAAGAGCTACCCAGTCTACAGAAAAGAACCCAGGGTCAATTACAACGGTTTTTCCTCCCTGGATAATCTCCAGGAGGTCTTCATCTTTGGTTGAACTTACAACATCCATGTAAGCACCGGCAGGTTGAGGTACAACCACGACAGACTTAACCGCTACCGATCGTTTTGGCGTGATCTGGTGTTCGCCCTCAAGCCGAGCTTTCAACGCCTCTCTGCGCTCTACGTCCATGTACTGACTAACAGGCAGGCCAGTCACCAGCACATCGATCTCCTTCTGCTCGGACATCAGGAGTGCAGCGTAGAAAAGAGCCTTGTATGGATTGGTCGAAGGATAGTCGCCGTGAAGCTCACGCTCCCATCCTTGCAATCGGTCAGGCTCGACGCCTGCAACCCATTTCTCTCCATCAATCACAACCTGAATGCAGGTCCCTGCACCGCCAGTTAACTGTTGTGGCATCAGTTCCAATGGACCTGCCCCCACCGGCATGACGACTGTGCGAGCTTCCTCACCTTTATACCCCATTGCCATTTTCAGGTTGGAGTAACCAATATCCAAACCCAGAACAAATTGACTCATGAAATCCTCCAAAGATTGCTTTTAGATTGCTTTTCGATTGCTTGCCGCGTGTTGGATAGAGAATAAGGCTAAAAGCGGGGACAGATGGCCTGTGTAATTGCCCAAAAGGGGCATATAGGTTGCTTTTCGGTGGCTTTTTGATCGTTGAGTAAGGGAACCTATGGGAACGCTGCACGGATAGGCTCAGATAAACAGACCTTACCCTCGCATCGAGAACCGCTTGCCCTCCAGCATCGAGAGACGGTGGTAAAGAGGCATTTGGAATCTTTGATGCCATATCCAATATATCTGGAATCTTTACATATAGATTCATATTTAAAGAGGCTGTGAAAGAATAAGAGCATCAAGATTCCAGATAGATAGAGGGAAATTTGACAAATTCCAAAGATGGGTTAGCCTAGTGACAGAACTAGATTCCAGTATTGGAATAATCAGCTTTAAATTCCAGATAGATAGTTATGTGGATAGGAATTGGATAGGAATTGGGAGGGTATTGAGGTGAGTCTACCAACAGAGCGATGGCTAGATCTGCTAGATCCGAAGCTCGAAGAAGAACGATCCGAGATAACAGAGGATCTGCTAGAGGCAGAGGGACGAGAGTTTGTTGCAGAGGTACGGAGCAAACTGGATCACGCCTTAGCGGTTCTTGCTGTCGAGGCGCAGCAGGAAGCGGACATGTACTGGAACGCGCACAAATCAGCGCGTGAAGAAGCGTCAGAGGACGAACAAGGGCGTGTCGGTACACGGGTTCGCATTCTAGGCGTATCACTCGTTGCAGAGTGGTATCGCAACAGATTTGTCGAACAAGTTCCCGGACAAAAGAAAAGGGTTCTATCGACACATATCAAGAAGGGTCGCGGTCATGCCTACAGCATGTCGCACTTCAAGAAAGAGCCTGTCTGGGCACAAGAGTTGATCCAGCAAGTTGAAACCAGGTATGCCGTGTTAAGACAACGCGCCACTGCCTTAGCAAAAATTCGCCGGGCGCTAAACGAGTACGAGCGCCAGCTAAACAAGACACATAGCGACGAGGTGTGACAACATGACAGCATCTGTAGCGGCCACTGAATTGGCGAAACTGGGGAAATGTGAAGCGATGATCAAGAAAGTCGCCAGCCATCCTCGCCCTGCCCTGTCAAAGCGCCCACAATCGCCACAGGGGACAGATAGCACCCTTCGGGGTGAGTTCGCTCATTTCCGATATGAAGCGGCAGCCCTGCGTTTTATGAGCGGCACTGCGGGGGCTAAGCGTCGCATCTACCAGCTAGTGTTTTCAGCGACGGTAGCAGCGGGAGCATTGACAATGCTGGCGGCATGGACCACCAGCTAGAAAGTATCGACGGAACAATCATGAGCAAGAGAACCAAAGACAAAGACCTGGAGAAACTCGACGTAATCAAAGACTCACCGCAAATGAGCCTGTTTGAGATCATTGAATCTCCGGCCAAGAAAGACGACTACTCCAACACCATCGAGATCTACGATGCGCTGCCGAAGTACATTTGGGACCAAAAGCGTGAGCATGAAGATTTATCCAACGCTGTAGTGACACGACAATGCACCATCAGAGGCCAGCATTTCACGGTGAAGGTGAAGCCAGCCATCATCGAGAAGGATGACGGAAGAACCGTGCTGATCTACGCGGGACAGCGAGAGGAAATCCTTGAGGATGCTCTACGCAAGCTCGCAGTGAACGGGAAAGGCCATATCATCGAGGGCAAGGCTGGAGTCATGTTCACTCTGTACGAACTCCAGAAAGAGCTCTCGAAGATGGGTCACGGTTACAACCTGAACGAAATCAAGGAAGCAATCCAGGTTTGTCGTGGCGCAACACTCGAATGTATCAGTGATGACGGCGAAGCCTTCATCAGCTCCAGCTTCTTCCCGATGGTGGGACTTACCACCAGAGGTGAGTTTCGCAAGAAAGGCGGGAACGCCAGGTGCTATGTGCAGTTCAACCCGCTGGTAAACGAATCGATCATGAATCTGTCGTTTCGTCAGTACAACTACAAAATCGGAATGCAAATCCGCTCCCCTCTTGCACGGTACATCTACAAGCGAATGAGCCACTACTGGACTCAAGCATCGCCAGATTCGCCGTACACGCCATCGCTTATCAGCTTCCTGACACAGAGCCCTCGTGAATTGAGCCCACGGATGCCGGAGAACGTCAGAGCTATGAAGCTCGCTCTGGAGGCCCTCATCAAACAAGAGGTCATAAGCGACTACGACGCGAACCAGATCAAGGATGGCCGCAGAGTCATCGACGTGCGGTACGTCATAAGGCCTCATGAGAACTTCGTGAAGCAGGTGATGGCGTCCAACAAGCGTAAGCAGCAGACAGAGCTACGGGCCATCAAGCAAGGCATGATCGACCACGACATCATTGATGAACCCCAGCGTAAGGGGAGGTAGCCACCAGAAGCTCCCAATACCCCAGGGAAAAGAAAGATAGGCGCGTCAGCGCCTTTTTTTATGCCAGAAGAAAGCGCACAAGGTACGCCCACAAGGAAAGACCGGAAACGGAATGCCTCCGCATATGGGGGAGCTGCACGGATAGAGCGAACGTGACCCCAGATGCTTCGTGGGCTGAGGCTCGATATATGGGAACGTTGCACGGTAGTTGCAAGCCGAGTCTCAGTATCGTGCAAGCGTAAGCCACGACGAAGGATAAGTGCCATGCTGCTCCAGTGGTTCCCGTAGAGTGGTTCCCGTAAGGTATTGATAGTTAAAGGGTGAGGATGTGGGGGACCTGCACGTTATGAGATTTGATATGTGGGTACGTTGCACGAAAGCAGGTTCTGAACCTCTCGATATATGGGAACTCTGCACGATTGACGAAGCAGAACAAAGATTGACAGATCAGGACAAACCTAAAAAGGCAGTCAAAATGACTCCAATAGTCCATAAAGTGATCGTGCTCACATAAAAAGAGGCCAAAAGTTATCCACATTTCCTGTGCATAAACGGGGTTTTGGTATGTGGGAGCGCTGCACGATCACATGTGGGTACGCTGCACGGAGCAAAAAACGACCAAAATTGATATATGGGAACGTTGCACGTTAAGAAGAGAATATATGGGCTGACTGCACGTATAACCTTAGACATGTGGGAACACTGCACGAACACCAGTTCTGATATGTGGGAACGCTGCACGAAAGCTCTGTTTTGTAAGGATTTTGTGGAAAAAAAAGGGGTTCCGTGTGGATAACAGTGGATAAGATCCAAGGGTATGTGGGGGCGTTGCACGGCAACCTATGGGTTCGCTGCACGGCAACCTATGGGTTCGTTGCACGGAATAAATATGAAAATGCCAGCAATATCAATGCGTTGAATGACAACTCAGAGCGCCTAACCTGTTTTTAACCGCTTTTAATCCTTTATACAAAGATCTAAAGATCTTTATATTTATCCTTTTGATCGCTGAGCAAAAAATAATCAACACTGTTTTTTAGAGAAAAGTCTCGTATGCAAGGCCGAACAGGACGAGTATCACTAACAAGATAAGCATCGACAGCACAAAGTAACCAGACTCGTACACCACAGCTTTGATCACAGAAACGACGCTGATCGATCTTCCAGAGATCCTCCCGATGATCCAGTGAAACGCAACGAACGAACCAAGCCCACAGATCAGCACCACCGCTACGGAGACAAGTGCATGTTCCCTCAGGACAGACTCACTAAGGAAACCATACTGCATCCCCATCAATACAAGCCTGCCAATGCCAAACCCCAGACCCAATGCAACAGCTCCACGAACCAGCACAACCTTCAACGACTGGAGCCATGTCAGTTCAAGATCCATCCCCTTACGGGAAGACCGACGCACCAGCACCATAGATATGCCCAGCCCCAAAAACACCAAAAAAACAAAATCCAACATTACCACCTCTGCACAAATCAATCAGAACCACAGGCCTCTCGGCCAAATGCGCCACCAGGGAGAACCCACTTCTGCCCCTCCGGCACAAAAATCGGGAGCGTGTAATCCTCTCTGGATACCTGCTCCAATGCCTCAACATCACTAATCTGTATCGGCGCAACAGCAGAACCTAAATCTATTACGTCGATTTTTTTTCTTGATACCGTCACACCAAAGGTTTGTTCATACTGAGCAATCTTCCCAGCTCGTTCAGGCCAGTAGTGACGGATAGTGGACCAGATACGCTGTGAGTTGTAGATGCAGGTCATACACGAAGACCGGCTCCAACCAAGGCGATAAGGGACTGGGGCCAGAATGCGGTGACGCTCGATTACTTCCCATACCTCTTCCTCAGTCCAATGAAGAACGGGCCTCCAGGCATCAACTAACCGTGCAGTCTTCCCATATCTTCTGTCACAGGCATGAGCCTCAAGCTGGTTGTACTTGGATCTGTTTGCACTTTCCTCCCGGCGCTCACCAGTGATGAAAAGGATCTTCTTCCCCTTGAAGCGCTCCTGGTTATTAAGAGCTCTGCGGCCAACATCGATCTTCAAGGCTGATGAACACCACCTTGTTTGGAGTGATGGCGATTGCTGAGGGAAACGAAGGCGTGTACCAGGCTTAGAGCGCTTATGGTCTCTAGGCAGCACCAGAAGCCCCTCAGGCGTCTCTACACGATGGGGGTGGCTATAGGCATTGTCTTTGAGCATTTCGCCCTCAAAGCCGCCCTCAAGCCACGAGAAGTACATTGGGACACCCAGTTCTTCCCCGAGCTGACGACAGTAATCACGCATGAAGGCCCAATCCATCAACGAACTACCTTCCTGACCATCAACATCATGGTGCCAGAACTCCACCTTTGACTTATCAACACCCATGTCCACCAGCCGCAAGTACGCAGCAATCGAGTCCTTGCCTCCAGACAGGCAAACAATGATGTGGTCGTACAAACTCAAGTCCACATCCGGCGCTGAGAAGTACGTTGTTCTATCGTCACAACGCTGACTGGAAGATATACCGGTAAGAACCGACTCCAGTGATGGCAACACCACCTGGTCATCGAACAAATCTCCTTGGTTTTCTCGTCTCAACATAAGTCGCTCTTTTTTCTTTACTGGGTTGTTTTTATGATTTACAGTATTATAAAATGATGCTGTGAAAAGTAAAGTTTTCAGAACGACCAGTCACTCAGGAGAACTTGATAAGCACCAGAAAGCAATCTAAAGGTGGTTTTTCGGTGAGGTTAGTTCAGGGGCAACCTGTCTTGCTGATTGAAAATCATCAAGAAGTGGTTTTTTGGTGTGGTTACGGTTTGAGGGGGTGAGTATGTGGGAACGTTGCACGGTTAAAGGGGGCCGCACATGAAAACGATAAAGCGGTTCATCGTATGGGTGAATTACGGTCTTGAGGGTTGGAGCATTTTCGGATCGAGCGATGACTGGGATGAAGCGGTATCCATCCGTTCGGAAGCGATAGACGAATGCAATATTGATGAGGAAGACATCATCTTGGCAGAAAACAAAAACGAGCTGGTGGTAAAACCTGCGGCCAAGCAAATGACGGAGTGGCACCGGGAACTGGAAGCCGTCCTTATGACCTTGGATGACTGCCAGATGGAATGTGACGGCATGACATGGGCAGTAAGCCACCTACTCAATGACGCGGGTGTACCTCATGACTGCATGTATGGTTTTGTGCGAAACGAACAGACCAAGGACATCGTGACACCGCATTTCTGGGTTGTCCTGGATGATGGGTGGTTGGTGGATCTGAGGCTACGCATGTGGCTTGGCGATCACGACAACATTCCTCACGGGGTATTCCATCCCGATAACGAGCCAGGATTTTTCTACAAGGGAGACCCCGTTCAAAACCATAAAGGGATGAGACTGGGCAAAGCCGTCCTGGACATCATGACCGACGGAAAAATTTCACATGTGAAAGTTCCTGAACGACAAGACGGAGAGTAATAGCGTGGAATTTGATTACGACAAGTCAGTATCAAACGCACATCTTGAGGCCGCAGGCTGGGGTATGGATGCCTTTAATCACTCCAACCCATTTGAGAGCCATGTCATCTATGTGCGTGACTACCGCAACGATCACATCCGCCTGTTCACCATCAAGAAGGCTGACTTCGACACGATAAAGCTGCCGCTTCACCTTACCTCCGACATGCTGGCTTCGGTGATCGCTGAGTTCGTATCGAAGGCAGCAAAAGGGAAGTTGAATACGAAGGAGTCCGATACGCTGGCTCCTGCCTTGGTTGGCTATGCCAAATCAACAGAAACCTACCGGAGCTGGCGGAGAGTGTCTGGAACAACAGAGCGATTGCATATGGTCATCAATATCTACGCGGGTTCTGGATTGCTGAGACCTTTCATCGCTCGGGCTCCTGAGACCGTCCTGACGACCCAAGAGCTACTGGTCTTCTCATCACAGGTTAAGAACATGGATGTATCCAATCATCCAGAGTGGTTTAGGGGCCTGAGGTAGTCATGAAGGCAGTTCTCTGGATATTCGTCCTTATCATTGCACCTTTCGTCATTGCGAAAGTGGACCAGTGGCGCAAACGCGGCATTGGAGACACCTGGGCGTGGTGGAAATCAGAGAACATGCCTTATGAGCTGCGCTCGGCCACTCTGTTTTTATCCGAACAGGACATATCAACCACACAGCCGGTGCCCATGCACGGCAGGGTTGATCAGGTGTACAAAGCCAAGAATGGGGTTCTCATTCCCTTGGACACCAAGCTGCGCCAGGTAAACCACATCTATGAGTCGGACATTATCCAGCTCTCGGTTTACCGGGTAATTCTGTCACACAAGTACAAGGCACCCGTTGCCAAGTACGGCTATGTCCGAACCGTTGTTGAGACAGCGGACGGGGATAGAGTCCGTTACATCAAGACAAACCTTCTCAGCGAAAAAGAAGTGGTCAAGTTGTGGCACCGCTATCAATCCATCCGTTCTGGTCAGGTAAAAACCTCCTGTTCCTGTGGCGGAAAGTTTCACATGTGAAAGTTCTGGATTGAATTAGGGTTGCCCGAATTGGGCAGCTAGGCGGGGTTGCATTTTTGAAAAGTCCTGTACGCTGGTTGGTATAGGAGGTGAATAGTGGCCCAGCTTAAACATAACCGCTTCGTCATGTTGGGGTCCTTGGTAGCGACGGTCGTAGCTGCTGCGAATGGCTTGAGTTTTCTCACCCTTATGGCTGGTGGAATGACCCTTATCCAGTTCATGGCTTGGAAGCAACAAGATGCTGTCCGTAGCCGGTTTAAAGCTGCGAAGGATGCGTTTGAAGCGTTGAACGTTATTGCGTTCGACAAGCACTGGGTAGGTTCAACCGCGACGGTCGCCAAAGTGTCGAACATGATCACTCCGCCCGAACGACTGGATAAGCCCTGGGCGGTGCAAGTTCTGGCCGTAACCAAAGGTGGGACGTGGTTCGCAGTGGATCTGCAAGTGACCGGCACTGACAAGGTTCAGATGCTTAGCCTCCACCAGCTTAGTGAAAAGGCGGCAAAGACCATGCTGGCCTTCGACCTCGAAGTGTATGAAAAATTTTTCGGAAAACCTGATGTTGCATGAGGACAATGTGATGGAAAAAGTCAAAAGCGTAGATGCCGTGGAGTTCACGGCAGCAGATAAGAAGGCGATGACCCATGCGGCATACGCCCAGTGTTTCTTCATTCTGGCCCAAGTGATGGCATTCCCTTCCCTAGGGGTGGCTGGCGCTATGGTTGCTGCTCTGTGCGGCATGATGCCGTGGTTGACCAAGTTCGCCAAAGAGGCTCCATCGAAAGCCTTTGGCATGGTGATGGCTTCACTCTGCCTTGCTCCTGTGTACGGGAAACTCTGTGAGCTGGTGGTCCACGCGATTCAGGGAGCTTGAGCTTATGGGGGTAGTACGAGTTCCCTACCTCTTGGCTGAGCTGAAAGAACGCGGATGTGCTGATGAATCTGCTCTGGCGCAGGTTATGCAGCCTGGATGCCGAATTGGAGAGGAAGACCTACGGAAGTTGGCCGCAAATTTAGGGCTTGAAGTTTCTGAGCTGGCACCAGCGCCAGAGAACGCGGCCAACACCCGGTTCAAAGCAAAGCTGAGAGGAGGTTTGGCCTCCTTTCTTTTTGAGTACGACGGCTGTTTCCGACATGCCGAAGGCTCCAGCCATGCAGAAATGTTGGGTATCGAGCAAGAAGACGATATTGGTCTTCCGAGTCGAGCTGCTGACGCCATGCTCCTGGAAAAGATGCTTTACCAGGTAATCGCTCGGGCTAAGTACATGCTCGGCAAAATCGACAGCAAGTTTGTCAGGTCAGAACAAGCAATCGAGTTCCGTGAGCAACTTGCTCCTGGGATCTTCAGGCCAGGGTACAGAGGTTTCCGATTCAAGGAGGCTGCCGCTGGTGATTTGCCTACAGTCATGATTGACGGTCGGAAGTTCAATTGCGTTGCCAGTATAGCCAGAGCGCATGGACTTGATCCGGTAACGGTGCGTAGGCGCATTGCGGACACAAGGAAGGCCGCAGACAAACTCTCCAATGATGAGTGGAAACTCATCCTCGCCAAGAAAAAAGGTAAAGGGAAACCCTTCACCTATCTGGACAGGACCTACAGCAACATTGCCCAGTTCTGTCGTGAGCATCAGCTCAACACCAACCTTGTTTACCAGAAAGTCAAAGACCGGGCTGATAGCGCTGATGAAGAGTTCTGGGGACAGATAATCGAAACATGCAAAAGGAAAGACTAATGGCAGAAAACAAAGAGATCCCCTGGGAGAAAGAGCTCATTGAGAAGTACATGTTCACCCTGCATAAAGAGCAGGTGAAAGACCGGCGCTGGCGGACCATGTTGCGTGTGCTTCGCGCATCAGGTTTCGTGCTTCTCATGATCGGCTTCATCATTTTGGCATCTAATCCGGGTGGGATGCCGTGGCAAAGCGCCAAGGCTGGAGCCCCTCACACCGCGTATATCAACATCCGTGGTGAAATTGCTGCTGGCACACTGGCCGATGCTGATCACCTTATCCCGTCCATCCAAGCAGCATTCGACAACCCGAATTCACAAGCTGTCGTGCTTCGCATAAACAGCCCTGGCGGTAGCCCGGTTCAAGCAGGACGGATTTATGAAGAAGTGAAGGCGCAGCGAGCCCTTCATCCGGAGAAAAAGGTCTACGCCATCATTGATGACATCGGTGCCTCTGGCGGTTATTACATCGCCTCTGCTGCGGATGAAATCTATGCTGACCGCGCCAGTCTTGTCGGTTCTATCGGCGTCATTAGCTCAGGGTTTGGATTCACCGGCTTGATGGACAGGCTCGGCATCGAGCGCCGGGCAATCACTTCCGGAGAGCACAAAGCGCTTCTCGACCCATTCTCCCCTCTTACCTCTGATATGAAGAAATTCTGGGAGGGCGTTCTATCGAAAACCCACCAGCAGTTCATCGAACGAGTGAAGGCTGGGCGGGGTGATCGACTGAAAGACGCCCCAGAGGTGTTTTCTGGATTGCTCTGGAACGGGGAGCAGGCCAAAGAAATTGGGCTGATTGATGGCCTGGGGAGTTTGAACTCCGTGGCGCGAGACGTCATCCACCAGAGCAACTTGGTGGACTACACACCAACCGAAGACATCATCCGGCGACTGACCCAACGAGCGAAGCTCGAAGCCAGTTCCTTCGTGCAAGAACTCAGCGCTGTGAAAGTTTACTGATAGGAGCAGTTTGACATGACAGAACAAAGTACCAAATCACTACGTCTCGGGGTTTTTGCCGCCATTATTTTGGGGCTCGTAGGAACCGGGTTCGGAATCTACCAGCTCGTGAAAGAGAAGGATCTGGCGCAAGAGATCGCCAACGTGAAGTCCACGGTCAACCAGGTGAAAGATGCCGAAGGCGTCACCTTCAAAAGCAAGGCAGAGTTTGAGGCTGCTGTGGCCGAAAGCATCAATAAGTTTGTCGCGCAGAAACAACAAGCCGACATCGATCAGAAGTATGCCCAGTTCGAGGCGGCACCTGAAAAGGTCGAAGACGGCAAACACATCTATGGGGACCTTGGTGCCCGATTCACGCTGGTGGAGTTCTCTGATATGGAGTGCCCCTTCTGTAAGCAATTCCACGACACGCCCAAGCAAATTGTGGATGCCAGTAAAGGCAATGTGAATTGGCAGTGGAAGCACATGCCTCTCGACTTCCATAACCCGGCAGCTCACAAGGAAGCGTTGGCCGCTGAATGTATTGCTGAACAGAAGGGCAACCGTGGCTTCTGGGTCTTCGTGAATGAGATTTTCCATCACAGCAAAGGCAACGGTGCCGGTGTTTCTGACTTGGCCTCTGTTGTCACGGGTGTTGGTGCTGATCTGGATGCTTTCCGTGAGTGTCTCAGCTCTGGCAAGCACGAAGATAAAGTTCAAGCTGACATCCAGAAAGCCAAGAGTTACGGCGTTAATGGTACTCCAGCAACCTTTGTTGTAGACAACCAGACAGGCAAGAGTCAGCTACTCGGTGGTGCTCAACCGGCACAAGCCATCATGGCGGTGATGCGAAAAATGATGATTGAGTCGCAACAAGACGACTCAGCGAACCAATAAAAACTTTCACATGTGAAAGTGGAGTGAGAACTGATGATCAAGATTACAACTAAATTGGGGTGCCTTCTGGCGGGGCTGCTTGTCCTGTCGGCTTGCTCAAGCGTCCCTCAGACAAGCAACGAATACACGAAAGCCCTGGATGATACCAAACAGGTATGTGCTGCCTGTGCTCTGGTTGGTAATGACCTGCTGGTTGCCCTCAACAAGTCATGCGACAAACCCATAACCCCGGAGACTCTAACCAGCGTCATGAACAGTAACTCGATGTTTGCCGCCATGATGGCAATTAACTCCATTGGTGGAACCGACCTTTATCAGGTTTACCGTGATGCGGCTATCGACACCCTGCGATGCAATGAGATGGACACTTGGCCTGAACGGACCAAGGTGCGTTTCCAGCAGCCCGACATGCAAAAGGCGCTGGCCTTGAGGGTTTCTGTCAGACAGCAGAATGCAAATTAACTTTCACATGTGAAAGTCAGGTCCCTCAGGGGCCTGATTTCACTATGAGGTGTACCAATGGAGTTACAAGAAGCAAAAAATGCTCTCGATAGCCTTCACCCCCACAAGGCCTCAGCCCCTTTGAGGCTTGTCATCCACCAGCCTGGAGGGATTGGTGGAACCCCTACCGTAGGGGTGAAAGCAATTCATGCTGGGTTTGATTGGGACAGCAACACCATCCTGATCTACCCGGAAGAGCAGCTCACCCGGTTGACGCCGGATGAGGTCGCCGCCATCACGAAGTCAGTATCGAAGGGACAGTCCTGGCATTCATATCAGCAGTTCAAGAAGTATCGGGAGCAGTTGGCCGAAGCCACGGAGGAAATTAATAGGCTCAGGGCTGAGCTGGGCAGGTATCAGAATAACGGGAGGGGGTAATGCTAAAACGCGGAATTATCAATCTCGCTGCTAGTTACATCATTGTTGATGCCCTACTCCGGAATGCAGCAATTTGGATCTTTGGCTTGTCCTTCTCCATTGGTGGCACTTACGTCGCTGGCGAGGCCAGTACATGGGGCGTTTACCTAGCCACTTCTGGTGCAATGACACTCTGTTCTGTCGTAACAGCCTACCTGCTCGTGACCTATCACCGCTGGGGGCTGATGACGGCCAGGGTCTGGCTGCTATTGAGTGCCTGCCTAAACGGCTATGCCGTCTATTTGAGCAGCCACAACATCCAGTTGGTGGTGGCACTGCTTTCCAGCCTGTTTATTGCTTTGTGGATGCTCAAGACCCTTGAGCAACCAGCAGTGAAGGGGACGTACAAGGTAATCGCTGATCTTCACCGTCAGCTATGGGGAATGTTGAAGGGACAAACACAATGACGACGAATACTCAAAACGCGAACGCCAACCAGGTTCGGTCTTTACGCGACATGCTTGTCCCCGCCCTGTTGTTCTATGTGGTGATGACGGCCATGTTTGTGGGTCTTGACGCATTCATGGATAAACCCACCAGCATGAACCTGCCATTTATGCCGTTCCTTGTCTCGATGGTGAGTTTTACCAGTGACGCACGTCGAGCGTGGGACTGGCGGAACGGGACCAAGGTTGTGGCCGTATTGACTGCGGTAGCCATGCTGTTGGCATTCATCTATCAACTCGCGGTCGGAGAGGTAAATCTCTTAGGGGTTGGTATATACCCGGCCACAGCCATCCTTCTGTTGGCAATCACCTGGGTGATTCGCGCTATCGGAAAGACGGCTCCTTTCCAGTTCCTGGGGAGACACCTGGCGCGGTTTGGTGCATCGAAGTGGGTCCAGCGTACCGCCGCAGTCATTGTGCTCGCGGGTGGCCTTGCCATCACTGTCTATGCCTACTGGCTTAACCACGGGAGCTGATGATGATCATTGCAACGAAGAGCGGCTTGCTGGTGGCCGCAGAACTAATCAAGGAAGAGGCCGGGTACTGGCTACTACAGCCTCGTGACCAAAAGACGCCGGTCAGAGTGAATAAGCAAGATGACAATAAACGCGCTTTCACGCATATGGGAGACGCCCTTCGCTGGGCAGGTGATCCTGAGCTTGCAAAGCAGTTCGATGCCGAGGGGGAAGAACATGCAAATTCGTGACTACATGACAAAGTTGTTTGAAGCATTTGGTGATGTAGAAGAAGTCACCCGAGAAATGCTTCTGGAGCAGGCGGAGCTCATTCATACGATCAGCGATAAGTGTCAGAGCACAGGCCTGTTTCTGGATAGTCAGGTTCGTTTCAACCAGTTCGTTCAAGAGATTGAGGCTGACGACAATGTAGAGGATCGGTTGCTTCATGCTTGGTGCTGGGTAATGGACCGAATAGTGAAGGCACCAACATCCTTTCACATGGATGGGGCTGTGATTTTGACAATGCCTCTGGTCGCCAGATACCTGCCACCAGTTGAACGGGAGCCGGAAACCATCGTGGTGAATCTCGATGAGGACTACAAGGCTCCTGTAGGCAACCAAACACTCTGCGAGCTCATTATGGAACGGAGGCATTGGCCGCAAGGTGCAACGTGCGCGACCCAAGAAGCGGATGGTGAAATCCTCTACTGGGACGCCCCGGTTCAGGTAGTAGAGGAAGGCAGAAAGGCCGCTGGCAAGCATGGCATGATGGCTGAAATAGGATTAAAGCATCAAGTAGACTTTTGGTTTTCTGACATGGCCGAAACTCGGCTCGCAACCGATTGGAACACCGCCGTCATCACACCTCACTGCTTGCTACTTTCCTATCTTGATGTGCTCCAAAAGAACAAAGTGCCGTTTGATGAGGGGGTGCGGCTCGCTGCCGAATGGGTAACGCAACTTGGTGGGGAGTCTCGTAAAGATACCGAGGAAGAGCCGGAAGCTGATGCTACGGTGCTTTCCCTTGGGCGAGCCACAGCTCATTGCTTTAAACCTTATCCGGACACACAAAATTTCTATTACGAGGCCTAAGCCTCACCCAAACAGGAGGATCAACATGCGATACCAGGTATTTAAAACGAAGGAAGGGGGCCTGCCGGTGTTTACTGCACCGTGGTACTGGTTGGCCTCTGCCATTGCTCACTGGTCATCTCTTAACTGGGATGCCTGTCGAATCGTAGACAGCAAGGCGGATAAAACAATGCTCTGCTGGGCCAAGGCTCTACCGGCTGCAAAAAAGATGGAGTGATTATGAGGTTCGGTTTTGCAAAAAAGACGGGGATTTCAGCGTTCCTATCAGCAATGCTGGTGCTGGCTCCTCATGTGTGGGCAGAGACCTTCACTGCAAAGGTTGTGGGGGTGTCTGATGGTGATACGGTCAAAGTGCTAACGGAACAAAGCTGCGATACCGGAAAAGACTGCCGGAGTGGCAAGATCCAGTACCGAGTAAGGCTCGCGGAGATCGATACTCCAGAGAAAAAGCAGCCATACGGCTCAAAGGCGAAGCAGGCCTTATCAGATCTGGTGTTTGGTCGAATGATCAAAGTGGAGCAAATCGACAAAGACCGTTATGGCCGCCTGGTTGCCAATCTCTATGTCGATGGCAAATGGGTCAATGCCGAAATGGTCCGTTCTGGGAGTGCGTGGGTGTACCGGCAGTACGCCAAAACACCGGAGCTGTTCAAGCTGGAGACCGAGGCCAAAGCCGATAAGCGAGGTCTCTGGGCATTACCGGAATCGGAGAGAACTCCCCCTTGGGAGTGGCGAAGAAAGCACTAACCACACCCCAGAGTATGCAGGTGTAAACAGTAACCAAGAAAACAAACAGGAATAACGATGAACAAAAGCGAACTGATTATGAAAGTGGCCGAAGACGCTGATATTAGCAAAGCAAAGGCCGAAGCTGCGGTAAATGCGCTGATCAACTCAGTGAAAGAGGTGCTTAAAGCGGGTGGGACAGTAGCGCTTACTGGGTTTGGTACTTTCCACGTTAAGGAACGCGCAGCGCGAACCGGACGGAATCCCCAGACTGGAGAGAACATCCAGATCGCGGCGGCCAACATTCCTGGGTTCAAAGCTGGTAAGGGGTTGAAAGACTCCGTGAACTAGATCTTAATCATGTGACACATGAATAAGGTTTACATAAGGCTCCTTTCGTGGGAGCCTTATTCATATCAGACATGAATAAGGGGGCGGAATGAGGTTGTCGTCAACTCAAAAGGACGTTTTGTTCATTCTATACGCAATTGAGGCCGGTGGAAAAGCCGAGCCTGTACCAGGTGTAAAAATACTGGAGATGATCAACTCAGCTCGCCAGAGCGGTATTCATGGAACGAACTTCCGAACGTCATGCCACACGCTGGTGGAGAATGGCCTGTTGAACAAGTACCGGAATGCTTCTCTAAAGCTGGCCTTTAGGCTGACCGACGATGGCAGGGAACGTGCAGGAGAGATATACCGCAAACGGCTGGAGGAAGTGCAAGATAAGTAATACGCCCCATAACGGGGCGTATCGAGTTAAACGGCAAAGCCGTAGTGGGTGCCGTCCGGAAGTTCAACATCGAGGCGTAGCTTGCCACCGGAGGCCTCAACGTACCGCTTAATGGACGACAGCTTGAGATCTCGTCCAGGTTTTTCCATCTCGGAGACTGTCGGCTGTCTCACACCCAGAGATGCAGCAATTTCCCCCTGGGTAAGGTTCATGCGATCACGAAGCTCTGCCAAGTGGATGTTCAGTAACATCTCAGTGGCCGCTTTCTGTGCTTTGGCAACAACCTCAGGCTTTTCTGTTGCCAGCATTTGGTCAAGAGTTCTTGCCATAACGTCACTCCTTCTTCAATTTATCCAAGTGCGCCGCAAACTCGCGGTCTGCAATTGGGATCATTACTTCATAAAACCTTTTCTCGTCCCCGGTCTTGTTACCGGCGCAGAGAAGAATCCCCTTACGCTTTGGATCGAACGCAAAGAATGCCCTGATAGGATCTCCTTTGCTTTGGACCCGCAGCTCTTTCATGTTGCTGTAGGATGAACCGTTAACAGTATCCGCGTATGGTCTCGACAGCATGGGACCTCTATCTCGCAGCACCATCATCGAAGCCAGCACGTTGGCTCTATCGGTATCATCCAGTGCATCGAACCACTCATCAAAGGTGTCAGTTGTCTCGATGACCCACATGGTTTCTCCTTACTTAATATAGGTGCAATCCTATATAGATTCAAACCTATAATCAAGAAAAATCGGCGGCTATGGGGGACGAAATGCCGGTAAGTAGTCATGTGACTAAAATAGGGGGTAGAATAGGCCTCAATATAGTCATGTGACTAAAAGGTGTACTGAATGAACAACCTGCCCCTACTGCTCGACGCAAGAGAAGCCATTGACTACTACCACCAGCATCCAGACATGACTGATGCAGAAAAGGCCTATGTGGTCGCGTTCCTAAGCGGAGAGGGGCGCTCAAACAGTCAGATCAGAGAGGAACTGGGGATTGAGAAGGTATACACGGTTACACACCTGAAACGCGCCGGTACGCTGTCGGAGGAAGAGCTCACACTCTGGCTCAGAAATCCACGCAAGATCACCCTGGGACATGTGAGAGCCGTGGCTAAGTTACCTATCAGCAAGAGAGAAAAGCTCCTGAGGGATCTCCTGCATACCAGGACACCGGTTCATACATATGAGGCGATAGCGAAGGGCAAAGAAGTGGATAGGGATGCTGACATTAAGCGTCTGGAAACCCTGATGAGCGATGCGACGGGTAGGCCCATCAAAATTCGCTATAACCCCGCGAAGCGCTCCGGGGAGCTGACGCTGGGATTCTTCACGCTCGATGACCTGGATGACGTGTGCAAGGCTCTGGGGTTTGATCCAAGCGAGCAGATGTAAACCAGAAAACTTTCACATGTGAAAGTCTTGCAAGGTGTCTTTTTATTGTTTACAGTATCATAAAATGAATCTGTAAAGGTGCGCGATGAATGTGCTTCCAACGAAAAGCTGGCCTTGGGCGTTATAACTCAACCAGACCTGAGTGGCTGGCGGCGTACCGAAACGCAAGATGTATGAGAAGCTCAGGTAAAGAACCTGATGCTTCTCTTTCCGGGATAGCTTGGAAGGCGCAACTCATTGTTGCCCATGAAAGAGGCAGAATTGACAGCCTGGCTGTCCCTTTGGATGCCAGATTGATAGCAAAGAACCTCATCGACGAGATCCTTGCTGAGGAGAACTGATGGACGAAAAAATTACCTACGAAGAAATGCTTGAACAACTCGACCAGAAAGGCATCCGCGTCACCAACGGGGCGAGACGGCTTTATGTCGCGTTGAACAACGGAGTCAAAGCTGAGGTGCTGGGTAACTGCGGTCCCGCCACAATCAGCTTGGTTGACGGGATGATTGTTGTGGAAGAGCAGACTCTCCACTAAGGGCAGCAGCATGGGCAAAAAAGTACACATCATTTGTGGAAAGTGCGGCAGTGACGAGATGAACTTTGTCATCAATGGACACTGTCCAGACGATCCCCAGAATGTTGCCAGTATGTCCTGCTCAAATTGTTGCGAACTGACAGGCATAGCCGAGTGGTCGGAATTTAATGGACGTGAGCTGAAAGGTGAAGCCGTCGCCCTATCAACACCGGCAAACGTGAATGCTCTTCTAGGATTGCTTCGCCAGGCGATGGACAGCGTTGAGTATCGCCTCTATGGCGGGGGCATGTCATTGAGCGGTAATGATGCTGCCGAACTCATAGACCTCCAGGAGCGAGCTGAGAAGGTCTTGTCTGTTCTTCGGAGTGATCAGCATGAGTGATTTATACGAACCGCTTGAGTTTGTGTTCTGCGGCTTTAGGAAAGGGGACGCTGGGCTCTTTATCTCGGTAGCCACTTTGCGCGATGGTGTTTTAGGCCGTGAGATGTATTTCTCAAAGGGAAAAAGCAAAAGGCGCTGGGTTGTCGGTGGCATTTACTCAGGGGCCTCGTTTTCGGACAACGGAGCAAAAGGTCTGGATGATGCTCATTACGTTAAAGCATGGGAAGTGCAAGGCGACAAGATAGAGTGGCAAGCAAAAAGCGAGCAAGCCGAAGCCTTGGCGCGAAGCGAGAAACTTGAAGCCGACGATAGGAAGCGCAATGAACTCGAAGAGCTGATGCTACCCATCAGGAAGCAATATGGGGCATTAACAAAGCGACGTGATAGGGCAGGGGCCGCAGCTCTTGAAGAAGCTGTCCTGAGAGCGCTGAGAGCGCCCATCAGGAAGGCTGAGGAGAAATAACCGTGGAGCCAGTCTTAGCTAAAGCATTCGCCGGTTTTAAAGTCGTAGCTGTAAGTGCCCATCAGATTGGCTTTTCGGCTTTTTTTGCCATTGGTGTTTGCTGGCGCTTTAGGGGTCGCAAGTACGCCATAGAACAGGATACCAACAAGTGCCGCTTGCCACGCGAAAACAGCAACCAGAATCCAAAAAGCAGCAGCCAGAACCGGCAGTTTGTGCAGAAGGTTGAGCACCGGCTTGGCCCAAATCACTGCCGGGATAGCCAGCACTGCGTAACCCCAGTTGGTTGCCTCAAGCATAGCCAGGCCAAGAACAACAACAGCCATCAGCGCGATATTCAGTACATGTTTCATGGTCATCTCTCCTTTTCAACTTACACTTTTATCCTATCACAGCATTAAAAAATGCAACTGTGAAAGGGCGTTTTTCATTCAAAAAGAGGTGACACTTTGAGTGCAATTATCAGCAAGTGCGGCATGTACAGATACCGTCTGGAAAGGGATGTGCAACCCGAAGGCCTTGTGTTCGGTTATTTTGGTGTAAACGGCTCTACGGCCACGGCCACCGAGGACGATCACACGGTCAGAAAGTGGATAGGGTTTACCAAGGTCAACGGAGGGAGGCGATTCATAGTCGGTAATGCTTTTGCTTTTCGGGCGACCGACGTTCGAGAGCTGGCTACGGCGGTTGATCCTGTCGGGCCTGAAAATGAAATCCACTTGGAAAGGATTATTCGGGATGCTGATGTCTTGGTGCCCTGCTGGGGGAGCCGAACTAAGCTGCCTAAGTCTTTGCATGTTCATTTGGACAGGCTTTTAGAGCAGCTCGTTGCATCTGGGAAGCCGGTATTGGCATTTGGCGTGACTGGTTCGGGGGACCCGAAGCACCCACTAATGCTTGGATATTCGACAAAACTTGTGCCCTGGGGAGGAAAATAATTATGTCGATGCTTGAAGCACGTTACTTCGTGGCAAAGATAAGCGATGCACAGGCCGTGCTCTGCGATGAGGAGCTGGCGACACTGGAAAGGCTGATCCGGAAGGTTGATGATGGCCGCAGAGCAAATGGCAAGAGCTCGCTTACTTGCGTTGTTGTCGAAGAAGATTGGCCGAACTGGCAGCAAACGGTTGACTCTGTACTTTCACTTGCTGACGGGAAAGACAACGATTGGACCAATGCCACACCAGAACAAATCAAGGCCTTTTGGGTCGATGACTCAGTTTGGAAAACTCTGGATGGCCGGGATAAATGGATTGAAGATCTCGACCTGCTGGTGGACGGTTCCCCGGTGGCTTCTGAGTGGGAACCTTTTGGCTTGGAATCAGGGCAGTCTGTCGTCATACGAGGCGGATGGATAGAAGGGAATGCCTTGAGTGATGATGGCGTACCGCTAGTGCAGGCATTCGTCGCTTGGAAACAGGGCCAAGACAACCACTAAAGGAAAATTACTTCGGAAGGGCGGCTATGGCCGCTTTCTTTTTAATATTTACAGTATCACATAATGATACTATGATGTTGTTAATTTACTTGGGGAGGCGCTTATGCTCACTGCTAAATGTATAGGGTGCGGATGCACCGATGATCACGCTTGTGTTGAAAACGGTCAACCGTGTCACTGGCTTCGCGTGAATAGAGTGGAAGGTATCGGGGTCTGCTCTTCGTGCCCGGATGCTCTCAATCAATTCGCATCGACCAGCCAGGAACAAGCAACTGGACAGGATGACTACCGGAACAGTCCAGAATGGAAGGATTTTTCATCACGCATTGGTAATGCACTATGCGGGGGCCGGAGCAAAGCAAAGTAAGGTAAAAACGGCTATGCCGTTTTTTATTTGTCTATTACGGCATCACATTATAAGCCTGTAAATGCTGAATCTGTAATTGCCCAAAATGGGCGTGAGCAGGGGCGGGGTGTGAGGTCGTTCTAAGGCAAAATACTTTGTACTGGCAGAACAAAGAAAGAATGAACTTTCACATGTGAAAGTTTTTGGGGTACGGGATGGAACAAGCAATTCAAAGTTACTTGGCTGACGACCGGCAATATCAAGACAGGATTACCGCAGCTCTCAGCCAGGTTGAAGAGAAAGGTGCAGAGTACGAAGCTCTTTGCCAACAGCGTGCTCAGTTGGGGATCTGGCAAAAAATTATAACGTTCTGGCAGTTTCGTCGAGACATCGCCGTTATACGTTCAGCACTAAAAGGCCATAACAGCGATTTGCGGTATTTGCGCCGTGGGAGAGACCAGCTCAAAGAGGGATTGGTTTCTCGGGCCGTGAAGCAAGCGATTGACGGTAGCCAGATTCTGGAACGAATCACCCAAGCTCAAGATAGGCTTGACGCCGCATCTCGACTCCACGAGAGCAACAAGCGACTGGTGGACATGGGGCAAAAAGCCTTACGTGAAATCAGTGAGGCCTCTTCCAGTATTTCATCAGCACAAACAATGGAGGTTCTCGACCTTGTGACTGACAACAAGGGCATTTCCGTCATGTCGTCGATGTCAAACTCCTCGGCCAGCAGTGAAATAGACGATGCGAAGAGAGCTGTGAAAGCCTTCGCAAATGCGCTGGGGGATCATCGTGACATTGTGGGCTCACTGCACCACTCAATGGCAACTGAGTTTATCGATCTGGGTATGGACTTTGCCGGTTTGAATGATGGTTTCGACTTTGGGAGCGTCTTCTCGCTGTTCAGCTTGTCGTCTGCCAGTTCCTCTCTGGACAAAGTAGAGTCTCGCGTTGAATCTCTGATGCCAGATCTAAGACGAGCCGCCTCCAATTCGGCAGCAGAGTATGCCCGTGTTAACGAAGAGTTCTTTGGCCTAAAACAACAGGCCTGTTGCCAAGTGCATGAGTTGCTGGTGACAAATGGTATAGACGTGTCAGTCAAGCGCGTTGAGTCCGCCGTGAACAGCTACAGAGTTGGAAGGTGATATTTACAGCATCATAAAATGAACTTATGATGTGAGGTGATCAACAAGTCGAAATTTATTTAAAGGATAAGCGATGAGCGATATTACACAGCAAATGGACAAACTTGAGATTCCAATCAAGTTGTCCTTTCCAGTCATCAACGTTAGCACTTTTGAGCTGGGCCGTGCAGAGAGCGTTTTCTCTGACATTGCAAAGAAAGTCGGCAAGCACTTTATTGTGATGCCATTCAAGAAGCTGCCCGATCCAGGCACGATGAAGGCAATGGTGGACGAGTCCAAGAAGTCCTCCAAAAACGGTGTTGTCGTGTTCGACACTTTCTTTTTCGACCGACAACGTGCAAACCCGGAAACACTCCCAGCCCTCAAGTCATCACTGACCTATCTGGAGAATGAGGGGATCAACTACATCATCGCTGGCAAAGACGTCTTCAATGAAGAGTTCGTTTATCACATCGATCTCCCGGCTATGAGCAATCAGGAAATCCTGAAACTGCTCCAGACCTGTGAAGATAACGTGAAAGATGGTGGAGTCTTCGAGAGCAACGAACGTGCTGTCATCGCAAACCACGCCCTGGGCTTGTCACACACCCAGATGAAGAACGTCTTCACCTATTCCGCTTACTTGAAATTCAAGGGTGAAGAATACCTGGGCGAGATCCGAAAAGAAAAAGCTCACATCTTGCGTGATGTCGGCCTCGATGTGCTTGAGGCCATTGATATTGGGAATGTCGGTGGGCTCGAAAACCTCAAGGAGTTTCTCCAGATACGTAAAGCCGGTTGGGACAAAGACCTTCCGGTAAAAGGTGTCCTTCTGGCCGGTGTACCTGGTGGTGGTAAATCGCTGACGGCAAAAGCCGCTGCCGGTGTACTTGGCACTACCTTGGTTCGCCTGGATATGGGCCGTTTCTATAGTAAGTATCTCGGTGAAACCGAGCGCCAGTTCAATCGTGCATTGCAGACCATTGAGCAGATCGCACCCGTTGTTGTGTTGATTGACGAGATGGAGAAGTTTTTTGGTAATGCCGATGGCGAACACGAAGTATCCAAGCGCCTGCTGGGCTCTTTCCTCTACTGGCTTCAAGAGCGCAAGAAGAAGATCTTCATTGTGGCGACGGCCAACCGGGTTCAGTCGCTGCCTCCTGAATTGATGCGAGCTGGCCGCTGGGACCGAGCATTCTTCATTGATCTGCCAAGTGTGGCTGAGCGCCAGAAGATTTTCGAGATCCACCTCGCCAAGCAGAAGGCCAACATCGCCGCGTTCGATATGCCTACGCTACTGCGTACCACCGAGGGATACACCGGGGCAGAGATTGAACAGGCCGTCATTGACGCGATGTATCTGGCGAACGCTCAGGACAAAGAGCTCAACAATGAAGCGCTGGTGGATGCGGTCACTCGCATTACCCCGACCAGTGAAACTCGCCGAGAAGACATCAACCAGATTCGCAGTTTGCGGGATCAAGGCTTCTATCCGGCCAATAACTTCGATGTTCAAGAGCAGAATGGCTCTGGACGAAAACTCGCCATCGAGGACTAAGCGATTAACTTTGTCATGCCGGAACACGGCATGACCCCCGAAACAACTCAGGAGTGATGAGATGAGCCATATCGTAAAAGGCAAGGTGCAGGTCGCCTACAAAGACAAAGAGCTGCTGTTGAAGGCTCTGGAGGGAGTTGGCGTCGTTGTTGAAAACGAAAAGCTATACCGCGTGGGCGCTGGCTACACCTTCGAGAAATACCCGATTGTTCTGATCGACCAGAACAACAAGGAGCACCGGATTGGCTACAAGGAAAAAAACGGTGTTTGGGAGCAGTACCAGGAAAACTACGGCTCTTATGGCCGCTGGACGCAGCAGGCAAGCAGCAAGGTGCAGGATCGCTACATTGCCTTCCACTACGAGCAGCAGTTGAAAGAGGAAGGTTTCAGCGTGACGGTGAAGCAGCATCACGATGGCACTTTGGAACTGGAAGCTGAGGAAGCTGTTTGGTAATAGCGCCAAGGCAATCAGATTAGTTGAACTTAACGACGAGGTGACAAAGTGAAAAAGGTAAACATCAAGATCAAGGGCGGCAAGATTGCTGCCGATTTCACGGGGTTTCAGGGTAAGACCTGTGAAGCGCTGGAGCAGCGTATTCGCCCGGAAGAGCTCGAAGTCGAAGAAAAAGAGCTGAAACCCGAGTACCACTTCAATGCTGGTCAAACCCAGCACGAAACGGAACAGAACGAATGGTGATGAGAAGGACAGGGCGCGTCCCCCTTCTTTTGCTGGTTGGTCTCATGGTCGCAGCTCCTGCGGCCTTTGCCAGTGACTTTGTGACTGGCGTAATGGTGGGGCAAATGCTCTCAGATGACTCAGGCAGCAAGAAGGTAGAGGACACTGGCCCGGAGAGCAAAACGGTCATTGATTACCATGACGGTCAGCCAGTTGTGACCAAAGTGGAGGCCTTCAAAAGCAATAAATGGCGCAAACTGGATGGCCCTCAGGGCGGCTATTTTGTTTGCCCAGGTGAATACCGTAGCTATTCGGGAAGGCTGCGTTGTCGCGTCCATGATGACGGGCTCAATGGCTTTATGGGCGGTATGACTGATGCTCAGGAGCTACCGCTCCAAGAAGCTCTGACCAAGTTGGAAGGTAAACCCATCTCCCTGCAAACCATTGAAGTCCACGGGAACAACCTGGCAGTCAAATACCAGTTAGCACCACCAGCACAAACGCACGTCAAAACTCAGGACCTGGGGGTGGTTAAGCAAGATGGTGAAATGCAGAAGGTTGCCAGCCAACCACCAGCGCTATCCATAGAGACTGCACCAAAGAGTGAACCTCCCAAGCAGATTGGTGCTGCACAAGACACCGACCGCAATACCAGTGCGTTTCAAAGTCCGTTCGAGGAGGTAAGTGACTCCATGATCGGTCTAATGGATAGCTCTTTCGTCAAAGTCATAGCGGGGTTGATGCTGGTGTTTGGGGTTGCTAGTGGAATTATGAGGCAGAGCCCATCAGGAATTGTGATGGGGATAATGCCTGCAATTATGATCATGACCGCGCCAACGGTTATTCGTACCATGTTCGATACAGGCGCGGCCAGTACCAAGCCAGTGGAAGATAGCGGAAGCTCATTTCCTTTCTTCTTGGTGGCAATAGTGCCGGTGCTGATTTTCTTTGCCTATAGAGCTTTTATGAACAACCGGAGCGACTCCGAAATTGATGAGTTGTTAAGAGAAGCCCGACGTGCTGAAAGGGCTGAACGACCAAGCAATGAGCCTCCCTCAGTGGATGAACTCCGTGAGCGCCAGCAACAAAACCCAGAAAGAGAACCGGTGGTTGTCAGCTCATCAGCTCCGGCACCAAAGGTGCAAAAGGAAGAGCCAATCGAAGTACAGCCAGGCAAGCGCAAAATTATTTTGGATTAGTGGGGTAGGTTATGAGCAAAAAGCGCATCGTAATCAAAAATGGTGAGGTCTGCGGGTTTGCCGATGAGGTTTCCTTCAAAGGCCTTGAAGTGCAGGAATACAGTAAAACAAGGGTTTCGCGCATCGTGCCGACGAGCGGCATTCTAATGATTGCGTTCTATGTTATTCGCGGACTTTGTTCAGACGAGTCAAAGATTGCGGCATGGACTCGTGTTTGGCGTTGCCAGTGGAAGGTGCTGATCGACGGTAAAAGCTATGGACCATTCAGCAGTCGTGCGGATGCTATCTCGTTCGAGAAGGACGAGATCTACAAACAAGGCAAATTCTTTGCCGATGCCACTCACGAGGCGGCAGTATGATGACACGGGCGGCTATGGCCGCGCTGTTATCCGCGTTGGTAATAGGCCTTGTGTCTGATTTGTCCGCACAAGAGCTGGTGGTAAGCCAGGTGGCTATAGACAAGTCCACTGAGGTGGAGAAAGAAGCTACCTTCCACAACCGCAAGTGGGTGTTAAGGACGGGGCAGGTTAGTGGATTCTTCATCTGCCAAGGAGATAACAAAGACATTTACTACCGGCATGACAGGGTGGGCGCTCACTGCCAGAAGACATCGACTGGGTGGCGCAATGTACTGGGTCTCAGGGACGATGTTCCGGAAGTTGAGCTGAGCGTGTACCTGGGGACCGTTGAAGGTGTCCCCGTGAAAGTCCTTCATCAGGAAGTGGATGGTTACGATCTGAAAGTGCAGTACAAGGTTGCACGTAAAGGGTCAGCAAATGAGTGAGAGTGTGCGTCGGTCAACGCCGATGGTAAAGATTAAAATCCTGCCGAGTTTCGTAGGGGTTCCCTTCCCGTCGGTGCTACTTATCGTTGCGGGGCTCCTTAATGGCCCTTTGTGGGGCTTTGCCGCATTCGTCTTTCATATCGTCATCAAGCGGTACATCTACAGAGAATACCGGAGGTTGCCATATCCGATGCCAACCGGCTCAAGGCCTATGGATGAGTTGAGCGAGCTCCTTGTAAAGGGGATACCGGAGGAATTTTTCCGGCGGCTTGACGCAGCTTGCAGCTCTGATGCGTCAGTACAAATAACCTGCCCAAAGAAATACCGGCTGCTCAAAATGTCGTTGAATCGCTATGCCAACCGCGCTGGTTGTTACCCGCAGTTCCGGGAGGGGGATGAAATAGCGATTGAGGTAACAGAGCAGAGACCAAGAAAAGCAGGAGCAGGGAAGGGCTTTCCAAGTATTCAAGTTCTGAAAGCGTCAGAGGGTGTTCTGAGTGAACCGGAGCAGCCTATCGAAATTCAGAAAGATAAGCGCAAGATTATCTTGGATTGAGGTGGGTTGGAATGCGGTCATTTTTATACAGAATATTGCTTCTTTGCTTCGTCATTATCGTCCAGATAGGGCTAATCGCCATTGATGCGAGCCCGTTGGTTGTTGCTATGTTCCTCTCGCTAACAGCTTTAGTCGCTGGGGTCTGGATGGCGTACCTTCATTCCCGATTTTTGATGGCGGTGACTCCAGTAGTTATCTCTGTGCTAATGGCGACCCTCGCCATGAAAATGTTTGAGCCGAGACTCTTTGTTTCTGCCAGCGAAAAAGGCTGGTTCCCTTTGTCATTGTTCGTCTCGATACCGTTTTACTTCTACTTGAGTTACTTGCTTGAGATAGAGGAGAAGAGACGTACATTCCGGGCCAATGTGATTGGGTTTTTGCGTGGAGTTTCGGAAGAGATCCGTCGTTCAACCAGAGAGCATAGAGATCAAGGTGAGATAAGACACGGTGGAACAGAGCTGGGGAGTATTGACGAACTACAAAGGGGCGAGGCCAAAGAGCCAGAAGTCATCAGCTCTACATCGGACCAGAAAGAACAAGGCACTCCCAAGCGAGACAAGAGAAAAATCATTCTGGACTGAACATGGAACAAATCAGAAAAGGCTTAACCCTCGAATACGCAAAAGAGAAGCGTGAGAAGCTCTTGGCGGAGCTCAAATCAGATGAACACTACAGCCAGACTGAAACAGTAGCCTATGGGCACCACGACCCGCTCAGCGTTCCTGTGGCAGCCTGCGATAGTTGTCATGGCCGGGCGCAAATGCAGAAGGTTATAGGTCCTCCTGTGCGCTGGAATATGGTCTGCCTGGGTTGTGGGAAGGCGATCCAACAAATCCAGAAACGACCGTGGCAAGCAGCAATGGCGTGGAACCAAATTAACTTGGGAACACAGGACTACAGACAACTGCCCCTCTTTGGACTTGGGAGTCTGTCTCCTGAATCAGCAAGACAGAGAATGGTGGGAATACGCAGGAACCTGGAGCTGAGAAAGAGCCTCGCCGGTATCGAGAGGACGATAGCCCACAAGGAAGGTCAACGCCCACCAGGGAAAGAGTACCAGCAACGACTGGAAGCATATCTGCAATGGGCCATGCTGGCGCTGAGGTTGCTCAAAGTCAAAGCAAGTTAGTGGTGAGAAGGAAGAGAGAACCCGGTACTGTAAAGCGCCGGGTTTTTTATGCCGCCCTGTTTACAGTATCAAAAAGTGATGCTATAAAGTGAGCAAGTCACAAGGAGAACCAACGAATGGCTGTTATCAACTCACTCCGCGCTCTCAAAGGCGTAACCGCCCCCGAAGAACTGAAAAAAGGGGATGGATTCACTATCTCTCCTCAGCTTCTGCTGGAGGAAGAAGGGTTTAACACCCGTGGCGCTTTCTGCGAGGACTACTACGAGCGCCCGGACATCAAAGCTGGTATTCGAGTGCTGGCCGATGCTTACAAGCGTGGCGACTATGTTCCGCCGATCATCGTCAAAGTTATCGACGGAAAGGTGTATGTCCGTGAAGGTCATCGCCGTCGCCGCGCCATCCTGCTTGCTATAGAGGAAGGTGCCGACATCCAGTTCGTGCAGGTCGTAGAGCACAAGGGCGATGAAGCCGAACAGAGCCTTCTGATCGCCACCAGCAACGATGGGCTCCCTCTTTCTCCACTTGAGCGAGCCGTGATCTACGCTCGGCTTGCAAACTGGGGGTGGAGCGACCAGATGATTGCCCAACGTGTTGGCCGCTCGGCTGAGCACGTTCGTATCGCCCGTGCCCTTTTGGAGATGCCTCTGGAACTGAAACGGATGATTCAGGAAGGCTCTGTGGCTGCCACCTACGCTCAGGAGCTCTACAACGAGCACGGCACCAACGCTGTTGAGATCCTGAAAAAGGCGCAGGAAGAACAGGCCAGTGGCAATGACGGCAAGAAGGCCCCGAAAAAACTGACCAAAAAGTCTGTCGAGAAAGGTCCCCGCCTGGGCAAAAAGGTGGTTGAAGCCATGCACCGAGGCGTGAGCTCTATTACCAGTCGTCTGGACAACATCAAGCCGAACGATGACGGTGAAACGTTCACCCTTACCCTGAGCCGGGAAGATGTTGATGCGTTTCAGGAGCTGAAAGCCAAGCTGGCGGAGCTGGAGCCCAAAACTGACGAGTCCAATGAAGACCAGCAAGAGCTGGATTTGGCGGGTAATCAGTAATGGGGCGCTGTACTGTTGAGGATGCCATCCAGTTGCTGGAAGGGGGAACCATTGTTGCGGTCGTACCGGCGTCATCCGGACCAGATACGCTGGTGGTTTCCTCTATCAGGCTTGAATCCGGACTGACAGTACAGTTTTCCCCTCCAGCGGCAGCCAGTGTCAGTGTTCAGCTCGCGGAGCTCGATGATGAACAGTGACAAGAAATCGTCTGAACTAGCCAGACTGAGGCGTCAGCATCAGCTAGTTTGCTCTGTCATCGCAGCCTTGCTCATCTGTGCAGGTATATATGGGACCGTTGCACGTTTGGGCTTCATCCTGATGGCGCCATTGTTTGTTATCGCCTTAGGTGTGTTAGTCGATGCGTTCCTGCCAAGGGTAAGTTGGTTCTTCTGTGTGCGGGACGTGAGAGACATATTTGGGTGGAGAAAACGATAGTGGCGAAGTTGAAGGTTTATGGCGGGATCACTTATGGGGCCGAGGGGCAGTTCAGAACTGTCGTTGCGGCCACAAGTAAGAGCAAGGCTGCTTCAATTCTGAATATCACGATTTACCAGATGAATAGCTGGTGGACGGAGACTTTTAACAAGTACGAGGTCGAGGCGGCGATGTCTGAGCCGGGGGCTATTTTTTCAAAGCCTCTCGATGGCAGAGACCCATTTGTAAAGCAGGAAGGATAATTGTGAGAAGTGTTTTTGTATGGTTGAAGGCCGGGGCAATACTGGCTTTCCTATTCTTCGGTATTGCTGGTGCTGTCAACCGGGTCTATTGGGTTAACAGCCAAGGTTTGAGCCAGGGGTCGATGTCATCCACATTGGTTAAAGAAAAGTTTGGCCTAGACCTTGGTGCAATGTGCCGTTATGACAAACCCCAGCATGTCGAGTTCAAAGTCCTTCCTGATCAGACAATCCAGTTCCGCTGCTCATGGTTTGAAGGTGGCGGATTAACCTGGTGGCCTTTCTACACCGAGCATGATGTAAAGAGCGCCGAGGCGACCTCTGTGCTCAATGACATATTCCAGGGTACGGAGGGGCATGATGAGTAGCCAGCTAGAACTCTTTCATGTCCAAGAGGCGTATGCCAAGGCCGATAAGCCGTTATCGAATGAGGAGCTCTACGATTCGGTGGCAGAGCTCGCTGGAATCCCGAAAAGCGCTCTGAATGAACAAAGTGAAATTGGCAAGGCAAAGGTCAAGCGGAGCAAGCTGAAAAGACAGATACGCTGGTATCAGCAAACCCTCAAGTCGATGAACCTTCTCCAGAAGGTGGACGGCGAGCGGGGTGTCTGGGAGCTCTCAAGCAAAACCAAGAAGGGCCTGCATGAAGCGCTAGGTGGCGTTCGACTGGTCGCTTATTCAACAAATCTTGGGCTGGCGGTGTGGTCAAACAACAAGAGCTTTTTCTCTGACCTCGATGAGCCGGTGCATCTGTGTGTGACATCTCCGCCGTTCCCGCTCCGTATACAGCGTGGCTATGGAAACGTTGATGAAGCCAAATGGGTGGATTTCATTACTCAGGCACTCGAACCGATAGTCAAGAACCTGGTGCCAGGAGGAAGCGTTGTCCTGAATGTCAGCAATGACATATTCGAGGCCAAGAGCCCCTCCAGATCTCTCTACGTTGAGCGAATGGTGCTGGCGCTCCATGATCGGCTTGGGCTCTCTCTCATGGATAGATGGCCGTGGATCAACCTGTCAAAACCACCAAGTCCGACCCACTGGGCTTGTGTGAACCGTTACCAGTTGTGTGCCGGGTGGGAGCCTGTTTATTGGTTCACCAACGACCCTGACAGGGTGCGTTCTGACAACAGAAGGGTCCTGATCCCTCATACAGAGAAACATCAGAAGCTGATGGCCCAAGGCGGTGATAACAGAGTGGTCAGTTATGGTGACGGGGCATATCGACTGAGAGGGAACGCATTCTCTAACGTCACGGAAGGACGGATACCGAAAAACGTTATCCAGCGCGGCCACCGTTGTGCGGATACTCTGGAGCTTCGGAGAATCGCTAGAGAACTGGGGTTGCCACCGCACCCGGCAATGTTCCCAACAGACATACCTGAAATGGCTATCCGCTTTCTGACGGAAGAGGGCGACCTTGTTGTTGATCCGTTCAGTGGGTCGAATAAGAGCGGGTTGGCCGCAGAAAGGAATAACCGGCGCTGGATCGCCTGTGACATCATTCTTGAGTACATTCGCACCCAGGCGGAAATGTTCACCGGCTTTGATGGATTTTGGATGAACCCGGCCATAGCAGCAGTGGGCGGGGGAGCGTTGAATTAAGAGAACAATGCCCATGAATTTAAGTATTATCGCAAGAGTCTTGCGCCAATTGGCAATTATTTTTGTCCTCTCCGTGCTTCTTGTGGCCGGATATATCTACTATGCCGGTAAACAACATCAGCAGGCAGCAATCAACTTTTGGGGTGAGCAATACCAGCCTGATGCCATCTCGACGCAAATTGATTGGGGGTTTATCGGTAATTGGGTTATTCCTCGCGGGGGGCCAATTATTTCTCCGGGCATTGCTGGAGTGTGTCCCAATACACCACTTCCCGTTGTGCCTCTTAAAACTGGTCCTGATGGCCGGGGTTATGTTCTCTGTGGCATTGGAAGTGAGGCTGTCGCTACCAGCTTTGATGTCAATGACATCCAGGATGAAGAGATACGAAACACATTAAAAACGATGTTTGAGGAAGAATTTGAAAAAACTGTTAAGGGGGATAAATGGACACTCAAGAACTGAACCACATGATAGCTGAGGCCTACAGCCGGGATTTGCAAAAGCCTGAGCTGGTATCGTTCAAAGAGGTGAGTCGCTGGGGGCGTAAGTACGGTTTCCCCGTCGTATGCACTCTGGCCGATGAAAGTGAAGAAAAGCAGATTCACTGGGCTGCCAGTTTGCTCATTCAAGTAGCCGGTACTTGGCCGCGAGAAGATATGCCGGAATTGCTCACACCGGAACGGGGCTCCGCGCTGTTCAACGATGCGATGCAGTTATTGGCGAATGGGCTTGGAGCAGCAAATCAATTGCGCTGACAGCACAAACCTTGTCAATAAGCGGCCTTCATGGCCGTTTTTTTGTTTAAAGTTTGTTTTAACAGAACCATAATTAGATATTGCAGTATCATTTTATGATCGCTACAATCTTTCACATGTGAAAGTTTGGGGGTGGTCTTGATCACCTGCGAGAAACCAAAATAGAGGTGGGTATGGCAAAAGTAATCAGCTTCGCCAACCAGAAAGGCGGAGTGGGTAAGAGTACCCTCTGTATCCAGCAGGCCTTTTATCTGGCGTTACAGAAGAAAAAGAAAGTGCTGGTCTTGGATATGGATGGTCAGGGGAACACGTCCTCTCGACTGGCCCCCAGACGAGAGCTTGAGGATGGTGACTACGAGCCCATCCTCACTGGAACCAAAACCGCAGAGCTGTTCGCTTACGAGCTGGACGGCATTGAGGTCATGCACTGCCCTTGCGGTGCAGACCTCATTCATACGCCGAAGAATGACCCGGATCTGTTTGAGATGGAGGCTGTGCCTCTTGACCAAGCCATGAATCCGGCTCGCCATTTGGCTGAGCTGTTTGAGAACTACGACTACGTGCTGATTGATTGTCCGCCTAGCCTCGGCAGAAAGCTGGTGGCAGCGTTGGTGATGTCTACCCATGTGGCATGTCCGGTAAAGCTCTCTGGCTTCGCTGTGGACGGCGTAGAAGGTCTCCTGAACACGATTATTGGTGTGCGCGAGGCATACAACCAAAATTTGGAGATCCTGGGCATCGTGATCAACGACATGGACCGCTCTGTCAATCACGACAAAGCCCTCAAGTCGCTGGAGAACACAGTTCCGGATCTGCTGTTTGAGAACAAAATTATGCACCGGCCTCCGCTCGATACGGCGACGACTGATGGCATCCCTGTCTGGGAGCTTCGCTATGGACATGTCGCGGCCAAAGAGGTTGAGGCGGTGTTGGAAGAACTATTAGAGAAGGTGGGCTAAGCGATGGCATTGAACAATTTAAAAGGCCTGTCCGAACTTGCTAAAGCCGCCAAAGGCAAGAAAGGCAAAGAGGTTCTTACCGTACCTGTTGACGACGTTGTATCCAAGGTCCAGGTTCGTAAGCGCTTCCGTAACATTGAAGAGCTGGCGGCAACCTTGCTGACCGAAGGGCAGCAATCTCCGATCATCGTGTTCCCGAAGAATGAAGAAGGCAAGTTCGTCATCCAAAAAGGGGAGCGGCGTTGGAGAGCGTGTAAACACGCTGGTATCGAGACCATTGACCTGGTGGTGAATGATAAGGTCCAGAACAATTTGGACGAGACTGCTGGTGAGCTGATCGAAAACATCCAGCGGGATGACTTGACTCCGGTAGAGATTGCCGAGGCGTTAAACCTGTTTATTGAAGAAGGTTGGAAGCAAAAGGATATTGCTGATCGGCTCGGTAAGAATATCACTTTCGTATCTACGCATCTGTCGTTGCTCAAGCTACCTGACTGTGTGCGTGAGTTATACGATAATGAAGTATGTTCTGATACAGAGACCTTGAATAACCTTCGTCTCTTGTTCGATCTGAATGAAGAAAGATGTCGCGCCGTCTGCGCGGTGGCTATGTCTGACGGGATTACTCGTAAACAAAGCCGTGAGCTGCTGAATGATGCCAAACGTATCAAAGACGAAATGGAAAAAGGCCCACTGACTGGCTCCCACCAGAATGATGAGCTTGGCGCTGGCAACACCGACGAGCAATCCCTCAACTCGGGTGGGGATGGTACGTCGGAACAAACCGGGAATGACGACCTGAACCTTGCCCAGGAGGAACTGGAAGGGGGTAAAAATTCCAATGGTCAGGACGATGATGACGAAGACCCTTTGCGTGATGAAGAGGGTGAGCACAAAGATCCTGTCAAGCAGCCAGATAACAGCGGCAAGGACAAAGATGAAGAAGGCGGTGATGCTCTTCCTCCTCTGCCGAAGGACAAGGAATGGAAGAACGTCCGGGCTGACAGTTTGATTTTTGCTGTCAACGTTAACCTGGATGGCGAGACCAAACGTGGAGTCATCATGACCGACCGTGTTGCTCTGGTTCCGTCTACTGTCTGGGTTAAAACGCTCGATGGCGAAGGCAAGGAAAAGCATGTTCATGTGCCTGTGTCAGACATTGAACTCCTGAGTGTCGAAGGCTAATAAAGGAGGCCCAGCCAAAGAGGTTGGGCCTGTCAAGAACAGGTGAATATGAAGATCTCACAGGACATGAAAAGAAAATTTGCTTTGGTGAATGCCCTGTCTAAAACGGAGAAGCCAAGTCTCCAAGACCTTCACAAGGCAACAAATATTCCTGAATCAACGATCAAGAGACAGTTGTCTGCCCTGCGTGATGAGTTCGGAATGAATATCTTGTTCGTCAGGGAGTCTACCGGCGAACGAGGTGCCACCGGCTACTACATGCTGACAGACTGGGGGATCTTAGACAGGTCTTCGTTCTTGAACCGGTACGGAAAACTGTAAGGTGCCATAGAGCAGCGCATTGAATGCAAAACCCGCCAATCGGCGGGTTTTTTTATGCTGCCACGGTAGCGGCGGTTGCTGGAGGTTTTTCGGCGTAGTAGGCGATGTTCTTGGTTCGTCTGCTAAGGGTGTCTATGCCGACGATACTCAGCGTTTTGGGAGTGGTATTGCGGGACTCGAAATAATGGAATAGCTGGATCATGCAGCACTTCACCATCAACGGATCGATGTCTTCCAGGTAGATTGAGGCTTCTCTCAATGCTTCGGGACCGTGGTTCTCGATCAGGTTTTCCATCCAGTGAATGGCGTTGATGCCAGAACCACAGCAGGGCTCATAAAAGTCTGCCGAAGACTGTGAGCCAACAATGAGTGACATCAAGCGGCCAATCTCTGGAGGAGTGGGGAAGTAATTGGTGCCCTTCTTGTGGAAGCCAGACATGCTTAGGACGTAACCCAAAACATCGCTGGTGGGGTCGCGCTTAATGGCGGCAGACAGGACGTGAGAGAGCTCGAAGGCGACCGGCTGAAGTTCTTCCGGGATCTCCTCCTTGGCTGGGTATAGGCCAGTCTGCAAGTATGCCCACTGGTCAATAAAGGCCTCAACAAACCGAGATGTGCCCATTCTGTATCGGGACTGCTCGATGAGAGATAAAGCCTTGGATGTAAGTTGCTGTGTTTCTGGTGACATAAGCGCTCCAGTTTGTTCTGACGAAACATTCAAGAGGTAGAAACGAAGAACCCCGCCGAAGCGAGGTTCTTTGCTTTCCTGCCTGATCGCCTTAATGCCGAAGCAAAGACGTCTTGATAAAGTCGGGGCAACCGGACATTTCCCGGTCGATGAAGTCCTGACGTTTCGCCAGCGGCCATTTCATGAACGCCGCGAGCGGGATGCGCTTATTCGTGTTAGTATTGCCTTGCAGCATAACAAAGCTCCTTAATTGCTTGATTGTGTTGTAAGGGCTGCAACGAAGGTCGAAGAGCGATGCGGCCCTTATTTATGATTATTACAGCATCATAAAATAATATCAAGAGACAATAAAACGATACCAAGAAACAAAACTTTCACATGTGAAAGTCTCCCCGCTGTCCACCTCGCACACTCCAAACGCCCAAACGCCCAAATAACTTGTCTATCTGCCCAAAATGGGCGCGTAAGCGTCCGATAGAAAGTAATTGTTAGTGAGATATTGACTACACGGAATATGGCTATATCATAGAATCATAAAATGATGCTGTAAAAGTGATATGTATGCCAAAGCAAGCAAATCATCTCCGTTTGAAGAAACCTTGCGCCAACTGTCCATTCCGGAAGGAGGGCGCTATCGAGCTGGCCCCTGGGCGATTAGAAGGCATCATCAACGACATCGTTGAAAACGACATGACGACGTTTCATTGCCACAAGACCGTGCACTCAAAGTCAGGTGGTGAATGGGATGAAGAGGGTAACTATGCACCTTCGGGACAAGAGTCGATGTGTGCCGGTGCTGCGGCTTACTTGATGAAAATAGGCAGGCCGACAGTGGCTATGCGAATTGCCTTTGCGTTTGGTGATGCAAAGGTGTCCGACTGGGACGAAGCTCAAGAGCTGGTTGTCGAGCCTTTGGTACAAGGGGACCGAAATGAGTAAGCGATATGCGGTAGTGCCGCATCCGAAACTGAAACGAGAGTACAAAGGTCGGCTGGTCAGAACTACTCGGGTACTAAAAAACGGCTGGGGGTTGATCCCTCTAGGGGCTGTGGCAACGGTCACGCATCAGTCTCCCAAGGGATCAGAACTGACCTTTGAACCATGCGACTGCTGCGGCCTGAAAGCCATTATCAGTCATGTAAGCATGGACTCCATTGAATTTATCGAACCGATTACTGAGGAAGAAGATGGACGAGAACAAGCTCAACATTGAAACGGTCGATGGGCACAACGAGCTGGTAGTCAGCTTTTTGTCCAGAATGGTAAGCCTGAGTGACGAGGAAAAGCAGACAGTATTGTCCTGCCTTCCGGACACCGGCAAACAAACAATCACCCAGCTCTATGAGGCGCTGCGTTCTCAAGGGCACCAGGATCTTGCAGAGAAAGTCGAACCATACCTCCAGCAGGGGGTGTTTGGGCCGATCTTCGATAACGCCAAGTCCAAGGTGTTCGTTCGGGACGAAGCGCCTTTTTTCCTCATGGATGAAAATCCTTTGAACTGGGATGACGCTAAAGCATTCAATCGCCTACGTATGAGTACGACCTGTGTTCTTGGCCGTGGCGGCTGGACTATCGGTGAGCGCTTTGATGACCGCTTTGATACCGAGGTGGGCGGAACACAGCTTATCGTCACTCAGTCACTCAACGAAAAAGGTGAGATTGAAGGAGGACTTCCTACCTCGATGTCGCTGAATGACTTTGCTGAGTTCCCTAAACAGCCAAGGCCTCCTCAAATAGTCGATTACCAGGAAGACAAGCGATACACGCTTGAGGAAGCGGAAGCTATCCCTGAGCTCGCACCAGTGGTTCAGCGTCTGAAAGAGCGCATCGAAGAGTATGAGGAGAGAAGAGCCCATGATTGACCTGACATGCCGCCTTTGTGCTGGTTCCGGTGTTTATGACTTTTCCCCTTCCAAAGAAACCTGCGGTATGTGCCAAGGGCATGGGAAATTTGTTGACGCCAAAGCAATGCTGGTGGCTGCCATCGAGCTGGCAAAGAAGCAACGCGAGCCTGTCATTGAAGTGGTAATGGGGTTGGTGCTCCAGGGTGTGGATGTTAGAGGGAAGGAGCCTGGAGAGCGGTTCAAGGCTGCTCAGGCCTTTAACGCCCCAGGGCACAACCTATTACGATACGGGTGGGATGCTTGGGAGCTCTATGCCCTCCATGAGGGTGTAAGTCCAGAACTTGCATCGCTTGGCCGAAGTGTGATGCGCGAGTGGCATAGCCATTCATGGGGCCGGTTCAGTGGAGAGGTAGGCTTTAACGCCGCCGAGATCATGATCAAACAGGCCAAAGACAACCCAGAAAAAGCAGAAGAGCGCTGGGCGTTCCTGCTTAGTGAAGAATGGATGGTGGAGTAATTGTCGTGACAGAACAAACCAATAAGAAATTGATGCTGGATGAGTCTCCAGATATGCCCCTGCAATTCAAGTGGAGAAAGTTTGGTGGTGCGATTTTTACTGCCACGCAAACAATGGAGCACGTCAAGGAAGGACGTAAGCTCGGGCCGACTCCAGCAGGGATGCTACCTCAAGAAGTGTGGCTGAACCGCCTGATCGCTATGGAAGAAACCCTGCCACGAGGGAAGTTTTTTGACAGATTCCGCCGCCGCGACAAAAACGAGCAGTATGACTTGGCCGCCGATCATCTCCGTCTTGTCGGACAGAAAAAGCGATAGGGGGATAGATGAAAGCCCAGGCATACCCACCATCAGTCATTCGTAAAGGCGCTGTGTTGTACGCAGCCCTTTATTACATCTCTGATGATGATAAAGCAAAGGTCGAGGTTACAGAGTGGATAGTTCGCTCTATTCAGAAACGACGCAACTCAACCAGCGATCAACGCTATGTCAATCTTGCCCAAAAGTTAGATGGGATTACGTGGGGGAAAAGGTCACGGAAGAATGGGGACTTTGGTTGGTTGCCATCTATACCGAGCTGGTGCTTGAAGCAGTTCCGGGAAGGTGGCGAATTGCCTTTTGGCGTTTATACGACGCGACTGGCCGCTCTCAAGTTTGCGAAAGTCAGCTTGCAGGAAGAGGTCCAATATTGCGAGGCCGAGCTGAAAAAGGCTCAGACAGAAGAGGATACTCAGGAACTCCAAGAGGAGCTGGCGGAGAACCAGAGACTTCTGAAAGCTGCTGGAGCAATGGTGAAGCGCGAGCAAAACAAGAAGAAAAGAGGTTGACCAATGTTACCGATCGTCTCCCCCTCCGTAGTAACCAAACAACTTGCGTTCAATCGAGTAGGCGATAAACGCAAGGTTAGGGTTTCGTCCAACTTTTTGGATGTTATGGGGTTCAAGCCAGGTATGGGCATCGCCGTTGAGCCAGGGGAGGGGATGGGCGGTTTTTCGGTGATCCCAGCGACCGATGAACTACAGACACACCAGGTTTATCAGCGCCGGTATCAACCAAAGAGTCGCTCCAACAACCCGCTGGAAACCGTTATTGAGTTTTCTGGACAAGGGCTCATAGATAAGTGCTTCCCTCGCTATACAGAGCGTTTCCACGTCGAAATGCGAAAAGGTCGAGTAGTCTTCACTCCCGTCGCAAACAGAGCCTTTGCCATTGCTGATCGGTTCAGAAAAACCAGCCCTTTCCGTGCCTTTGTGGCATTGACTGGCGGGGTAGACATTCATGTTATGGAATCGCTTGGCTGGAAGGCTGAGATTGTTTTGGAACATCGTCCAGTTGAAGCCAGAGACAGAGCATCCGGGCGGAACCTGAGTGAAGTACATGCGCTCAATACGCTGGTGAACAGCTCCCCGCGTATCCTGCTGAATGAAGACATTCATCACCTGGAGCTGGATCGCCTTGGAGCCTTGCTGGCGGAGTGCCCACCAATTGGTTTGGCCCATTACTCGTTGGGGTGTGATGACCACTCAAACGCCAAAAGTCCAAGGGACAAAGAGCGTTCTCTTGAAGATCTCTCCACCATGCTCGACATGGTTTACCCGGCACTAAAACAGATCGAGGTCGTGAACCCTGCCGTCGTGCTGGTGGAAAACGTCCCGAACTTCAAAGCATCCGGAGCCGGGGCGATGATGGGAACGACACTGCGGCGGATGGGGTACTTCCTCACTGAGATGGTCTTGAACGGTCTGGATTTCGGCGCGTACCAGGGGCGAGAACGCTATTACATGGTGGCGTCGGTCTTCCCTGGGTTCGTTCCACCGAAACCTGAGCAGAGAGCTGGTGGACGATTGTGGCCGGTGATCGAGAAGCACCTCGGGGATTGTGCAGACGTCACAGCGTTGAAGTCAATTCAGGCCAGAGAGTCAACTTCTCGCAGGATGCCTGCGTTCTTGACGAGAGAAAGCACCAGTTGCCCGACCATCCTCAAGTCTCAGGATCGTGGGGTAAAGGATGCAGTGTACATCCAAGACGGTGGCCGCATTTACAAGCCATCGGTCGATCTGGTTCAGGAGTTGATGTCGATACCTGATAGCTTTGATATTTCGTGGATGGCAAAAGAACAAGCGACAGAAACACTTGGGCAGAGTGTGGATTACAGATTGCATTCAGCGGTCATGGCCGCAGTTCGGGATCACCTGAATGTGAATTGCGGTCGCCATACCGTGGTGCAGCACGGTATCAGAAGTAAGGAAGGTAAATAATGGCAGTCATTTACTACGGCGAGGGAACCCATGACGCCGGTTTCGTCGGGTTCCGTGTCGCACGAACAGTTGGGGTGGCGGATGATTACCGGCAGGAATACTTCTCCTTGAGAGAGTATTCCTACGCAACAGCTCACCGGCTGGCCTACAGCTTGGACCGAAAGTGGGAAGCTGAGGCAGAAGAGGTGAAGCGTCAGAATAAGACTTGTAAGCGGCGACGCAACTCCGGGCCAAATATCATTGCTGAGGGGCTGAGGGCTTATATCAGTATCGAGAACCGGAGCCGGATGGGGGTGAAGAGAACCTACTTCGCACCTTGTTTTCTCGTCACAAAGCCAGGCTACGGCAATGGGGATATTGTTTTCAGGATTTCCACTCATGGCTACGCAGAAGCCTACGAAAAGGCGGTGGAAAAATATTGTGAGATCCATGATTTGACGGATGAGCAGTATGTTGAGTTGCTTGACTGTATGCCGAGTACAGAGGTGTTCACTGGATACCTGCTGAATGCTCTTTTAATACGCGGTCATCGCGCCACAAAAGCTGAAATACTGAGTAAGCTGGGGGCTGCGAAGAATGAAGATGACATCACCAATAGCAAAGGGAAAAGCGGCCACAACAGAGTGCGTTGCCCAGAGTATCGGTGGGCGCAATAACAGCGCCAGATGTTCAAACCATGTTTTATAGCAACACCTCTTTGGGGGCGGAATTATGTTTTTTGATAACAAAGTAGAATCTCACTCGCTCGTAATGGGAGCCAGCGGGAAGGGCAAATCGGTCTTGTCCGAACAAGTGCGGAAAAACGCGAGGCTGCGCGGTGATCTGCTGGTGGATACTGAGATGTACCGTGAAGGTCGAGGGTTGAAACCATACGAGCATGAGTACGCTCGTCGCTTAGTTCTGGGGCTAAGTGGACCGTTGCCGCGTGAACTGCGTGGGAAGCCGGTGACGGTTATCTCTGATGTGTCCAGACCAAAAAAGGTAAAGCGTCAGCCAAAGCAATTTGTTAAGACCGTAAATGGCGTCACCCTTGAACGCCAATTGGTGGCAGATGCAAGAGACCAGTTGGAAATGCAAACAGGCGTCTGGCTCAAACAACCTCAGCTCATCGAGCTGATGGAAGAGTCGGGCATAGACGAAACTCTAGCCGATTTTGGTGAGGCTGAAACACAGATCCGAGAAATGCTGGCGGATGCGTTGGCGATGAAACTGGTAGGGCGCTCATGGCCCAAGTGTGGAGCCCTCTATAACGCGGCAGAAAAGTCCGACGTTAACTTTTCCTCCGAGCTTGATGCTGCGGCAAAAGAAGCTGGATACATGGTTCGCTGAATGGGATTTGGTGTGGACAAGATAGATCGGCAAAGTTGGCTCGTTAAATTCAGGCGAGCGAAGTGTCAGGACACTTTAGACACGATGCGGGATGCGGCCATTCGCAACTATGAAGGGAATATTCGTGTTATCGCGGATATTGTATTGGCCCATGAGGCGAGAGAGACAGAAATTGAAAAAGGGATGTTTTGTCTAATAGTTAGATAGTCTGATGAGCTATCAGGTGGTGATTATGAAAAAGAGAATACTTCATCTGCCCGTAAAAAAGATTTACTTCGATCAGATCAAATCTGGAGAAAAACCAGATGAATATCGCCTCGTCACAGACTACTGGATAAAAAGACTAGAGGGGCGCGAGTATGATGAAGTCCATGTTAAGTGTGGCTACCCAAAGGCTGGAGATATGTCCAGGATAGAGATTCGTCCTTGGCGTGGCTTCTCAAGGAACGTCATAACGCACCCGCACTTTGGAGATTATCCGGTTGAAGTATTCGCCATCCATGTGAATTGATTTTGGTATTCTGATTTAAAACTATTGTAGCTCAGGTATCAAAAGAACTTGGGTAATTAAAGATAAGGGGCCGACGGCCCCTTAATTGTTTTAGTTTGTGAATATTGAACAATCGAGGTGGGATAGCGCTTGTTCGTAGCTACCTTTGTTGTTCGTCTTACGCAGTGCCACCAGCTCAACAATCAATTGGCTTAAAGCCAGTGATTGAGGCTCCCAGACGCGCTTGCATTTGTCAGCCATGTTGGCATTTACGTCTGTAATGACGTAGAGGAAATCAGGGACGTCTTTCAAGGTCCCCAGGCCTTTTGCCATATCAACAGCCTCAGGGTTTTGATAGCTTCGAGTGGCGCTCAGGTCATCGTGGGAAATATAGCTGGCAGATGTCTCAGCGAAACCTAACACCATGCCTTTTCCTGCGCTTTTTGCAATGGCCGAGCCGATAGCTAGAGTTGGCATGATGGCCTGACCTATTTGGCGGGTAGATGCAGTTGCCAAGCCTGAGGCGATGTTCTTCCCGGCATCTTCGGCAGTGGCAGAGCTGGTTGTGAGCATCGCAGTTAAAATGATTTTTCCAAACATACTTAATTCCTCTATCAATCCATAAAGTCCGACTTTTTGAAGGGCATAGTGCCTTTGCAATCGGGATACGCTGTGCAGCCCCAGAACTTAGAGGCTCGTTTCTTGCCAGGGGCTTTTCCTTTCCTGAGACGCATCGGGCTACCGCAATCTGGGCAGTCTGGACAATCCTCCGCCGCGATACGTTTCTCGGGTTTCCCTCGGTTGTCTGGGAACGTCTTCTTGCAAGCCTCGTTCTGGCAGCCCCAGAAAAAACCGTTCTTCCCTTTGATCCGGTGCATCTCTCCACCGCAGTTGAAGCATTCGTGTGAAGGAGGCTTCGCGCCCTCGAAGGCTTTAGCCATCGCGCCACCTTCTTTGGTCAGAACCGGTGCGGCCACTTTGAGCTGCTCAACCATTTGGCAGATCCAGGTGGAAATCTGCTTCATGAAGACAGACATGTTCCCGGAGCCGGAGGCAACTTTCTCAAGCTCCTGCTCCCAAGCCGCAGTCATGCCGGGTGATTTGATGGCTGGTGGAAGCACTGCTATAAGCGCATGAGCCTTATCAGTTGCAAGCAGTACCTTTTTCTGACGCTTGAAGTAGCCTTTATCAACAGCGCCCTGGATGATGCTTGCGCGTGTTGCTGGAGTGCCTAAACCGGCTGTGTCTTTGAGGATTTGTTTGAACTTCTCCTCAGTCACGAACCGGGCAATGTTCTCCATCGCGGCAAGCAATGTGGCTTCGGTGAAGTGCGGTGCTGGCCGCGTCATTTTGTTTGCCAGCTCGGCCCCATTCAGCAAGGCAGGTTCGCCCTGGCTAACCCTGGGGAGCTTCTCTTGTTCAACCGGCGCGTCGGTGTCTTCCCCCTCGTCCTTGGGACTGCTTTCACTATCAGAAGCAAACAAAACCTTCCAGCCTTGTTTGGTAGGTGTCTTACCAGCGGACGCAAAGAGGTGACGCCCACACTGCACCTCGATGGAGGTTTTGGTGAACTCGAACTCGCTGTAGAACTGCGCGATGTAGAAACGACGGATGGCGTCGTAAAGATTGAACTCGATCTCAGACATGGCACTGATGTCTGTTCTGGCCGGTGTTGGAATGATCGCGTGGTGCGCGGTCACTTTGGCGTCATTGAATACCCTGGCCTTGCGATGAGGATCTGCGCCAGCCACCAGCCCAGAGACGTTCTGATCGGACAAAATGAGCGCCTGGAGAATGTCCGGAATGTCTTCCTTTTGGCTCTCGGGTAGATAACGACTGTCAGTACGAGGGTAGGTGGTCGCTTTGTGCGTCTCGTACAGAGCTTGAGCTGCATCCAGTACCTGCTGAGCTGTGTATCCCCATCGTTTGCTCGCGTATTGTTGCAGCGACGTTAGATCGAAGGGGAGGGGGGCTGACTCTTTACCTGGTTTGGTTTCTGCTTTGCTGATAACAGCATTGGCACCATTGACCTGGGAGGCTACCTGCTCGGCATAGGCCTTATTGACGCACCGGCCTTGCTCGTCACTGCACTCTTCTGGTGGTATCCATTGGGCGGCAAACTGTCCATTCTGTACGGACACGTTCACACCCAGAGTCCAGTATGGTGAGGGGGTGAAACCGGCGATCTCTCGGTCCCGTTGACAAACAAGAGCGACGGTTGGGGTGATAACCCTGCCAACGTGAAGAGTGTGGTTGAAGCCGACATCTCGGGCCAGCACTGTGTAGAGGCGGCTCACGTTCATGCCTACCAACCAGTCAGCGCGTTGCCGTGCCAATGCGGCGTAGTAGAGTGAGACCGTATCCTTGCCATCCTTTACGTTGTTCAGCGCTTTCTTGATGCTTGACTCATCGAGAGCCGTCAAACAAACTCGGCGAATAGGGCCAGAGTAGCGGAATCGATCCAGAAGCGAACGGGCGATAGCCTCACCTTCTCGGTCGTAGTCCGTTGAGATGTAGATGGTGCTCGCCTTTTTGACCAGTCCCTCAACAATTTTGTACTGTTTGAACGCACTCTTGCGAACGTTGTACCGCCATGACTCTGGTGCAATAGGGAGGGTCTCCAGTGACCATGACTTGTAGCGTTCGTCATAATCGTCTGGCATATACAATTCCAGCAGGTGGCCGAACGCCCACGTAATAACGCGGTTTCCTCCATCATGGAGAAATCCATCACCTCGTTGGGAGGCCTTCATTACGCCAGCCAAATCTTTTGCCTGAGAAGGCTTCTCGCAGATATAAAGGTCCATTAAGCAGCTCCTCTCATCTTTGATTCCAGATTCGCCAGCTCAGTCCAGCTTTGAGCCAGACCTTTGACTTCGGGGTAGTCTCTGGAGAGGTTTTCGAGGACTCCAGAAATGACATAGGCCGCTTCGCTGGAATTACCCCTCGAACCGGCCTCCTGGAGCATGATTAATAAAGCGTCGAAGAGCTCAGCCTTACGGCCTAGCTCTGTCTGGTTTCTTATTTCAGAGCTTTGCATGGGTTCACCACTGAATAGGGACGCACGGACTCGCGCACAATGCGGCGATCTGCGTCAGTTACAGCCTGACTGGTGCAAAAGTGCGTCCAGGCATTCAGATAATCTTTATAGGTGTGGGTAGGTGGTATGCAGCCGGTTACAACGTCCTTGGGGATGTTTGTGGTTCCCTCGGCTTCCACAAAGCGCCAATCGTGCTCGTCCATACCTTTGCCACCATCGCAATAGCGTTCCCAGCGTGACAACTCGTACAGCGAGTAGCCTTTGCCTTTATTCATGGACTTGAAGGTATTGATGGCTTCGTTGACATCCCCGTGCTGTTTGATCCCTGCTGGAGTTTTATCTGAACCAGCGGAGTCATCTTTGACCTTGTTCATCGTTGCGCTGACATTACCGTCGCCCAGCACATGGATATAACCAGGTTGACGTAATGCAGCACCACCGCGCCCCATGTTGTCCCATGCCATCGACAGTTCCCGGCTAACTCGGGCAGGTTTGTCATTTTCGGCAGGGGCAGTCTGGGGCTGAGGCTTTTGCTCGGGGGCGTTAGAGGCACACCCGGCCAGAATTGCCACTCCCAGAATTGCTATCAGTTGTCTCATCGTGTCGTTCCTCATAAAAAATTGTCGATGAGCCCATTCTAAAAGGGGGGGGATGGAAAGCTGGTTTCTCAAACTGCCCAAATTGGACAGATAGGCGTGTGTGCGATCTAAAGGTGTTTTGAGAGCATGTAGCGACGAGAAATACGATAGGAATATGGTCAACCTACATGCTGAAAGCCCTTAACAAGTTATTTGGTGGGCGAAGTGGAGTGATCGAGACCGCGCCGAGCGTCAGAGTGTTGCCGCTTAAAGACGTGGAAGATGAAGAAATCCCTCGATACCCACCTTTTGCCAAGGGCCTGCCAGTGGCCCCACTAGACAAGATACTGGCAACCCAAGCTGAACTGATTGAGAAAGTGCGGAACTCTCTCGGTTTCACTGTGGACGACTTCAACCGGCTTGTTTTGCCGGTGATCCAGCGGTATGCCGCGTTTGTTCACCTGTTGCCAGCTTCCGAATCACACCACCACCGTGGCGCTGGTGGTCTGTTCCGACATGGGCTTGAAGTGGCCTTCTGGGCAGCTCAGGCATCTGAGTCAGTTATCTTTTCCATCGAGGGGACGCCTCGTGAACGCCGTGACAATGAGCCGCGTTGGAGACTGGCGAGCTGTTTCTCCGGGCTGCTGCATGATGTGGGTAAACCGCTCTCGGATGTGTCCATTACGGACAAAGACGGGTCAATCACATGGAACCCGTATTCGGAGTCACTTCATGACTGGGCACACCGTCACGAAATCGACCGTTACTTTATCCGGTGGCGCGACAAGCGACACAAAAGACATGAGCAATTCTCGCTGCTGGCGGTGGATCGAATTATTCCGGCTGAGACTCGGGAGTTTCTGTCCAAGTCTGGCCCGTCCATCATGGAAGCGATGCTGGAAGCTATCTCAGGAACCAGCGTCAATCAGCCTGTGACCAAGCTGATGCTTCGCGCTGACCAAGAGAGCGTCTCACGGGACCTTCGCCAGAGTCGTCTCGATGTGGACGAGTTCTCCTATGGTGTGCCTGTCGAGCGGTACGTGTTCGATGCCATCCGCCGCCTGGTTAAAACCGGAAAATGGAAGGTCAATGAGCCAGGCGCGAAAGTCTGGCACCTCAACCAAGGTGTATTCATTGCCTGGAAACAGCTTGGGGACCTTTATGACTTGATCAGCCACGACAAGATCCCCGGTATTCCACGAGACCCTGACACACTGGCCGACATTCTCATCGAACGTGGTTTTGCTGTACCAAACACGGTGCAGGAGAAGGGTGAACGTGCGTACTACCGCTACTGGGAAGTTTTGCCTGAGATGCTCCAGGAGGCGGCGGGATCGGTGAAGATCTTGATGCTCCGACTCGAATCAAACGACCTGGTGTTTACGACTGAGCCTCCTGCGGCTGTTGCTGCGGAAGTTGTTGGTGATGTTGAGGACGCTGAGATTGAGTTCGTTGATCCTGAGGAAGTCGATGACGACCAAGAGGAAGATGTGTCAGCTCTGAACGATGACATGTTGGCCGCAGAGCAGGAAGCAGAGAAAGCTCTAGCTGGTCTTGGCTTTGGTGATGCGATGGAGATGCTGAAAAGCACCTCAGATGCTGTCGAGGAGAAACCAGAGCAAAAAGATGCTGGATCAACGGAATCATCTAAGCCTGACGCTGGCAAGAAGGGTAAGCCGCAGAGCAAACCGGGCAAAGCAAAACCGAAGAGTGATACAGAGAAACAACCCCACAAACCAGAGGCAAAAGAGGATTTGTCCCCTCAGGACATTGCCAAAAACGCACCACCTTTGGCAAACGACAATCCGTTACAAGCACTCAAGGATGTTGGGGGTGGACTGGGGGACATCGACTTTCCGTTTGACGCATTCAGCGCATCGGCAGAGACAGCCAGCACTGACGCAACAAACTCAGAAATCCCAGATGTGGCAATGCCCGGAAAGCAAGAGAAGCAGCCAAAACAGGACTTCGTTCCACAAGAACAAAACTCCCTGCAGGGCGATGACTTTCCAATGTTCGGTAGTTCTGATGAACCGCCATCATGGGCGATTGAGCCGCTCCCTATGCTGACTGACGCACCAGAACAAACAACACCAGCGCCAGCAATGCCACCTACGGACAAACCTAATCTGCATGAGAAAGACGCAAAGACCTTACTCGTTGAGATGTTAGCCGGGTACGGAGAAGCATCGGCGTTGCTTGAACAAGCGATCATGCCTGTTTTGGAAGGTAAAACGACGCTGGGCGAAGTCCTATGCCTGATGAAGGGTCAAGCCGTCATTTTGTACCCGGATGGCGCTCGGTCGCTGGGTGCGCCGTCAGAGGTTCTCTCGAAGCTGTCCCACGCCAACGCGATTGTTCCAGACCCGATTATGCCAGGTCGCAAAGTTCGTGATTTCAGCGGAGTGAAGGCAATTGTACTGGCGGAGCAGCTTTCAGATGCAGTCGTAGCGGCCATTAAGGATGCCGAGGCGTCAATGGGGGGATACCAGGATGCCTTTGAGCTCGTCTCTCCCCCTGGCTTGGATGCAAGCAAGAATAAGTCTGCACCGAAACAACAAAGCCGAAAAAAGGCGCAGCAGCAGAAGCCTGAGGTTAACGCCGGTAAACCCTCGCCTGAACAAAAGGCGAAAGGTAAGGACTCCCAGCCACAGCAGAAGGAGAAGAAGGTCGATGTTACTTCTCCGGTTGAAGAGCCGCAGCGCCAGCCGGTCCAAGAAAAACAGAACGTGGCTCGCCTTCCTAAGCGGGAGGTTCAACCAGTGGCTCCTGAGCCCAAAGTTGAGCGTGAGAAGGAATTGGGACACGTCGAGGTGCGAGAAAGGGAAGAGCCAGAGGTTAGGGAGTTTGAGCCGCCTAAGGCGAAAACAAACCCGAAAGACATCAACGCGGAAGATTTCTTGCCGTCTGGTGTTACGCCTCAGAAAGCACTCCAGATGCTCAAGGACATGATCCAAAAACGCTCGGGCAGATGGCTCGTGACACCTGTCCTGGAAGAGGATGGCTGCTTAGTAACCAGTGACAAAGCCTTCGACATGATTGCCGGTGAAAACATCGGCATCAGCAAACACATCCTCTGCGGGATGCTGAGCCGGGCACAGAGACGGCCTTTGCTCAAGAAACGTCAGGGAAAACTGTATTTAGAGGTAAATGAAACATGACAATGAGTTATGACCCGCTCGCCTACGAGATGCCGTGGCGGCCCAACTATGAAAAAAATGCTGTAGCAGGCTGGCTTGCCGCCTCCGGCGCGGCTTTGGCCGTAGAGCAAGTCAGCACGATGCCTCCGGAGCCCTTCTATTGGATGACGGGGATCTGTGGCGTGATGGCGATGGCTCGTTTGCCAAAGGCTATCAAACTTCACCTGCTCCAAAAGCATTTGAAGGGGCGTGATCTGGAGTTTATTTCTATTGCGGAGCTCCAAAAGTACATCAAGGACACGCCGGACGATATGTGGCTTGGTAGTGGGTTCCTGTGGGAAAACCGCCATGCCCAGCGCGTGTTTGAGATCCTGAAACGCGACTGGACTTCCATCGTAGGGAGAGAGTCCACGGTCAAAAAGGTTGTCCGGAAGATACAGGGTAAGAAAAAGGAGCTGCCAATCGGCCAGCCCTGGATTCACGGGGTAGAACCCAAAGAAGAGAAGCTGATGCAGCCACTCAAGCACACTGAGGGGCATTCGCTGATCGTTGGGACCACCGGCTCGGGCAAGACCCGTATGTTCGACATCCTGATTTCACAGGCCATTCTGCGTGGGGAAGCCGTGATCATCATAGACCCGAAAGGGGATAAGGAGATGCGGGACAATGCACGACGTGCCTGTGAAGCTATGGGGCAGCCGGAAAGATTCGTCTCATTTCATCCAGCATTCCCGGAAGAGTCGGTGCGTATCGACCCTCTGCGTAACTTCACCCGCGTGACTGAAATTGCAAGTCGTTTGGCAGCGTTGATCCCGTCCGAAGCAGGGGCCGACCCGTTCAAATCATTTGGATGGCAGGCACTGAACAACATCGCTCAGGGCTTGGTCATCACTCATGATCGTCCCAACCTGACAAAGCTCCGCCGATTCCTTGAAGGTGGCGCTGCTGGCTTGGTCATCAAGGCCGTTCAGGCTTACTCAGAGCGAGTTATGCCCGACTGGGAGGCAGAAGCAGCGGCTTATTTGGAGAAAGTCAAAAACGGTTCGCGTGAGAAGATCGCTTTCGCGTTGATGAAGTTCTACTACGACATCATCCAACCTGAGCACCCAAACTCTGATCTGGAAGGCTTGCTGTCGATGTTCCAGCACGACCAAACCCACTTCTCCAAGATGGTGGCGAACCTCCTGCCGATCATGAATATGCTGACGTCCGGGGAGCTAGGCCCTCTGCTGTCTCCAGACTCATCTGATCTGAGCGACGAACGCCAGATCACTGATTCCGCAAAAATCATCAACAACGCTCAAGTTGCTTATCTGGGGCTCGACTCCCTGACCGACAACATGGTTGGTAGTGCTATGGGGTCCATCTTCCTGTCAGACCTGACAGCGGTTGCCGGTGACAGATACAACTACGGCGTCAACAACAGACCCGTAAATATCTTTGTTGATGAGGCTGCTGAGGTGATCAACGACCCGTTCATCCAGCTCCTGAACAAAGGTCGCGGTGCGAAACTTCGTCTTTTCGTTGCAACTCAGACTTTTGCTGACTTCGCAGCTCGACTGGGTAGCAAAGACAAAGCGCTCCAAGTGTTGGGGAACATCAACAACACGTTTGCTCTGCGTATCGTCGATGGTGAAACACAGGAGTATATCGCAGATAACTTGCCGAAGACCCGGCTCAAGTACGTCATGCGGACTCAAGGCCAGAACTCGGATGGCAAGGAGCCCATTATGCACGGAGGCAACCAAGGCGAGCGTTTGATGGAGGAGGAAGCTGATCTGTTCCCAGCCCAGTTATTGGGAATGCTTCCGAACCTGGAATACATAGCCAAAATTTCAGGCGGAACAATCGTAAAAGGCCGTCTGCCCATATTGACCCAGTAAGAGCAGAGCTATGTGTGACAAGAAGTATAGAAATTACGAGGTAGCCATCATGGTCGATGTGAACCCTTTCGACAGGGTTATGAATGAATTGAAAAGTCGTGGCCGCAAGAACGCTCACATCCTGAGCATCCTCCAATTCGACTGGCCTGCATCGGAGGCCATCATCGAGAAGCTGAGCTGCTACATCACAGACGGGATTAAGGCTAATCAGGAGCCTGTGATTTACCCGATCATTGAAGAAGCTCTGCATCGCTACAGCCAGCTCGTGTTTCATGAGCAGAGAGAGAAATATGAAGACCCGGCCAGAATTGGGGCATTTCTGGAAACCCTGATCACCGAAACCTGCCGGGCGTTGGAAGTGCAAATTGTCGATAGTGGCGGTGATTCATGGTCTGTCGATTCAGGAGAGTCGTTCTCACTGTGGCTTTCTTCCCATCCAGGAGAACTATCCATTAACCCGCAGCCCCATGAGGATGAGACCTCTTTGCGTGGCTTGCTGTATGAGCTCATCACCTGTGAGAGCGTGAAAACTGTTTTAAGGAGAACCGACTATGAAGAAGCCGTGGTTGCTGGTCGCATGGCTGCTGGTTATTGAGTTGCTGGCAATATTGCTGCTGATCCCTGGCGACTGGACAGACAGAGCCATCAAAAGGGAATCCGAGCTGGTGGAACAGAGTCTTGGTGTCGAAGCAAGAGACTGGATACAGAACAAAGCATCTACCTGGTTCAGGTCGAGCGTTATTGATTCAGGATTCTATGAGGGGATGTACCAAACGCTGATCCCATCAGAAGAGGAGCGCCAGAAGTCCAAGGGGATGCAGGACATGGGCAAGGGCTGGTTTGTGTGGGTCAAAGGCCGCATGGAAGCCTTTGTCAACGTCATTTACCAGTTCTACACAAGGTTGGCACTGTTAGCCGCGTGGGCTCCCTATATGCTGATCCTGTTCGTACCTGCGGTATATGACGGGATGATGACATGGCGAATTAAGCGGACCAACTTCGATTATGCGAGTCCGGTTCTCCATCGTTACAGCGTTCGCGGAACGATGTACCTGATGGCCGGATTGTTCATCGCGTTCTTCATCCCCATAGCGCTCGATCCGGTTGTCATCCCGATGACAATGATGACGTGCTGTGTCCTGGTTGGCCTGACGTTCGGCAACCTCCAGAAACGGGTATAGGGAGGGAGGATGAGCTACTCCGTTATAAATCAAGATGGGGTGCATCTGTGCGACATCCCATTGAACGTCTACCAGGTGATACGTCGCCAATCCTTGTCTGCGTTGTGGCTTTACTGGGCGCAGAGCTTGAATTTGGTGAAGGTGCTCATTGCTTGCGTCGGAAAGATGATCTTTGTGATGCCGGTAATGTGGTTCTGGGTGCTGGTGGTGTGCCGCTTGGTTGAACCAGAACGTATCTCAGACGTGTCAGGACTTATCTCTCCGGACGTGATCGGGTGGGCCGCTGGTGCGGCCATCACCCTCATTATCTTTTCCGTATTTACACGCCCAGCGTTGTACGGATACCACAACTTTTTCAAGCAGCATATTTGCTCAAGAGTAAAGCAAGTAACGCCGGAACTCAGAACAGTCACTGGGCCACTGTTCTTTTACCGAAACGAAATTGGAACGATATAGAGAGGAACCATGAAAGTAACTAATAGACTCCAACTGCTGGCACTGGGGCTGTGTATAGCCGGTACTGCCATCGCGGCTCCTGATGTGCTCAATGACGACGCAAAGCTCAAGAACCTTGAGAAGGTGTGTCCCGACTGTCAGATGGTGGCAAAAGATGTACTCAATCTGCGGGTTGAAAACTGCCAGCTCAAAGACACTTCCAGTGCAATGATGATTGGCACCATGCAAAATGACCCTATGTTTTCGTTTATGCTGGCTGTACACACAGCGGCAGGCTCGGAGGCATACAAAACGGTAGTTGGTGCCGCTGGCAACCATGTTGACTGTGAAAACCCGTTGAACTGGATCAAGCTGACCCAGCAAGCGATTAAAGGTGGCAAAGTCTAATGCGTAAGAGAGATTTCTTTTTTGGAGAGGTGTATGAGGGGAGTGGAGGAGCCACTCTACGACTGAGTGATATGGAACCATTGGCAAGAAAAGTGTCGGCAGAGTTCTTCACTGCACAACTGAACCGTATACTGAAAGAGCATGACGGTCAGTTGACGCTCAGCGATGGAACGTCGTACCCCAGCTTTTGGAGCTTCATCGACAAGGTTGATCCAGAGCAGGTTGGTTTCGTGGAGATCTACGCTCGGCAGGATGTTAACGATAATGTTGAAGCGACACTGGCGTGTGACATCGTTTTGGTAAATGGTGTGATCACCGTTAAACCTCACTGGTGTGCTTACAAAGACATCAGGGCTGACGAAGTGATTTCCACCTTACTGGTGCCTTTGCATTTGAAGGCTCTCCAGGGTAAGGCTTACATTCGCTGGGATGATGGTGAAACCGAACCTCTGTTACAAAACGACGACTATCAGGCTGAACTTGAAAATGTGTTTAGTGTTTCCAAGTACCCATCAGCCATGAGCTGGGGCGATACAGCAGACCAGAAGGTTAAGCAGTACAAGATGGACCTTGAGTGCGCCACAGATGTTGGTCGTCGAGGTGTCTCATCAGAGCAAGCATGGGATGCTTATCGAGAACTCCGTTACAATAGAACAGTGTGAAACAAGCGGCCATCGGCCGCTTTGAACTTTCACATGTGAAAGTTTTTCGCCTCCCGCTCTTATCATCTCCTCGAATAAACCTCCATAAAGTGCCCAAAATGGGCCGTAACAGCACTGTTCCTAGATTGATCAATTAAGAGACGATTACTCCGTGATGACGACAAGTTATTTGGAGGGTCTATGTCCGCACAAGCTCACGTCAGAGAAAGCGAAAGCTCATCTGGTTCATTCATCTCCTGGCAGTTCCTTGTCTGGCAGGTGATGTTCGTTATAGGTGTTGTTGCAGGGATGAACCTGGAACACGCATTCAATTTTCTAGGTTAATGGGAGGAAGTGTGAACCTTAATAAACAATTTTTCTGGTTTTTGATGAACGCGGTGCTGATGTGCATCTTCATCGTTCCAGTGGCCGTCGCGTTTTGGCTGTCTGCTTTTGCGGCAGGTTTTGACTGGAGTCAGTGGGTTAAGTTGGCTGCTGATACGGCCAACAGAGCTGCAAGTGACCCGGCCAAGGCTCTGGGCACGGTTCAGACCTACTGGGGCATTCTCAGCTTCTTCCTGCTGGCGGCGTACAGTCTGATGTTCAAGTTTAAAGCCAATGCTAACAAGGAAGTGAAAACTCTGGAGGTGGCCCGACCAGCCAATGAAGTTAGCGTTGCGGCTTCGGAAAAACATTCGGAAGCGGTTCCTCAAAATCAATAACCGATCCAGTAAACGCAAAAAAGGCGGCTTAGGCCGCCTTTTTTTATTTGTCGCTGGAAGTGCCCGAAAAGGGCGCGAAGCCGTGGCAGAAAATCAGTGACCCTGAATGAGAATACAGGCCACTAGGAAAAGAAGAGGGTTGCTATGAAGCCTGTAAAGATACCGCGCCGGGTCGATGAGCCCCCGCATCTGCTGTTGTGGAGCGCAGATGAGTTGGCCCCGATGCTTTTGGGGCTAACGATAGGGGTCATCATCGGTAAGGCTCTGATCTGCTTTCTGGGGGGGTTACTTGTAACCAACCTTTATCGCCGATTCAGGGATAACCATCCGGATGGATACCTGCTCCACATGATCTACTGGGCCGGGTTCATCATGACCAAGGCCAAATCTCTCAAGAACCCGTTTGTCCGGAGGTATTTGCCTTGAACCTGAAAAAGTATCTCAAGACCTGGGAAGGGACCCAAACAGAAAATAAGTGGGGGCGAATCTTCCAGGGTGGTCTTATTGCTATCGTTTTCCTGCTGGTGGTCCAAGTATTCAGCAAGGAAACCATCGTCACTATCCAGCCTTTCACGCTCACGGAAGAAGCCTGGGTGACGAAAAGTAACGCCTCTCAGTCCTATAAAGAGGCTTGGGGTTTCGCTTTTGCTCAGCTCCTTGGCAATGTGACGCCAGGAACCGTTGACTTTGTGAAAGAACGGATCACCCCGCTTCTCTCCCCGAGCATCTATCAGGACGTGATTGATGCCATCGAAATTCAAGCTCAACAGATCAAGAACGACCGCGTAACCATGCGGTTTGAGCCGCGTTTTGTTGAGTACGAGCCCAAGAGCGACAAGGTGTTTGTCTACGGATATTCCTACGTCAAAGGGGCTTCTTCTAACGAAGAGCGTAGCGAACGCTCCTACGAGTTCGCCATCAAGATTTCAAACTACGCGCCCGTGCTGGACTACATCGACACCTATGTAGGAAAGCCACGCACCAAAACTGTTTTGGAGCAACTCCAGCGCAAAGAAGAAAACCGGAGAAAGCATGAAGAACAACGCTAAACTTTCGCTCCTGGCGCTGTCCTTGGCGCTTGGAACTTCAATGGCCTATGCCTCGGATGACATTCCTGTTGTCCCGGCCAGTGTTATGAAAAAGGATGTTCCTGCCCCTGTGACGTCAGGACAAAGCTCCCATGAGGTTGTGGGCAGCATGAATGAAAACCCCTTACTGACGATGAAGCCGGGGGTTAACCAGATCATCCCGATAGCCGTTGGTCATCCGAACCGAATCGTCACGCCTTTCAGCAATCCTGAGATCGTTTCAACATCTCTGACCGGGGCGACGGATAACGGCCAGTGTGGTGAGGTCTGCATCAAAGAGAATGTGGTCTATGTCGCCACGGATAAGCAGTATCCGGTGACTATGTTCATTACTGAAAAAGGCTCGGAAGCCCAAGCTCTCAGCCTGACGATGGTTCCCCGTCGTATTCCGCCCAGAGAAGTCTTTCTCAAGCTCGATGGTGGTGTAGGTATCACTGGTGCTTTTGCCAATACCAAGGCTGAGACCTGGGAACAGAGCCAGCCTTATGTCGAAACCATCCGGTCGGTATTCCGCAAGATTGCTCTTGGTGAAGTCCCTCAAGGTTACACGTTGAACCGCATCCCTGCTGGTGCTGCGGTGCCGAGCTGCGCTCATCCTGGGGTAAAGGTGGATTTCAGCAAGGGGCAATACATGATGGGCCACCACCTTAACGTGTTCATCGGTGTCGCCCTGAACGTCTCTGATCAGCCTATTGAGTTCAAAGAGGCGTTGTGTGGGAGCTGGGATGTGGCTGCGGTGACTACGTGGCCGCTTAACGTGCTTGAGCCCGGCCAGAAGACGGAGATCTATGTGGCGAAGAAGCAGAAGCGTGGTCTCGCACCAACGTCTAAGCGTCCATCGCTGCTGGGAGGTGCCCAATGATTAAGCGATTTTGGACACAGTTAGACCCCAACAAGAAGCGTTGGGTGTCTATCGCTGGCGGCGTCTTCGTTCTTTTTGCGGTCGTGACAATGTTCTCTGGTGAACCCAAGAAAGAAGAGAAGCGCGGTCGCCAAGAAACCATCAAGCACGTTCTCACAGACAAAAACACCCGTGAGATCGGGATAGATTCGTTGTCTGCCGATGTGAAGATGGTGTCTCGTGAAAACTCCGACCTGAAAAAGGAGCTGGAACGAGTCAAGAAAGAGCTGGAGGAAACCAAAACCACTGCCGGGAAATCCAGTGATGTTGGCCGTGAGATGACCCGCCTTCGTCAAGATTTGGACCGCCTGACCCAGAAGAACATGGAATTGGCTAAGAAAGTCGAAACCGGCGCTGCTGGTGGAAAAACATCCTCTTCATCAGAGGATGCCAGAGCCGATGTTAATGGTGCATCTGGTGGTGATGGTCAGTTCATGGAGAAAAAGCTCGACTACAAAGATCCTGCATCCTTTTTTCGGGACGCACCGCTTCCTGACTCGAAGGGTGGGGCTCCTGCAACTGGCAAGGGAGACGGTCGTGATGCAACTAAACCAGGCATCCAAATAGTGAGCTACTCGCAGAAAGCGCCAGAAGTTGAAGAGAAGGACAACAAGGATGATGAGTCTATCTACCTACCTTCTGGCTCCATCCTGACAGGGGTGCTCATCAACGGTATGGACGCACCAACATCTCAAGGTGCTCGTCGAGATCCGTTCCCTTCGACCCTCAGGATTCAGAAAGAGGCTATTTTGCCTAACCGCTTCCGTGCGGATGTTCGTGAGTGCTTCCTGATTGTTTCAGGCTATGGAGATCTCAGTTCAGAGCGAGCGTACCTGCGTGGCGAGACCTTCTCGTGCGTTCGGGATGATGGGGGTGTCATAGAAGCGAAGCTGGATTCCTATGCAGTGGGTGAAGACGGTAAGGCCGGTGTCCGTGGTCGCGTCGTATCGAAGCAGGGGCAAATCATCGCCAAGAGCTTGATGGCAGGCTTCCTTGGTGGCGTTTCCGAAGCCTTTGACGTCAATCCTGTGCCGGTCGTTAGCACTAACCCTGGCTCAAATACCCAGTACCAGTCTGTGTTCTCCGACCAGATGTTGCAGGGAGCAGCAGTGAAGGGGGCCAGTAAGGCGCTAGATCGCATCGCTCAGTTCTATATCGACATGGCCGAAGGCATCTTCCCTGTTATCGAGGTCGATGCTGGCCGTCAGGTAGACATCATCGTGACCAAAGGAACCAAGCTACAAATTCGTTCCACCGGGGGAACCAAGAAATGAAAAATTTGAACATTTTGACCAGAAAGGGCAGTTCCAGAGGCGAGGCTCAAAAGGAACAGGCAGTAAGATCCGCAAAGATGTTGGGGGTGGGTGCAGCGCTACTTATTTTGTCGGGCTGTTCGACGTTCAACATCGGCAAGGATGAGTATAGCTGTCCGGGAATGCCGAATGGTGTTCAGTGTATGTCAGCGCGAGACGTTTACGCCGCAACCAATGACGGAAATGTCCCGCGTCCAATGAAACCAGAGGAAGTCGAGGCCAAAGCGGAAGCGGATGGCGAAGGTTCCTCAAACGTTTCAGCGAACTCATCTAGCTCCGGAGACCCGGTGATTGACAACTATGTCGCACCGCGTCTTCCGGATCGCCCGATTCCAATTCGTACACCAGCACAGGTTATGCGGATTTGGGTAGCTCCCTGGGAGGACACCAATGGTGATCTCATCGTGACAGGGTATGTCTATACCGAAATCGAACCGCGCAGGTGGGTGATTGGGGATGGCACACCGCAAAGTGAGCCAGTTTTGAGACCGCTGCAAACGGTACAACACGAACCGAAGTCTGAAACAACCAAATAGGAGATGTTCTTGATGAACGCAAATCAGTTGGCGAATGCCTCAAGTAAAAACAACGCACTCTTCCTCTTCCTGGGGTTGATGGTGGTAGCCTTCCTGCTCGTGCCGGATCAGGCCCACGCTGGTACTGGTGGTACAGCGTTTGACGACGTATGGGTAACTCTCAAGGATTGGACCCAAGGTACTTTGGGTCGAATCGTTGCGGGTGCGATGATCCTGGTCGGTGTTGTTGGTGGTATCGCTCGCCAGAGCCTCATGGCTTTCGCTATGGGTATCGGTGGCGGTATGGGCCTGTACAACTCCCCGACCGTAGTGGAATCCATCATGTCTGCTACTCTGGAACATGCAGAGAAGGTCATCCCGGCTGTTGTGCAACTCAGCAATGGCCTGGGGGTGTAAAAGACACCTTGCCGTTAATCAACGGGTGATAGGGGCAGCCTAAAAGCTGCCCTTATTTTTTGGCAAAAAGTCCAGTCATAACAAATTCCAACTATTTCCTTATTTGCTCAAAAAGGGCACTTCCACAGCCCATGTTTATGCACTCCCTCCCGTAACCTCCAGCATTGGGTTCTTGTAACTCAAAACGAATGGAGAATGCGATGATCAATTTCAAGCCTAAAATTCCGGCGATGCTTGGGGCTCTGGCGGTTCTTACCGCTGGTGCTGCTCATGCAGAGCTGCTGGAATACACCTTTAAGGCTCCAGATGGTACGCAACGGTCTCTGACTCCGAATGCCAACTATGCCAACCCAACGGGCAATATCTCGTTTGCCTTGAGTGCCGGTATCGACCGAAAGGTAAAGATTTCGGTGCTTCGGTCGGATGGAACAGTGGTTTCGACAGCGACCAGCCACCTTCTTGGGGCTACTGATCGCATCACAGTGGGTGGAAAATCCTACTATGGTGCGGAACTTCAACTACCAGCTCCAGTTGGTGGGGCATACACTATCAGGGCGGAAATTCTTGCCTCTGATGGTTCTACAGTACAGACGGATGAATACCCTCTTACTGTCGATGTGACGCCGCCAACCTACTCTTCGCTTGCCCCGGTTTATAGTAACTATGGGCAGGTTACTAGCGGTGATGTTTGGAAACTGGGTCTAGGTGGCTCTGAGGATAATGCCTTTTTGCTGTCAGGAATCTCTGATGAGTCACCCATCAAAGGCGTCAAAGCAAAGCTGTATCGTCAAGACGGTTCACTCTACAAAGATGTATCCGTGAACTACGATGACGCTAACGGACAAGCTAGACAGTCTTTCCAATCTGGCTTTTTCCCAGCCTCTGACTTGGATGAAGTGTTTACACTTCAGTTTGAGATAAGCGATAGCGCTGGAAATAGCTATCTTTCACCTCGTCAAAAAGTGATGTTTGATAGCATAACCAATGCTCCGTCTGCACCTTTTGGTGTTTATGACCCTTCAAGTACAAACAACTTAGGCCCTGGATTAACCGGATTTGTTGCTTACACTGAGGGCATGACAGTTAAAACTAACCCAATCAAGTTAGCTTGGCGTGTTCCGCGTGATAACTGGCATGAGTATAGAGAAGGTGGGATAAATATGACCAATGCCTTGGGAGAGATGTCCAAGGTAGGAGAAGATGCCAGCTATGTTTATCTCGTCACAACCGCACCTTATGGCAATACCGACGGCAATTATTGGCGTTGGGTGAACTTCGGCCAGTGGGGGGGAGGCGGTATTGCTTATAACCTCACACTCTCTCCATCAGCGCCTAAAAGTCCCAGACTTTTGGGTGTGGACTACAATTACAGTGATATAGGATGGTCTAGTTTTTACCGCTACTGGGTGAACAATTCTGTTCTTCCTGTCACTGTTAGTAGTATCCGTGTCAAAGTTGAACCAAGGCCTTACGTTCAAACTGCCGTTCACAGGGGAAGCTGTGAAATTCCTGTTGGTCAAGATAGCTGCGTGATTGCAAATAGCTTCACAATGGCTAAAGGCACAACAGGGTACGTCCACGATAATGCGACAGTTTTCAATCCGGATAAATCTCTTCGCTCGAATCCTCTTTGGGCAGAGGTTAACTGGAACGATCAGCACTACCCTCAGCTAAGTCAGCAGTTCGATCAAAATAGCAAGGTATTTACCTTATTCGTTAACCAGCCAGGACGAGGCGCTTACTTTGATAGGCTGCGTCTGCGAAGTGCATGGATTGAAGATAGCAAAGGCAACAAGCTGTCTCCAACTGGTGGGTTAATAGCCAACAACTGGGAGAACTACACTTACCAGTGGGATCTTAAAACTCTCCCTGAGGGGCAATACAGTCTTGTTGCCGCAGCAGAGGAGATGCACGGGCCTTTAACGCGACAACCAATGTTCCAGATAACGTCTGATAGAACGCCACCAACCATGACACTCAGTGTGGCAGATGGAGCAGCTATCCAGACTCTAGATGATGTTGTTATTACCTTGGCTGATGCTATCGACCCTTCACCTAAATTGACCTCTATTGCCCTTGTAGGGGGGCCTGCCAATGACAAGGTGCAGTTGTCTTGGCGTGAGGAGTCGAAAGGTCGATTCCGCCTTGAGTACCCGGTAATGTTCCCTTCTTTGAAGGAAGGGGAATCTTACACGCTGACTGTTTCCGGTGAGGATGCACAAGGCAATGCGGTTCAAAAGGCTGTTGGCTTCGAGTACAAACCTCGTCAGGTAATGCTGGCGGATGGGATGGATGGCAAGGTCATGGTCCCCGCTGTCACTCATGAATTTGTTCATGCAGATGGCAAACGGATCATCGAAACCAAGCCGCTGACGCTCAGTGATGGTGCTGTCGTGACAGGTTCATACGACGTGTTTGCGACCCTACGTTCTGATGCGAAAGTACCGCTGGTGGTTAATGGGGTGCGTATCGAGCCAGGCCAGACAATGGGGATCATGAGCCAACATGATTTCGGTGCGTCAGGTGGTCGTTTGAGCATTCCGGTTAAACCTGCTGTTCCTGATGTGGTCGGCTCTTCCAGCCTTCTTGTCATGACCTCCGCGCCGAACTCACCCATCTTGGTTGTGGACATCAATACCTGGAAAGGGACGGCTAAGCTCTCTGCTGAATCATGGACAATTCGCCAGGTCATTGACCCAGTGAAAATCTATGCCCTGCCAGAGTCGGGTGTGCCTTGCCGGTTCACCACGAAAGAGGATGTGGCTATGGCCGCAGACCCAATTCGTGACCCGGTGTGTTTGCTCCAGTGGGACAGAACTCCAGATGAGGCTGAACAAACTACGCAGGACAACAACGGGATGAAAGTTGCTGGGCTGGTGGGGCAGGCTGTGAGCATTGGTGAACAACCTGTCGAATACAGCCTGTACCTGTTCAGTGGTGACGGTTCCAAGGTAAAAGTTGGGTCTGGCTCTCAGAACCTGACGGTAACTACTGCCTATGGCTCTGTTGGCTACACCCCGATTGATGACATTGCTCAGGTGAATCGCGTCATTGAAGATTTTGATGTGAACTTCAAGCAGAGCAAGGGGCCAGACTGTTCTATAACCCTCAGCGCAGACCGTGCGAAAAAAGAGGCCGCGAACAAGGCTGTTGGTAGTGCAAGCCGTGCCTGTCTGTTCGAGTGGCAGCAGATCCCCGATGGATTGGTCCAAGACCCGTTATCGGAATCACCTTCGCTCTCTGGTTCATTGGCCTCCAACGGCGTTCATCCACTGGGGTGGCGGGTAAGTATTTTCACCCGTAACGGCACTAGGGTGACGTTGAACGACGAGACTTTCAATGTCGAAGCGGTTGACCCACCAGCTCCGACCGTTGAACTAGCCTCCGACTACAACTTCAAAGACAACATCTACTTGGTGCCGATGACAGGTAACTACCTGGGTGATGCCATTATCAACTCTGAACGAGCTGATCTGGATATTGCCATATCGCGCAACTCGGATGTTCTTGAGTCTGAGACCTTCACTCCGGGATGGGGTGCCACCAATAAGGTGTATCGCCGCATCAATACCGATGAGCGAGCGTTGTGGGAGGAGACCACCTACAAGGTGAACGCGGCCTACAACAAGGTGCCTGATGTGAAGACTGAGGTTGTCTACCGGGCTATCTCTGCACCTTCTGACAGTATCCGTCCTATCGTTGAAGTTAAAGGTGATACCGCGATTGACACCCAGGCATTGCCGGTTAGGGTTCTCATCCGTGATCAGTACAAACCTGATGGTGACTATGACGCTAACACGATGGGGGTGTGGAAAGTACGCCTGATCCAGCAAAAGGCCTACAACGAGACGGTTGCGCTCACTGATTATGCGGAAGCATCGAACGGTGAAGCTCAGTTCTCAGTAGACCTGTCTGGTGTGGATACTTCCTCCGTCCGTATCGCTGCTGAGGCTGTTCTGGAAAGCCCTGTTGAGGGTTACAACCGCACAGAGTTGTCTATCAGACCTGCCTTCTTGACAGTGCTTCGCGGTGGTGCCATCGGTGCTGGCGTGGAGGCTCGCAAGTTGTCTGGTGAAGCTCCGTTCACTGCTGTGTTCAAGCTATCTTTGGACGACCGTCAGGATCTCCGGGCTACCGGCCAGGTTGTGTGGGAAACCAGTAAGGACGACGGTAAAACCTGGGAGCAGTTCATCCCAGAAGATCGATACAAGTATCAGCTTGTGAAGACCTTCGACAAGGGGGAGTACCAGGTTCGGGCCAAGGTGGTGAACGTCAACTCAGGTGCGGAAAAGTACACCGAAGCGGTCAGTGTTGTCGCTTACGACAAACCTGATATTGCTGTTATCGGCCCGACCACGTTGTTTGTCGGAAGTGAAGGCAAGTACACAGCGAACCTGACGTTGAACGATGAGCCAATCTCCGGTGGCAATGCCATTGTTGAGTGGTCTACTGACGGTGGCAAAACCTACGCGCAGACAGGGGATAGCATCACGCTTTCGAGCGATGAAGAAACCCGATACCGCCTGTGGGCTCGTGTGCGCTCTGCCACGGCACCGGCTGATGACGGCTATGCCTATGAAGTTGCGAAAACGGCGGTTGACTTCCGAGCAGTGAAGGCACCTCGTCCTTACGTGACAGGGCCGCGAGTTATTGAGACCGGTAAGAAGTATGTGTTCAAAGCCGAAACCAGCCTGCCTTACCGTGGGATGGACGTGAAGCTGAACGGGTTCTTCACGCTGCCTGATGGCTCGATTGTGCAGGGTGATACTGCTGAGTACGAACCCTCTGACACTGACCTCAATCAGGCTACTGTAGAAACGAAGTACACCACCTGGATCGAAGGATACCGAGATCAGGGTGCAGAGGCTTCGCATAGCCTACGCTCCCGCGTTTGGCAGTATGTATGGCCGAGCTTCGGAATGCAGGTTAGGAAGAACGCAGACGTGGCTCCTGCGACGATCACCGCGTCAGTGCGGCCAATTGCCTTCAACGGCAAGCTGGAAGAGCCGACCTACGAGTGGGAGTTGCCGGAAGGCGCTGTGATTCAGGATCAGCGGCAGGATATTGTCCGGTCCTTTGTGATCAATGAGCCGGGTGATTACAACATCAAGGTCACTGTCCGTGATGCTCGCGGCCATGAGACCGTGATCGAGCAACCGCTCAAGATCGGCCAGGCAGCGCCCTATGCCATTGACCTGCAATACTCTGGCTCGAACAAATACGAGCGTGAGCCTCTGGATGTGCTGTTGCGACCGTACATTTCTGGCGGCCACCCACGCGACCGTATTTCGACTCGTGTTTATTCGGTAGATGGTACACCGTTGGAAAGCAGTGGTTACTACGGCAGAGCAACTCTGGGCGCTGGTGAGCACAGCATCAAGCTGAAAATAACCTCAGAAATGGGGCATGAAGCTGAGGGCGAGGTGAACATCAATGTTGCAGAGAACAAGTTGCCTGCATGTAGCCTGAGCTCACGAGAGACCGTTGGGTCGTGGATCGTCTATGCGAACTGCGAAGATACCGATGGCCGCATGAAGTCCTACGAATGGACCATTGCCGGTGAGTTGCAGAGCATCAGCTCTGATCGAGTGACTATCAGCAAGGGCACCTATGAAACGATGCCGACCATCTCTCTGGTTGGGGTCGATGACTCTGGGGGCAAATCCGAAGCTGTTACCATGAACTAAGGTTCATTCCTCTCAAAGCCCGGTTCAGACCGGGCTTTTTTTTGTATCGCGCTGGAATTGTCCAAATTGGGCTATTACAGAGGCGAGTCTATTTCCATCCCCCGGATACACTGCCCAGCATCCAGTAATCCAATCTTAGGGGATAGACATGCGGACAAAATTACTTGGGGCGCTGATGGTGTTCGGGATTATTACCGGCACGGCTCATGCGTCATCGAAATTGGAAATCACCGATCCCAGAGCGGCGAAGATAGAGGACATTGTAGAGCTACCCATCAAAGGGGTTCGAGCCGTCCAAAGTGATGGGCAGATCATGTTCCTCTCTGAAAACGGACGATTTGTTATTTCAGGACAAATCTACGACCTGTGGAGCAAGAAGCCCCTCAACACGATGTCCCAAATGAGGGATGTAGCGGAGCGTATCCACTTCAAGAGCATGGGCATGGATGTGGACACGCTGAACACTGTGTCGATGGGGCGTGGTGACAAAGAGGTGGTGGTCTTTGTTGATCCTAGGTGCGCGGTTTGCCATCAGCTCATGGGTGATGCCAAATCGCTGGTGGATGATTACACCTTTAAATTTATCGTGATTCCAGCTCTGGGTGCTGAGTCCAACCGCCTGGCAAAAAACTTGTACTGCGCGAAAGACAAAACCCACGCGCTTGATGCGCTGATGAACAACACCCTGGGTTCCCTTCCTTCAAAAGAAACCTGCGACCCCGGCCAATACGACCAAACGCTGCTGACAGCTCATTTCATTGGGATTGAGGGCGTTCCGTTCGTTGTTGCTCCGGATGGTCGTGTCAGCAAAGGACGTCCGAAGAACCTGAAATCATGGTTGGAGAGTGCTGAATGATCGTAACCATCAAAAAGAAACTCGAAGAAACGTTGATCCCGGAGCACTTGCGAGCTGCCGGGATTATTCCTGTCCTGGCCTATGACGAAGACGATCATGTCTTCCTTATGGATGATCACAGTGCAGGCTTTGGTTTCATGTGTGAGCCCCTGTGTGGTGCCGATGAAAAAGTTCAGGAGCGAATGAACGGTTTCCTGAATCAGGAGTTCCCGTCGAAGACTACGCTCCAGTTTGTCCTGTTCCGCTCCCCGGACATCAATCAGGAGATGTACCGGATGATGGGTTTGCGTGATGGCTTCCGTCACGAGCTGCTGACATCTGTTATCAAGGAACGGATTAACTTCCTCCAGCACCACACGACAGATCGCATATTTGCCAAGACCAACAAAGGTATCTACGACAATGGCTTGATCCAAGACCTCAAGCTGTTCGTTACGTGCAAAGTCCCCATCAAGAACAATAACCCGACTGAAAGCGAACTCCAGCAGCTCGCACAGCTTCGCACGAAGGTCGAATCATCGCTTCAAACCGTTGGTCTGCGTCCTCGCACAATGACGGCGGTGAACTACATCCGGATCATGAGCACCATCCTGAATTGGGGGCCAGATGCTTCATGGCGACATGACTCTGTGGATTGGGAGATGGATAAGCCCATCTGCGAGCAAATCTTCGATTACGGCACCGACGTGGAAGTCAGCAAGAATGGCATCAGGCTGGGTGACTACCACGCGAAAGTCATGTCAGCGAAAAAGCTGCCTGACGTTTTCTACTTTGGTGATGCGTTGACCTATGCCGGGGATCTCAGCGGCGGCAATTCCAGCATCAAAGAAAACTACATGGTCGTGACCAATGTTTTTTTCCCTGAGGCAGAAAGCACGAAAAACACTCTGGAGCGCAAACGCCAGTTCACTGTAAACCAAGCCTACGGGCCGATGCTCAAATTCGTGCCGGTGCTGGCGGACAAGAAGGAGAGCTTCGACACTCTCTATGAGTCCATGAAAGAGGGGGCTAAGCCAGTCAAGATCACCTACTCGGTGGTTTTATTTGCTCCAACCAAAGAACGTGTTGAAGCGGCGGCGATGGCCGCACGAAACATCTGGCGTGAATCTCGGTTCGAGCTGATGGAGGACAAGTTCGTTGCTCTGCCGATGTTCCTCAACTGCCTGCCATTCTGTACCGACCGGGATGCAGTGCGAGACCTATTCCGCTACAAGACCATGACAACCGAGCAGGCTGCTGTGGTCCTGCCGGTGTTTGGGGAATGGAAGGGGACCGGGACCTATCATGCAGCGCTGATTTCCCGCAACGGCCAGCTCATGAGTCTGTCTCTTCACGACAGTAATACCAACAAGAACCTGGTGATCGCAGCCGAATCCGGCTCGGGTAAATCGTTCCTTACCAACGAACTGATTTTTTCCTACTTGTCCGAGGGGGCTCAGGTCTGGGTTATTGATGCCGGTAAGTCCTACCAGAAGTTGTCGGAAATGCTCAATGGCGACTTCGTTCACTTTGAAGAAGGAACGCACGTCTGCCTCAACCCGTTTGAGCTCATACAGAACTACGAGGACGAAGAAGACGCGATAGTCAGCCTCGTTTGTGCGATGGCTTCGGCTAAGGGCTTGCTGGATGAATGGCAAATCTCTGCGTTGAAACAGGTCCTTTCTCGCCTGTGGGAAGAGAAAGGTAAAGAGATGAAGGTTGACGACATCGCTGAGCGCTGCCTGGAAGAAGAAAATGACCAGCGCCTCAAGGATATTGGTCAGCAGCTCTACGCCTTTACGTCGCAGGGCAGCTACGGGAAATACTTCTCTCGCAAGAACAACGTCAGCTTCCAGAACCAGTTCACTGTACTGGAGCTCGATGAACTGCAAGGGCGTAAGCACTTGCGTCAGGTTGTACTACTCCAGCTTATTTACCAGATCCAGCAAGAAGTATTCCTGGGTGAACGTAACCGCAAGAAAGTCGTCATCGTGGATGAGGCCTGGGACCTGCTCAAAGAGGGCGAGGTCTCGGTCTTCATGGAACATGCCTACCGCAAATTCCGTAAGTACGGTGGCTCCGTTGTCATTGCAACGCAGTCCATCAACGACCTCTATGAGAACGCAGTGGGCCGCGCCATCGCGGAGAACTCGGCCAGCATGTACTTGCTCGGCCAAACCGAAGAAACCGTGGAATCTGTTAAACGTAGCGGTCGTCTGACCCTTTCAGAGGGCGGGTTCCACACCCTCAAAACGGTACACACCATCCAAGGCGTGTACTCAGAAATCTTTATCAAATCGAAGAGCGGTATGGGCGTCGGTCGCTTGATAGTGGGCGACTTCCAGAAGCTACTTTATTCGACCGATCCGGTGGACGTTAACGCCATCGACCAGTTTGTGAAACAAGGCATGAGCATACCTGAGGCAATCAAGGCCGTAATGCGAAGCCGTCGGCAGGCTGCATAACCAGGGAGACAGTAATGGACATTAAATCAATCGCAATCGCCGCCATTCTCGGTGCCGCTGGTGGCTTCGGCGGTAGCTACTACGTGATGAGCGAACAAACGGCAAGCATCCATCAGCGTTTGAATCAAACCCCGCCAGTGGTCGTGGTTGACTTCGCTAAAGTGGCGTCGGCGTATCCCGCTGGTGCCTCTCAGGAGGAAGTTGAAAGGCTGATGGTCAAGACCAATGACGCAATTTTGAAGTTGAAAGACGCAGGTTATTTGGTCCTTGACGCAAGTGCTGTCGTCGGGGCTCCAAGTGACGTGTACCTCCCTGATGAGGTGCTGAAATGAATTTTCCACTCAAGAAGTATTTCGTCAAAAAGGAATCCTGGAAGCGCTTCGGGGTTAAGGCAGGTGTGACACTAGTGGTTCTTTGGGCTGCTGGTGCGGCCTTTGCCAGCCGCTACCGTATTGGCATTGATCCACAACAGGAGAAGTGCCTGCCGGGTTACACCTTCTTCCTCATTGATCTGAACGACCAAACTCTGGAGAGGGGAGCGGTTTACGCCTTCCAAGCCAAGAACATGCAGCCTTTCTACAAGGACGGGACTCGCATGGTCAAAATCCTCACCGGTATGCCGGGGGATAAAGTCGAGATCAACGATAAGTGGAAGATCACCGTCAATGGTGATGTCGTCGGAGAGGGGCTCCAGCTCGCAGGGAAACTACATCTGCCAGAGAGCCACTTTTACGGCAAGACCACGCTGAAAGAGAACAACTACTGGTTTATGGGCAAAAGCCCATTCAGCTTCGACTCACGTTACTGGGGGACTGTGAAAAATGATCAGATCATTGGCCGCGCATATCCCCTGTTCTAAGAGCGTTCTGGTGGCGTTGATGTTCTCTGTGGCTGGCGGGGCATACGCTCAAGAGTCTCCGCTCACAGAGCAGGATAAGGCGCTTATTGAGCAAGGAAAGCAAATTGCCCAAAAGGCCCAGAAGATGGAAATGCCATCTCTGTTGCAAAACCAACACATGGACGAGGCTCAGGCCGAAGCCAAGGCATTTTTCAAGCAGCTCCAAACTACTAACCCAACGCTCAAGGAGATGCACCGGAAACAGGCTGAAAAGGGTATCTACTCTGACCATCGGATACTGGTTTTCGCCTCGTTGTCTCTTGGCGAACAGGGGTTAGATGACGTCCTAACGGCGGTGTCAGGCCAGCCTGATTCTGTAATTGTGTTCCGTGGCATCCCGGAAGGAATGAACTTGGGGCAGGGAGTTAAAGCTATTCAGGCGCTCGCGGCCAAAAAAGACCCAGTGCCGAACATCATCATCAACCCTACGTTGTTCAAAACGTACAACATCACAGCCGTTCCCACGATTGTGATGCTGGAGGATGAGCCGCTGCCTGGCGAACAACCAAACGTCGTCGCCCAGGTCTCCGGGTTGTCCGACCCGGTATGGTTGGCTCGGGAAGTGGATAACGGAGAAAAAGGCGATCTCGGCGTTAAGGGGCCGGTGGAGAAAATCAGTGAGCCAGACCTTATTGATGTTGCCAAGAAACGCCTTGCCAATATCGACTGGGAAGAGAAGAAGAAACAGGCTATAGAGCGCTTCTGGACCAAGCAGAATTTCAATGAGCTGCCAAGAGCGCCAAAATCTCGAACACGAGAAATTGACCCTAGCGTCATGATCACCAGTGACATCAGCACTCCGGATGGCACTGTGTTCGCTCACGCGGGTGACGTGATCAACCCATTGTGCGATCCGAAGGAAGTTTGCAAGCCTGGAACGCGGCCATTTACCCAAGCGGTCGTAGTTTTCGACCCGCTGGACAAAAAGCAAATGGAACTACTCGCCAAGAAGCTGCCTGAAATCAAGCTGGAGCCTGGCGTACAACGGATCACCTATATCGCCACAGAGTTCGACAAAGACAAAGGCTGGGATTCCTACAAGAGTGTCACCGACAACTTTGACGCGCCGGTATATCTGCTGACGCCAGATCTGATTACCCGGTTCGAGCTGGAGCACACACCGAGCGTCATTACTGCCAGAGGCAAGAAGTTTGTTGTCCGCGAACTTGCTGAGGAGGGCGGTGAATGATTTTTGCCCCGGCTTTCCAACCAATTAAAGACGTCGGCACAGGTTCGTTTGTCGCTGCTGAGGTACTGGCTCGTTGGTACGACGAAGGCCGGGTTCTTACACCATCCTCTCTGTCATCTCCTCCTTATTGGGGACTGGTGGATATGGAGATGGCACGGTTCATTCAGGACAACCTTCATTATTGCTTGGATCTGTACCCGGCTCTCTTTCTGAATGTCTCCGAACAAACTTTGCAATCAGACGTCATCTTCAAGGCGTGGTGTAGGGTTGTCCGCGACATTGCTAAAAATCACTCATCACGGCTTGTCATCGAGATTACAGAGGGCATTCAGGACGCCTCTCTCGCATCGAGATGGGAGGCTCTGACCGAAATAGGGGTTGAGCTGGCGCTGGATGACTATGGAGACAAAAACTCTTCTCTGGATCGCCTGAGCCGTTATGACTGGCACTATTGCAAGTTTGACGCGAGAAGACTGCGGTCGCTTGAAGACTACCCGGCCATCCTCCACTGCCGCCGAAAAGGCATACAGCTCATTGCTGAGCAGGTGGAGAGCTTCCCATTGGGGGAGAGCGCCAAATTACTTGGACTGTCATGGCAACAAGGTTTCTATCACGGGAAGCCTGCTGTCATGGAGAAAAATTTGAATTACGTAAAGGCCTTACCATGATGCAAAAAATTCTACGGATCATGGCCGTTAGCGCGGTCTTTTGGGTTGGTTCGGTATCGGCTGACCCTGGGTGCCAGAATGCGGAAGTGATCGGCGGAAAACTGATTACTGACATCTGCTGGAGCTGTATTTTCCCTATCAAAGTAGCAGGGGTTCCTATAAGTGGTGGAGGCGGATCATTCCCGAGTGAAGCCGTAAGCAACCCTCTGTGTATGTGCGAGGATAATCTAGGGGTCCCTCGGCCTGGAGTCACCACTTCTATGTGGGAGCCAGCACGGCTCGTTGAATTTCAGAGAGTGCCTGGCTGCTCATCAGTCTTGAATGGTGTCAGGTTCCCGTTTGATAGGACTAACCAAGGGCATCATGGCATGGGAGACATGGATGGTGGTGATGGTTCTTTTATGCACTATCACTACTATGCGTTTCCTCTGTTGGTGATGCTCGATTTATTTATTAAGCAGACCTGTAATGCTGATGGGTATATGGATCTCGACATCATGTACATGTCGGAGCTCGACCCGACCTGGAACAATGATGAGCTCGCTTTTTTTACCAATCCAGAGGCGGCGGCAGTAGCAAACCCAATTGCGGCGGCTGCGTGTACTGCTGATGCTGTCTCATCAACCGCTGGAAAACCTTTAAAACAGCTTTTCTGGTGTGCTGGTTCATGGGGCACCCTGTATCCATTTAGTGGCAACCAGAATGGTGGAAAAGGTGTTATCCGCGATAGCAGTCTTCTTAGCACAAGGGTTCTGGCTGCTTTGCATCGCCGGGGGTTAGCGTGGAAGACAATGGGTTCTGAGGCTATGTGTAGAGGCGTTATTAGCCCAACACTACCCAAAACGCAGTACAAATTCACGCTATTGCATCCGGTTCCAGAGACAAACTCATCTCACGTAATTGGCGAATCCACTCTTACGTGGGGTCTGGCGCGAACTATACCGGCAATTGGGCAAGACCCTATTTACACCATCTGGCGATGGAATGATTGCTGTAACAATTGAGCAGACCCTAACGAATTTGCACGGGCATTTTAGATTATGCCCCAAAAGGGCCACTACACGTACAGGTGGCCCTTGTCTTCTCAGATAGCATGGGAAGGTTGAAATGGAGAACACAATGCGAAGTCATAATTACTTTATGAAAGCTGTGGCCTCGCTGTTGACAGTAACCATGTCTGCGCTGCCGATACATTCCTACGCTAACGGTAGCCAAGACCAGGACATCACAGCGGTGGGTAAAGAGGCCCAGGCTTTCGGACAAAACCTCTCAAACTCATTCAAGTCGAGCTCGGGGACTGTGCAAGATGGCACAATCTCTATGCCGACGTTGAAAGACGGTCAATTCCAAATGAACGGGGGGAGTCAGATTAATGTCAATGATCTATTCCCCGGAACGAGCGGGACCAACAATAAACCTGATAGTTATTACTTCCCTGATGCCAATAAACCTGATGTGGGCGGTCTGCAAGGCATTTACGACTCTGGCGATGACATGGACAGCGTGGGGAATAATGCAAAAGGGTCGCTGTGGAGTGATGCCAATAGTGCTAATCCATCAATCTCTGGTGCGGCATACAAGGTTCTTCTCGATGCCTCTAATCGATCACGCCCTGATTTCAGTAATGACCCGGTACTAAATCTAAGCAAAAAGACCTATGAGGATATGGACCTCATCGCAGGTGGCTTTGGGGATTGTTCTGCCGAAACAACCATCAATCAGAATACTATCAACGCCCACATTCCAGAGTATGAACGGTGTCAGCGTGTTGTAGATCAAAGCGCGGACTGTGAGGTTGTCCATGACTACGACGCCTCTGTGGTGAAGCACTATGATGGTCCATATAACCTCAAATCTTGTGGAGAAGGCTGTACTGAGTTGTGGATTGGTCGAGTGGGGGACAACTACTGGAGTGGTAACTGCAAGATTTATGAGGAGTACACGCGGGTCCAAGTCAGCAATCCAGATGCCATAGTGTCTGCAACGCTTGAATACGCCAAGTGGGATGACTACATGCAAGTGTGGGTCGGTAAGTCCGGCCAAGAGACTAAAGTGTGGTCTGGCCCAGATGGCAACTTCCCTCCAGAAACAGCCGGTAGATGTGAGCTCTCCACGAGTTGGGAGCGAAACCCTAATGTTGATGTCACTCCCTATTTTAAGAACGTGAAAGATGGTGATGTTGTTACGTTTAAGATCCGCGTTTCAGTAAGTGGCGAAGGTGAGGGTTTTGGCCGCATAAAACTCCGCTATGACCCATCGAAAGCCATTACCAAGGATGAGTGGGCTCCACAGAGCTGCATGGATTCAGCCAAAGGGGTGGTAGATGGTTTTGCGGAAGGCGAGATCACATGTATAGATGACCCGACTGATGCTACTGGCTGCACAGTCATCAATGGGATCAAAGTTTGCGAATCTCAACTCAAGCCGTCACCTTTGCCTGGTATTCCAAAACTATGCAAAAAGGTTCGAGTTAAAGCTGACTATGACTTCTATAAGGGGCAAATGGACTGCTGGACAGACCCTCAAGGTGAAACGCACTGTCCGGTAAACACGGGCGGGAATCTCGATAGCTGTCAGAAATATGAAGAAAACCCTCAGTGCGGCTTCATCAGTTCCAAATGTGTTGATGGTGCTCAGGGAAGTTCTGGTACGTGCTACGTCCACGAGGATACTTATGACTGTGGTACAGATGTTTCTGTTCCGACCTTGGAAAAGGAAACTGAGTACCAGTGCGGTGGGCCTATACGCTGCATGGGAGATGACTGCCTTGATTTGACCAAAACACAAAGCACTGATTTTGCTCGCGCTACTGCGTTGCTCAATGCAGCCCAATTCATGACGCAGGATATGAGCTGCACAGGCCAAGATGGGGATGACAATCCTACCGGGGATGAAAACGTTATTTGCTCTGCTTTTGCAGGGGAAGCTGGCGAATGCAAGATAGCTGTTGGGGGAGTTTCTGATTGCTGTGAAAAGCCAACCAATATATCTCTTGCCGATTATCTGAACCTAATAATGGCCGTTCCAAAGCTCGATGGCGCAGTGATGGGGCTGACTGATGGTAATGCGCTTAAAGGTGCTTATCAGGTACTTAGGGAACCTGCCCTTCAAGGGTGGACAGAAGTCACAAAACCGTTCACAAGTTATATAGAGAACGTTTCAGGTGCTGTTGATTCGTTCTTCCAGCCTGTAGAGCAGTTTGTTGATCAACTCATTGACCAGCTCAAAGAGCAAGTCAAAGAAGTGATGATGGATGTCATGAAATCAGCAGGCCAAGATGCAGCAACAGAGCAGGCGGCTGCCGCAGCATCTGAACAAGCTGCCGAAGCAATGATGGAGACTGCGACAACATGGCTTAGCACTGCCATGACGATATATACCGTCTATGTCGTTGCGATGGTGATGATCCAGATGATTTATAAGTGCGAGGAAGAAGAGTTCACTATGAACGCAAAAAGAGCGCTCAAGAATTGCACCTATGTAGGCTCTTATTGTAAATCTAAGGTGTTGGGCGCTTGTATTGAAAAAAGAGAAGCGTATTGCTGCTTCAATTCTCCGCTCTCTCGTATTATACAAGAACAGGTTCGCCCTCAATTGGGGCAGAACTTTGGAGACCCCAAAAATCCTCAGTGTGAAGGGATTCCACTAGATAAAATTGCCGAAATTGATTGGAGCAAAATTAATTTGGATGAGTGGCTTGGGATATTACAGCAGAACGGTAAATTCCCTGATCCGGCCTCAATAAATCTCGACTCGCTGACTGGAGCAGGGAATGACTTCAATATTGACGGGACGCGGAAGAATGCTCAGGAAAGGGCGTTGGAGCGGTTGGAAGGGATTGATATTGACGCGAAGCGAAAAGAGGCGACAAACAGCATAGACCCTCAAACAGGCGCGCCAACTGGTGGTGGATAAAAAAAGGGGCCTTTCGGCCCCTTTCTCATGTAGATTGATTACGCTTCTGGGTAAACAAATAACTCTGCTTTTCCCTGATCAAGAAGGTAAGGGAAAGCAACTTTTTCGCCATTATCCAGCTCAACCGATTTTGGAGCAAGGTAGAGGTAGGCCCAAGCTGGTAGCTGTTTGCTAATAGCTGCGTAGATCGCTTGCTGAGGAGCATGGCTTGCTGCCCCATTACCGACATTCACAAAGTTGTATGCGGTCTCATGGCCTGATGTGAAGGCATACGCTGTACCTTGAACGCCAGAGACAAAATTAGGAGCTGACCCTAGGCGAGGCTCCACGATTTTCACCTTAACGGAACACATGTCAGCTACCTTACTTTGTCCGTTCACCCACGTCGGGCAACCCCATTCATTCTTGTAGAACTGATAGGTTAGGCGACCGTCTTTGTCATACAGAAGCGTGAAATTGGCACCCAAATCAGTCAGCGCTGACTCAATGGAAACTTTCACATGTGAAAGAAATTTGGCCTGAGCGTCTGCCGGTGAAACTGCTTCGTTAGCAGGCATCCAAGCGATCAAGCTATTGCGAGCGCCATGCTGTTTGGGGCCGATAGCCCAGTTCGCAAGGTTGACCAAGCCACCTTGCCAGTCGGTCATTCCGAGCTGAGGGGACATGTAGCCAGACAGCACGTAGGCTGCCCCAAACGTTTTGGTGTCGGTCAGACGCTCCAGCTTGTCACGCGGAACAGAAGCGTCTTGGATGCCTGTTACCAGGCCACCGGCCTCCGCGATGTTGTAAGCGCGACTGTGATTGGTTTTGTACGCTGTGGGTTCGTAACTGCTGGTGGATGCACAGCCAGATAGAGCTGCTACAGCCAGAGCCACGGTGGTGATTAAAGCCTTTTTCATGTTGTTCTCCGTTCTTACCTGAGTTGAATCTGATTTACTTCGATAATATCACAGCATCAAAAAATGCAACCATAAAAGACAAAAAAAGCCCCTCGGGCGAGGGGCAAAGGTTTGGGCTGGGTTATGCTGCTTTTGTTTTCTCGGCTTCGTCTGCGATTTCCTTGTCGCCGGTTGCAGATTCCGGAGCGGCTTCGGCCACTTCACCTTCTTTGCCTTTGCTGTGGGCGGAAATGCGAGCCCGTTTCTCGATGCCGATGATTCGACCGGCCAGCTTGATGAGGCGTTGCTGCCATTGGTAAGTGGCGTCGGTGCGCTGCTTGCTGGTCAGTACGGTGTTCAGCCAGAGAGTGTCAACGATCCCCATCAGGGTATCCAGTTTGCGGATCAGGTGTGCAAACTGAGCAACCTGAGGAGAGTTGATCTCGATGGTGTATTCATTCGGGTTGGTGTAGCCGGGCATCATGTCGATGCCGTTGTCTTCCATCAGCTTGTTGAGCTGGGCGGTAGCTTTGTCCAGGTCTTCGGAGACCTTGGAAATGTGTTCCAGGATGACGGTTTCAACCTGGTCGATTTCGTCCTGCTCACCGATGATGCGAAGGATCACGTCGATGGAGAACAGGGAGTTGGAAACTCGCTCAAAGCTGCGTTCCATGACGCGCTGAGCTTGGAGGCTGTTTACTTTCAGAACTTGCTTGAAAACAGGGCGAGAGTAGTGGTTGCTGCGGTCGTTGTTTGTGTCCAGTGCTACTTGTGCTTCTGCCATTAGAGATACTCCTAAATTTGAGGTACAGATAAACGCACTGGAAAGGATAAATGCGGTCAATCTGTAACCTGACCTCTCGAAGTGCCCAAAATGGACAGTTACAGCGTTTTCTGTTTAGCAAAGGTGAGCTATATTTGAATCATCTTAGTCGCTCTGCGGCTATAGGTGAGATAGCTGGTCTCCGAAAACAAACAGCATCTAGTCTTATGCCGTATGGCATTACTTAACCCCAAGCCGGGGGCTTCTCCCGGTTTTCGGGTGTTGCCCCTGTTTTTTTTACATAGGAGCAACACCATGCACATCATCACTTTCATTGTAGTTCTGCTTGCATCTCTGGGCGCACTGTACGTAGGCGCGAAGGCATTTGCTTTTTCCTTCATCGTTCTCGCTAAAGTGTTCCAGCGTATCGGTTTGTTCCTTTGGAACAAATTCGCAGTTCCTGCAATGCGGTCTGTACAGGCCGTCATCAAAGAACGTGCTGCCAAGGCTGAACAAGCCAAAGCAGTCGTTGAACCTGAGGTAACTCAAGTTCAAGAAGTCGCTAAACAAGAACCTGACTGGGATTATCTCGAAATCCCGACTTACCTTCGTAAGGGCAAGGAACTTGTTTGGTAATAACTGTCGCTGAGTAATCTTCGACACTTTCAAACCCATCGGGGCAACCATACCCCGACGGGGATGTTGCCCCTTTTTGCTTAGGAGCAACATCATGGAAATCGCTATCATCGCTTTGTGTATCCCTGCTGGTTGGGCAATCTCTCGTCCTTTCGTGAGAATCGCTGAATCGTTCGGTTACTGCTGATAGTCAACGCAAAGGGAGGGGGCAACCCCTCTCTTTCTGGTCAAGCCTCTGTGGCTTGTCCTCAAAGTCTTCTGGTGTCAGTTGGCTTTGACGACAAGCTACAGGGGGAATGTCGAATGCAACAGAATCTTCATGTTTACGACGATCACGCAGGCATCATCTATCTGGCTGATGGACGCGAGGTGAAATTTGATCCGAAACTGTATTCCAGCTCCTACCAGGCGCACAGTGAAGCAGTGAAGTGGGCCAAAGAAACCGGGGTCATTGGTCAAAACGACGATGTGGTGATGTTCGTCCATTGAGGGAGTAGCCTCCAGGAGAGGCTACTCTCCTCGCTCCTTAAAAGTCTTCTTACTCATGGTGAATACCATCAGTAAGCAGATTTTGTTCTCTTCGGAGAGCGAAAAGTGCGATAGCTGGTCGCCAAAAACAAACAGCAAATTAACGTTAATTTACTAGCCCAACCGGGCGCATCCGCCCGGTTCGGGACGTGGTGCGCCTGTCACAATAGGAGCGCACCTATGTCTCAATACTCTCAATTCTCAGTAAGCAAGGTTTTCGGTATGCCCAGCATTCCGGAGAAGGTAACGGCCATCGGCTACGCTGACGGTTCAAACCCTTTCATCCCTGCCACTGATACCAACTACGTTTTCCGCAAAGAGTTTCTGCGAGAGGTCTTGGCCTATCTCAAAGAGCCTGGCGGTGACGCATTGTTCGTAACCGGCCCTACCGGGTCTGGCAAAACCTCAGGTATCACCGAGATCGCTGGTCGTCTCAACTGGCCTGTTCAGCAAATCACTGCCCACGGGCGGATGGAGCTGACAGATCTGATTGGACATCACGCTCTGGTCGCGGAAAAGCCTGGTCAACCACCTGTCATGAAGTTCATGTATGGACCTCTGGCAGTCGCTATGCGTGAAGGTCATCTGCTCCTCATCAACGAGGTGGATTTGGCCGACCCTGCCGAGCTGGCTGGTCTCAACGATGTCCTTGAAGGGCGTCCCCTTGTGATCGCTCAGAATGGCGGGGAAATCATCAAGCCGCACCCGATGTTTCGTGTGGTCGTTACTGGTAACTCTACGGGGTCCGGTGATGCTTCTGGTTTGTACCAGGGGGTGATGATGCAGAACCTCGCAGCTATGGATCGCTATCGTTTCACCAAAGTAGGGTATGCGGATGAGGAAGCTGAACTCAGCATTCTTGGCCGTGCTACTCCGAAACTTCCGGAAAATGTGCGGAAGGGAATGGTTCGGATTGCTAATCAGGTCCGCAAACTGTTTCTTGGCGAAAACGGTGAAGATGGTCAGATCAGCGTCACCATGTCCACTCGGACGTTGGTGCGTTGGGCGAAACTGTCTCTAGCGTTCCGTGGTGCCCCAAATGCTCTTGAATACGCCTTGGATCAAGCTCTGCTTATCCGTGCGGCCAAAGAGGAGCGTGAAGCCATCCTGCGTGTTGCGAAGGATGTGTTCGGGGACCAATGGCGCTAAGAGGTGACGCATGAAGAAAAATGACTGTTTGTGCCGTCGTTACACTGCTAAAGAGTGGGGCAATGACGAAACCACAATAGAAGTCTTCATTGGCTACAAGTTGCTCCGGGAGCCCAGCTCCTCGGAGCCAGGCCAATTCACGATGGTCGAGCTACGCCGAACCGTCACTGATGGGAAAGCTGAAAATTGGTCTGAGACAAAGCTCGAAGGACCTTTTGAAGCTAACGGCCCAGACACGATCCCAATGTCCTACAAGGACAAAGAAAGCCAGTATGTGTCACAGTTTCTCAGCCAGGGGTACACCTTTCTGGATGAGGTGCTGGTAAACGCAGAGACACAGACGGTGCTGGAAGGGGGGAATGTTTCAGCCGGACAAACAGCCAGCTTGGGATCTCTCAACTGGCTGTTATCTCCGCCCTCTGAGTTACCTCCAGGTGACATAAACCTCTTCAAAGGTTTTGTTGCTGGGGTTTTTGCCAAAGGAGCCGGTTTAATCGGCTTTGAGGTTGCTCGGAGCGAAGGCTCAAATGACTTGCTACCCAGTGTGCTGATGCGTACTGACAGCGGTTATGAGCTTGGGGTTAGCACTGGACTAGGCGAAAACACTATCCATCCAGCTACGCTGGAAGGCGCTGGTGAACTCCGCCCGGAACATGGTCACAAACCCCTGCTGATGTTGGTTTACCTGCAACAGCGTTTCGCGGATGACTTTTCAAACGTAGAGAAGCCGCTGGTGGCATTCTGTGATGAACAGGGTGATACCTTCGACTACGAGCGTTTTGATTCACTAAAACCCCTCATTGAACGGTTTGGTTTCAGCTACGACGAAGTAAGAGCAGATGCAGAAAGGCTTGGCCTTGTATCTGAGCTGATTCGCCTGGCAGAGATCGACGCCGAACAAGAGGATCACTTTTTTTAACCCTTACGGGGGCTTGCTCCCCGAAAGGGGCGTTGGCCCTCTCCAAATAACTTGGAGGTCATGATGTCTAAAGGCGTCAACAAAGTAATTCTGGTCGGTAATCTCGGTTCTGACCCGGAAATTCGCTACATGCCAAGCGGCACTGCCGTTGCCAACTTCAACGTTGCAACAACGGATACGTGGCGCGATAAGCAGTCTGGCGAGCAAAGAGAGCATACTGAGTGGCACCGTATTGTGCTTAAAGGTCGTTTGGCGGAAGTCGCTGGTGAGTACCTGAAAAAGGGCTCCCAAGTCTATCTCGAAGGGAGCAACCGCACCCGGAAGTGGACTGACAGCCAACAAATCGAGCGCTACACCACCGAAGTACACTGCGTTGAAATGCAGATGCTTGGTGGTCGTGGAAATGCACCTCAGGACAACTCTCAACGTGCAGCGCCCCAAAAAGGGCAACGTACAGGAGCCGGTACGCAATCTGCTCCTGTGCAGCAATCAGCACCGCAAGGTGGTATGGGCGGAGGCTATGGTCCCGCTCCTGATGGCTGGGATGATGACATCCCGTTCATGCGGCTGCACCACTTGGCTGGCGGGTAACACCGCCAACTCTTACTAAACCCCACGGGGGCACTCATGCCCCGAGGGGGTCATGGTGTCCTCAAACCGTTCATTCGTGAATTGGAGAAACACCATGTCTGATAACAAATCTCTTGTAACCCGTATCGCAAGCCGGTTTGGCGTGGACACCCGAAAGTTCTATGAAACTTTGAAGGCGACCGCATTCAAGCAGCGAGATGGAAGTGCCCCGACCGATGAGCAGATGATGACGCTCCTGATCGTGGCTGAACAGTACGGTTTGAACCCTTTCACTCGGGAAATCTATGCGTTTCCTGACAAGCAAAATGGGATCATTCCGGTAGTAGGTGTTGATGGTTGGAGCCGCATCATCAACGAGCATCCCCAGTATGATGGCGTCGAGTTCGTGTATTCGGACAAGATGGTCAGAATGCAGGGGGCGAAAGTTGACTGCCCTGAGTGGATTGAATGCGTGATTTACCGTAAGGACAGATCTCGCCCTATCCGCATCAAGGAGTTCATTGATGAGGTGTACCGTGAACCGTTTCAGGGTCAAGGTCGCAATGGTGCTTACACTGTTGATGGCCCCTGGCAAACGCACACCAAGCGTCAACTCCGGCACAAGTCGCTGATCCAGTGTTCTCGTGTCGCATTTGGTTTCTCTGGTATTTATGACCAGGATGAAGCTGAACGCATCCGTGAAATGGAGCAGGCATCGGCCATTAACCCGGCTATTGCCAATCTCCCTTCACCATCTCAAGTTCAAAGCCAAGAGCCTTTGGCTATTGAGCACAAAGAGCTTGACCCGATCCTAACCAAACTCGCAAATCGCGCCATTGCTGAAAACGCATGGTCTGCGGCGCATGAGTATGTGAAGGGACGGTATGAAGGTTCGGAACTGCAATATGCGACTCAATTCCTTCGTGACAAGGAGATGGATCAAATGGAGCCTCCGAAACCTGACTACCAGGAAGCGCACGAGCAAGAGTCCGCCGCTGGTGGTTCTGCAAATGCTGAACCTGGTGCCGAAGAAATGCCGCCTTTGAGTGACGAGGACATGATCCCTGTTACAGAAGAGGAGGGCGCGGAAGGCAGTTACTACTAACCCCAACGGGGGGGACTCCCCCGCTGGGGGAGATCTCCCTCCTAACCATTGGAGAGAGGTCCATGAAAATAGTCAACCTATCGCAACGCGAGGAAGATTGGCTTGATTGGCGGCGTCAAGGTGTAACAGCCACTGACGCCGCTATCCTGCTCAATCGGTCTCCGTACAAAACACGATGGAGACTGTGGGCCGAGAAGACTGGGTATGCGCGTGAAGTCGATCTGAGTCTTAATCCGCTGGTTCGCCGGGGGATAGAAAACGAAGATGCTGCAAGACGCGCTTTCGAGGAGAAGTATGATGACATGCTGCTCCCCGCCTGTGTCGAATCGGTTCAATACCCGCTCATGAGGGCCTCCCTGGATGGCCTGAGAGATAACGGGGAGCCCGTCGAGCTGAAAAGCCCGAGTGCGACTGTCTGGGAAGATGTTTGTGCTGAGAAAGCAAACAGCAAGGCATACCAGCTTTATTACCCGCAGGTGCAACACCAGCTCCTGGTAACGGGGGCCAAGCAAGGCTGGTTAGTCTTCTACTTTGAAGGTCAGATTCAGGAGTTTCCAATACTCCGAGACGAAGCCATGATTCAAGAAATCTTGGCCGAGGCTAAAAAGTTCTGGCAACAGGTAGTAGACAAGAAGGAGCCCGACAAAGATCCAGAGAGAGACCTGTACATACCGCAAGGTGAAGAGGTCAACCGTTGGATTGCTGCTGCTGAGGAATACCGCCTCTATGATGCAGAGATTCAGGAGCTGAAACAGCGACTGTCTGAGCTTCAAGAAAGGCAAAAGCCTCATCTCGACACCATGAAGTCCCTCATGGGGGAATACTTCCATGCCGACTACTGCGGTGTGATGGTAACGAGATACAAAGCGGCTGGCCGGGTAGACTACAAAAAGCTGTTGGCTGATAAGGCGTCAGGCGTGAAGCCTGAGGATGTTGACCAGTACAGAGAGAAGTCATCAGAGCGGTGCCGTGTAACGGTTACTGGCTCTGTGAAGCCACGGTACATTGTTGATGAGGACGTGCTTGCTCCTCTTGATGATTTGCCGGAAGAAGTAGAGACGTTCTACTGGTGAGTGGGGGATTTTCCCCCGCTTTCCCTTGGGGATTCTGGGAGTCTCCAACGGAAAGCAAGATTTTGTTCTCTTCGGAGAGCGAAAAGTGCGATAGCTGGTCGCCAAAAACAAACAGCAAATTAACGTTAATTTACTAGCCCAACCGGGCGCATCCGCCCGGTTCGGGACGTGGTGCGCCCCCAACTTTTTGGAGTGCATCATGACTAAAGTGAACCATCTACAAAGCCTCTGTGTTATCCACGTAGACTTTGACATCTGGAGTGGACAAACCCGTTTGTCTGCATCTGATCTCAAGCTGGGCGAGGGTGGTGAAATTCCACCTGAGAAAGTAGCTCAACTGGGAAGTAAGAAGATCTGTGATCCGGCTAAGCTGAAAGGCTTTCATCGCCTGAAAACAGAAACTCGTCGCCTCCTGCTGAAATTCGGTATGCCGTTCATGAACGGATTTGCCGTACCCGTCAGCAAGACCGATGAAATCTGTAACAAGCTGAATGACATCAACTTTCAGTTTAACCAACTGAAACAGGATTTCATCAAAGGTTACAACAAAGCCGTGGATGAATGGTGTCAGGAGAACCCTGAGTATGAACGAGCTATCCGTGCCGGAGCCCTTCCAAAGGAAACGGTCGAGGAGCGGATTGGCTTTGAGTACCAGGTGTTCATGATCCAGCCTGTGAACGAAGATGAGGCCAACGCCAAACGCCTTAACCGCAAGGTTGAGCGCCTGGGTGACGATCTCATCTCCGAAGTGGTTCAGGAAGCGAATAAGTTCTATATGGAACGTTTGGCCGGTCGAGACCAATGTGCGGTCACTACTCGGCAGACACTCCGTAACATCCGCGACAAGGTGGATGGGCTTAGCTTCCTGAACAGCGCTTTTAACCCTCTGGTCAAGCTGCTCGACCAAACCCTCCGGGGATACGAGCAACATGCCGATGGCCGAAACATCGTTGCGCCTTTCTTTTATCAGGTCGTGGCCGCAGTGCTGATCATGAGCGAGAGGGACCGCATCGAGCAGTATGCCAATGGCTCGATTACTGTAGAGGGCATGGCTAATGACATTGGCGGTTCGGGAGCCCAGATGGGGGACCGTTCTAAAGATGAAAAGGCCGAACAGAAAAGCGATAAAGCCGGTGAGCTTATCCCTGCAACAGAGGGTGGCGAAACCAAGCAGCAACAGGTAGGTGGTACTGAATCTGTTCAATCAGAACAGACTAACAGCGGTGGTAACTCTGTTGACCTGGATGAAGACATCGACAACTTCTTCAAGAGTTTTGCAGAACGAGGCGAGGGTGAATCGGAAGATGAATCCAATGCCGGTGATGTGGTTCGAGAAGAGCGTGTTGATGTTGAGGATGAGCTGGTTTTGCCTGAGGAAACTCCGGTAGAGCAAGAGCCTGTCCAAGAGGAGACGACAGAGGAGCCTCTCAACCAGGAGCTGCCTAAAACTGACGACGATGGCGACTATTTCTTCTAATAGTCACTTCAACTAAACCGACCCGGAGGGGATAGCCATTCCCTCCAGGGGTGGACTATCTCCTTCCCTACCAGGAGAAAAGATATGTCCAAAAAACGCACCATTTACAGCGCTCTACCAATCGTGGCCGCAGCCTATGGTGAAAAACTCGGTGTCAAAGTCGCCATCGGTAACGATGACGCATACACCGATGGTAAGACCATCGTGGTTCCGAATATCCCCGACGACTATCCTCACATGGATGCTGTCTGGGGGTATTTGGCCCATGAAGCAGCCCATGTCCGGTTTACGGACTTTGGTGTTGAGCGCCGCAGAGGTCTTCATGCTGAGTTGTCCAACGTTTTGGAGGACTGCCGCATAGAACGGGCCATGATGGAACTCTTCCCCGGTACGTCGCAGACCCTGAATGAGGTTGCTCGCTATATGGCTCAAGCTGGTCATTACGAGCACGTCACAGACAAAGAGGCCCCTGCCTCCATTCTGACAGGGTTTTGTTTGTACTGGTTGCAAACCAAGGCTGTAGGGCAATCCGTCCTTCAACCCTATCTCGATTCGGCTACCCCCGTATTCGAGCGCGTGTTCCCTCAGGGTGTTGTTGTTCGGCTGAACGCTTTACTGCGTAAGGCTGTGAACACTAAGTCAACCGCAGAGGTGACATCCTTGGCCGACCAAATCATCAAGATGATCGAGGAGGAAAAGGAGAAAGAAGAGCAAAAGCCCCAGAATGGTCAGGATGGTAACAACCAGCAGAATGCTGGTGGCAACCAACCTCAGAACAGTCAGGGCGGAAGTGGTAACGATCAAAACCAAGGGCCTGATGCCAATGGTGGTGATCAGCAAGGTAAAGACCAGAAGCAAGACGATGCTAACGGGAAATCTGATCCGAAAGGACAGGGCGACCAAGGCAAGTCGGATACTGATGGTGGCAGCAAGGCAGGACAAAGCCAGGCTGGTGGCAATTCTGACGCGGCGAAACAAGACGCGGCCAAAATGCTCCAGCAGGTTCTGAATGCCGGTGCCGGTGATTTGCGTGGTGACGCGCATGATGCACTTAAAGCCGAGCTCAACCGGGTGGCTCAAGATAAGGGGGACAGTAGCTATATGACTGTTCGCTCTGCTGTGAACACCCAGGACAACCCTGCTGTTGGCAAAAGCCTGGTAGGGGATGTGAAGAGCACCACTTCAAAGATAAGAACGCAGCTCTACGGATTGGTCCAGGCCAGCCAGCGAGTTGCTCACCGTAACCAACGATCAGGGAAGCGTGTGGATGCTCGGAAACTACATCGTGTAGTGACGGGTGATACCCGCGTATTCCTCAAGCCAGAAGCCAAGAAACGCCCTAATACGGCGGTTCACATCCTGGTTGATATGAGCTCCTCGATGGCCTACAAGGCCGCCAATGGAAAGGAGCGTCAAGACATTGCGCGGGAAGCGTCCTTGGCTATTTCGATGGCTCTGGAAGCAATACCCGGCGTAAACCCGGCAGTCACCTTTTTTGGTGGCAACCGGAACCAGCCAGTGTTCAGTGTCGTGAAGCATGGAGATACGGTTCAGAATCGGGCCGGTCGGTTTGGGTTCAAAGCAACTGGCGGTACGCCTATGGCGGAAGCTATGTGGTATGCAGCTTTTGAACTCACCAAGACCCGTGAAGAGCGAAAAATGTTGATCGTAGTGACTGACGGGCAGCCTCAAAGAGCCCCGGCATGTCGCTCAGTGATTGACCTCTGTGAACGAAGCGATGTTGAGGTGATCGGCATAGGGGTAGAGACTACCGCAGTGTCAGGACTGTTCCAAAAGAACATTGTCATTGATGATGCGGCAGCTCTGCAACGCACACTGTTTAAGTTGATGGAGCGGTCATTGACTGCTTTTGCAGCTTAACAGGAAGTGAAACGACAAACGGCTATCCCTTCGGGGGTGGCCGTTTTTATTTGGAGAGTCTATGAACCAATTCCATTCATCTTTGGATTTGTATCATCGGAACAAAGGTAGAAGGGCTACAGTGCCGGAGACGCCTTTTTTACTGCTTGCTAAGCGCATTCCTCCGATGTACTGGAGACTGTTCCAGGGTGTTACTTTGGATAGTCGTATGGGATACACAGGCAGGCGGCAGTTCCACCGTCTTGGGCAAGCAATCGACTGGGCAAAGTCATCAGTTGGCGATTCCTGGTCAAATAAGCGCTTTCACAAGCCGGTAGGCCTCGATGTATTGCTGGCCTGTACTGCGAGTAAGGTGCCTGAACATCTGGTCGAAGAACTGAAAAGACGGGGCAGTTGATGCGTCTTTGAGCTTTGCACCCGAAAAGGGCAGTTTGAGCGTTCCTGTTCACACAGCTCTCGTGGAACAATCAAAGTGAGGAGGGAATACCCTCCCACTTTCTCAGAGGCCTTCATTGAGGGTTGCTGAGAAAGTGAATTTTGTCCTCTCTGAGGGCGAAACGTGCGATAGCTGGTCGCCAAAAACAAACAGCATTCAACCTCAGCCTAAGGGCGCACTGCGCCTGACAGGCTCTGTGTGCCCAAGTTACTTTAAGGAGCACACATGTCTCATCTGAACAATCTCAAATCCGTAATGATCTCTCTCGCCGCCGAACATAAGCTGCCTGAAATCTACCAGGATGACATCACTACCGATGTGGAGTCTCTGGATCGATTCGATGGTTTACGTCTGGTCTGGCTGTTGCGGTCTTGCGGCAGCGTATTGGTGCCAGCGGAAGTTGGCGTTAATCCGATCTATATCACCCATTGGTTGTGGTCTAACCACGGTCAACAGGTGGTTCCATTCTCTGTGGATACCCGCACGGGGTTGATTGAAAAAATCGACTTCGAGCAAGCTGAAAAGCTGATCATGCAGATGCCTTGCAACCTCTCTTCATTGCAGAACAAGGAATACTTGGTTGACCAGGTAAACCGAGTATTGCAACGAGGTTGTGAAATGCGTATCTGGGGTATCTTCGAGTCTCCAAGCTCGGTGGAATCCGTTGGTGGTTGGAAAGAGTGGCAGAGCTATTTCAGCTCTACTGGGAATCGACTGATGGCCGATTTCGTTGGTAAAGCCATTCGATTCACCAACCCTCGATAAATCGCCGTTCAACCATTAACCCTAATTAACCCTATGGGGCTCCGATAGCCCTGAGGGGACGGGGCTCCGCAATCGCAATAAGGAGTCCCTATGAAAAACCTATCAGCTTTGGAAGCAGTTCTTGACTACGACAAACCTTCTCGACGTTTTCTTGATGAGCTCAACGAAAACCAGATGAAGGATTTGTCCGGGGAAATCTTCGCCAAGCTCTACTGGAGCAAGCGTAATCCCCAGTGGTACGAGAAAGACACCAATCGGCTGTTTGCACGACTTCGTTGGGTTCAGCGCATCATCAAGAAGCGCTTGAAAACCGGCAAGGTTAAACCTGAACTGACAGAAAATGGTTCAGTGATGGAGCGCTTCAACTTCCCTTATGGTGACACTCTCGATTTCTTCCATCGGTACTTGCGACATCCCAAATGGGAGGTTGTGTATCAAGAATCGGGGTGCAGTGCCTTTTGGAAAAATGAAGCAACGCTTGAGCTATGCACCTACTGCGAAGGTGATGTGGTCATGATGAAGGCTCCTGATGAAGCAACCTTCTTTCGTGATTGCAATCGCCTTAGCTGGTGGTATGCAGATAACGCTTGATCTTAATCCCTAACCAGGGGCGAACCGGCCCCTGATGGGAGCATGGTGCGCCCCATCTATGATGGAGGACGCCATGTTCAAATCATCAGTATGCTCCTACGAAAACAGGGGGCCTTACGGAAACAACAAGTACCGAGGCAACTGCTCGGGCTTTATCGTTAAAGACTTCATTGAGTCTTACATGAGAAAGCCGAACGGGCTGGTGGCAGACCCAAGTGTTGGGGGTGGCTCTAGCATCGACGTTGCCAATGAACTTGGTGTCCGTTTCAAAGGGACAGACTTGCATCAGGGGTTCAACCTGTTGCGGGATGACTTCCTTTCGTTCCTCGGAGAGCCTGCACACCTGATCTGGTGGCACCCTCCTTACTGGGACATGATCCAGTATTCAGGTAAGCAGTGGGGCGAGCCCAACAAATGGGATATGAGCCGCATGAATTTGCCTGAGTTCGTTGAAGCCCTTGAGCTGGCCGTTATGAATATTCATGACGCCTGTGAGCGAGGAGGGCATTACGGAATCCTCATGGGAAACCTGAGGCGCGATGGGGATTATTTCAACCTGTCCAGCCTTGTGGAACGTATCGCACCTGGGAAGCTGGTGGATGAGATCATCAAAACACAGCACAACTGTGTGAGTGACCGAACTCAGTATTCCGGGAAGCTGGTGCGTATCGCCCATGAAAAGCTGTTGGTGTTTCGTCGTAACGACGTTGCCTCATCGCTCTGTCTTCTTGCTGCCGTACACCGTCGAGCAACCAATATGGTTTCGACTACGTGGAAAGCTGCAATACGCCGAACCCTACAGGGGAAAACGTTGAAGCTGGAGCAGATTTACAAAGAGATTGAACCCTACGCAAAGCATCGAGAGAACAACCACTGGCAAGCAAAGGTCAGGCAAGTTCTTCAAGATGCCAGGTTCTTTATTCGCATCGAGGTAGGTGTCTATGCACTTGCTGAGTAGCCCAACCGGGGCGTGACATCCCGGAGGGGATTGGTCGCGCTCATCAACAACAAAGGAGCGTGACCATGAACGTACAACTTCAAGCCAGCAACAATGTGCTGTTGGCGCAAATCGAAAGCAAAGGCCTCACTGTTGAAACGCATTGTCGCAGTGGCTTTTGTGGCATGTGCCGGGTTCGTCTACTCGAAGGTCAAGTGGCTTATGACGAGACGCCCATCGCATTTGTCAAAGAAGGGGAAGTGTTGGTTTGCTGCGCTAAAGCAAAAACCGATGTGACCTTGGAAATTTAACCCATCCGGAGGAGCCTTTCCTGCGGGTGGGGCTCCTCTATCCATTACGAGGAGAAACACTATGTCTATCAATACCAAAGTTGAACAAATCGCATACGGTCATGCTACCGCTCTAGTGCTCAGTGAACTGGGCCAACAAGAGAATTGGTGCAAGGCTTATGAGTATTTGTCTGAGTGTGTAGAACGGGGAGACGAACCTGAGGATCTGGTCGTTTGGCAACCGTTTGAGCACTGGGAATGGAAAGACATTCTGGAGCAGATCGAGAGCGAAGCCGAGTCTCTGCTTTCGACTATTAAGTCGGTTTTAGGCTTGGCCCACAAAGGCATCATTCAGTCAGCAATTGACTGCTCTCTGGATTCGGACATGACCCAGCTTGACCTGATTGGAATGGTCGAGCTCGGAAGTGAAATCGAAGATGGGGAGTGTGCTGGAGGTGGCTATGCAGCTTAACCGATACACGGCCAGGGAGTCTGACAAAAGTCGGATACTTCGGACCATAGGCTGGTGCAAGCGCAACCACCTTACACTTGCCGGTCTTCCATACGAGGACAATCTTGCAGGAAGTGATGGGATCAGCATAGAGATCATCACTCCTCCTGGTATGTCGCGGGAAATGTTGGAGCAAGCCGTCAGAGAGGGGTATTCAGAGCGAGATGTCGTAAGGCATCGCATTCTGGAGTGCCCTGTCGGTTGGTTCATGGAAGCTGATGGCAAGGCATTTGATCATGAAGTGTTCCACGATTACGTGGTGGCTCATGGTTATGGCGAACCTTCCAGCGAAGCCTATGAGCTGGCGGAGCGGTGGTTCTGGCAGGGCAACGATTATGCGTTGATAGCTGCGGAAATAGTTGCTCGTGATCTTTGTGTTCGTGATGACGAAGATGAGGACTGATCCTATGGATGCTGTAGCGCATATAGCAGCAGATAACCTTGTACCGGCATGTGGAGGTGCAGAGAAGCCGTTTACCGTTAGTGGTAGACAGTGGCTTTACTGCTATCACCCAGCCAGTGGGAGGCACTGCTACTTAGACCTCGATAATGACCGTCCAGTCTGGCATCGAGGATTTCATCCTGCTTTTCATCCTGAGCTTGAGTTCGCTGATGAAGCTGAGTTGCTTCGACCAGTTGAGCGAAAGCCTGACCATGAAGAGCTGGAGGATTTTTACTTTTAACCCACGGGGCCGCTCTTCCTGATGGGAGACGGTCCTCCATTCTCAAAGGAGAAGACCATGAAAGATCACAGTCAAACGATTGTGTTCCCTGGGAACAATGTTGAATCACTTGCTGAGGCTAACGCCATGTTGAGCGCTGTGTCGGAAGATGCACGTAAAGCCAGCAATACGGAAGACAAACGTGACCTTGAATCGCTTCAAGGCTGGCTGGAAGAGAACATCAATTCTCAACTGGCAGGCGTGAAGTAACTATGACTGTAACCCCACTGGGGGCTTCATGCCCCTGTGGGGGCATGGTGCCCGTAAAAGGAGTCACCATGAATGCAGTGAAGATGATCCAGAAGGAAAACCAGCTTGAGCTGCCGCTTTTCTTCCTGGATGAAGAGCCGAAGACCGCAGAAGTCATTCCATTTGAGCCAAAGCCTGAATGGACTGATGATGAGGTAAGGCAGTTACGTGATGGGCTTTTATGGCATAGCCTTAGAGTCCTTGCTGATGGTCGAGCTGGAAGTGAAATCAAGCAGGAAACGATGGCTTGGGTGATGTCCGATGAGGTACATCCATTCTCATTTGTGGTCTGCTGCGATGAAGCAGGTTACGATCCATCTGGAGTAAGGGAAGGCGTGAAGTCTATCCTAAACCGCTTAGCGCGGGTTAAAGCGGGGGGTTAACCCCCTGCTTTCCCAGTGGCATCGACTTTCACATGTGAAAGTTTGTGCCCCTCGGAAAGCAAGATTTTGCTCTCTGTCGAGAGTGAATAGTGAGGTAGCTGGCCTCCCCAAACAAACAGCATTCTACATAACCCTTGGGGGATCACTGCCCCTCGGGCTGGTGGTTCCCTGACAAACATGGAGCCACAACTATGACTACTCTTGCCAGCTTTGCGAATCCGATTTCTGTTATTCAACGCTCACCAACCAGTGGGGTGTTTGGCACAAATCAGTTCGTAGGAGACAAAGAGGGATTTGTACAAAAGGTGCTCGGAAAGTGGTACTGCAATCCAGGGAATACCATTCCCGTTGAGAGCATGTCCCACCTTGAGCAGGCGGAGAAACTGTATGACTTCTATGTCAAGTATCTCCAAGTGAAAGAAAAGATCTCTGTGAACCTTGGCCGGGTGCTGCATAAGCTGTACAGCACTGGTTCTATCAAGGAAGCAGAGATCGTGCTTGAAGCAATAAAGGCTCAGGCTGGCGTAACAGCTTGAGCAATCTACTAACCCTAAACCGGGTGCATCCGCCCGGTTCGGGACGTGGTGCGCCCCCAAACTATTTGGAGTGCATCATGGAAAAACATAACCTCAAATCCGGATTCAGCATCTATTTCGCTGACGTCCATTTCGAGAAACAAGTCTACGCATTCGGCTCAGGACTTGGCTTCACCTCTGTGATTTACGCCTACTCGCTGGGCCGAGATCCGGAAGAAGCTGAGAAGCTGGCGCTTGAAAAGTACGACTCTGACGAAACGAAGGTGAAGAAGGTGCATGTCAATCTGGCTCGCAGCCAGGACATCAACCGCTACACCTTCCCTGAACAAATGGCTGGCTTTGCTAATGCCATTCAGTCTCACGGCATCGCTGTGAACTGAGAACCACTTTAAACCCATCGGGGCCATTACTTCCCGATTGGGACGGTAGTGGCCTCTCAACCGAAAGGAGAGAGCTCATGGCTACTATCGTAAACACCAAGTTAGGAGAACATCGAGGCAAGAAGCGCGTCTGGCTGGAAGGCCAAAAGCTACTGCGTGAAGGTTACTATCCTGGCATGAAGTATGATCTGGAGCTGAAAGATTCCCAGGTTGTGCTTCGCGTCAAAGAGGAGGGTAAGTTCACCATCAGTAAGCGTGAGCGCAATGGCCGGGTGTCTCCAATCATCGATCTGACCGTGCAGGAGCTTGCTACCGTTTTTGACGGTGTAGAGATGCTCCGCGTGTTCATCCGTAACGGCGCAATTGTGATCTCTGCTCACCATCAACAAGAGCGAGTGATCGAGCGCGTCAACCGGCTTATCAGTAAGCTGGAGAATGGAGAATCGCTTTCGGTATGCAGCCTCTTTCATGGGGGTGGTGTGCTTGATAAAGCGATTCACGCCGGTTTTCACAAGGCGGGAATTGCCAGTGCCATATCTGTGGCCGTGGAGATGGAAGGGAAATATCTCGATTCGTCTTTGGCAAATAACCCGGAGCTTTGGAACGAAGATTCTATTGTTATCGAATCGCCAATCCAGGCTGTGAATCTCAGCAAACGCCCACCACAGGTGGATGTTTTGATGGGGGGCATACCGTGTACCGGCGCGTCAAAGTCAGGTCGCAGTAAGAACAAGTTGGAGTTTGCCGAATCGCATGAGGCGGCAGGTGCCATGTTCTTCAACTTCCTGCAATTCGTAGAAGCGCTAAACCCAGCCGTTGTGCTGATTGAGAACGTGCCTGAGTACCAGAACACCGCTTCGATGGAAGTGATTCGTTCGGTGCTCTCTTCGTTGGGTTACTCCCTACAAGAGCGCATTCTCGACGGCAATGAGTTTGGGGTTATTGAGCGCCGCAAGCGTCTTTGTGTTGTTGCGCTTTCCCACGGGATCGACGGGTTTGAACTTGAGAAGGTTCAGCCTGTTCGCACCAAGGAAAGTCGCATACAGGACATCCTGGAGCCAGTTCCGCTCGATTCTGAACGTTGGAAGTCATTTGACTATCTGGCTGAGAAGGAGTTGAGAGACAAAGCTGCTGGCAAGGGGTTCTCTCGCCAGCTTCTGACTGGCGACGATGAGTTTTGCGGCACCATAGGTAAGGACTATGCAAAATGCAGAAGTACCGAACCTTTCATTGTTCATCCAGAACAGCCGGAGTTGTCTCGCATCTTTACACCGACAGAACATTGTCGAGTGAAAGGGATACCAGAGGAACTCATCCAAGGTCTGTCGGACACTATTGCCCACCAGATTCTCGGGCAATCGGTAGTCTTTCCCGCGTTCGAGGCTTTAGCCCTCGCATTAGGGAACAGCCTGTGGAGCTGGGTTGGAATGATGCCAATCATGGTCGAAGTCGTGGATGAATCACAGCCGGTGATCGGTGGTGAAGACTTCCATTGGGCAACGGCATTGGTTGACGCAAAGGGCACTCTCAAGCTGTCACCGGCAGCGAAAAAACAGGGGATGCCCTTCAACATTATGGATGGTCAATTGGCTGTCTATTCACCTAACGGAACTAAAAAGAGCTGCGGCCATGAGCCTTGCGAATATCTCCCGGTAATGATGTCCGGAGACGCAATCATGGTCACTTCATCTTTGGTTCATTAGTAACTCACCGGGGCAATGCCGAAAGGCCTTTGCTCCGGCCTATCCGAAAGGAGAGTAATCATGAAAATCGAAACTGTTGTGCCTTTACCTCCCGAGGATTCAGGCCTTCAACACTGCATTGCCAGGTTCCATAACCGCAACATGGATTCCAAGCGAAAAGACAAGACCCGTTTTTTCAGGAGGGAGCCGGTTATGATCGTAAACCCAGAGACCAAAGCAAAGGTTCTCCGGTATGCGATGGGCAACCCTGGGAATTTATCCATCACAAAGCTGGCGGTCGCGCTGGATTACGATGCGGTAGATGCTCTGGGTGTTCGTTTTAAAGACACTGTAAATCTTGAGGTTCGCAGAGCCAGGCGCTGGGAAGTCTGGCAGTGGTTCTGGAACCATCCGGATCAAAGTGTCCAACTGTCAATCAAATTGGGCGTGGTTGGCGCTGTGTTGGGAGTCATGGGCTTCCTGACTGGCGTAGCTCCGTACCTCTTGGGATAAACCAATAAAGCCGTTAACGGGCAATGTAAGTCCGGAGACGGCTTGCATTGCTCTCTCGAAAGTGGAGAGTCAAATGAACACATTAGAACAACTTGTAAATCAGAGAGTGCTTGAGGAAGGTCTGAAAAAGGCGAAGCCATTGGCCGCGCAAATGGGGCTTGAATCTGTACCTGATGAGATGCTTGAAATGATCTGCCCAAACTTGAACTACTCTGGGCAGTTTACGCCAGCTCTGTACGCGAGATTTCAAAGCGTAAAGCGATTACTGAAAGAGTTGTCGGAACAAACCTCACCTAAGCACGGGCATATTGTGAAGTTTACCAACCAATATGGGAGCTACGATGAGTCAGCTTTGCTGTTCAAAGAAGGCGACGTCAGAAACCAGAACTTGGTTGCTTGTGTGGGCGGGAAGACGATAAATCTCGGAGAGCTAGAGCTTCGAGATTATGGGCTCAATATGCACATCGGTTGCGGTGGACCATTTGAGCCGATCTCAGAAGCGCAGATTCAGTCCTTGTCTGAGTTTGACTTCTATGAGACGACCTACAGATTCTGGGGCCAGAATCCATGTGGAAACGGGATGATAGACATCACCGTCCCTATGAAACGTTGGTTCTTGACTGTGTAGCTTCAACCTGAGTGCGCCGAGAAATCGGCGTACCGGCCCCTTAAAAAGGGTAATCAGCGCAGGGGGAAACCCCGCGCTTTCCCAAGCATCTCGGTTTCCCAGGGTGCTTCGGAAAGTGCCTTAGGCGCTCAAGTGCGGTAGCTGGCTGCCAAAAACAAACAGCAAATTATCAACCCTGACGGGAGCACCTCCTGTTAGGGGGGCTCCGTCATAAACTGAACGGAGATATAGCATGTCTAAAAACGTCAACGATGTTTTTTCAAACCGAACTTCTTTGGAATGTACTGTGAATGCAGCGCTGGATCGTCGTATCGGTCTGCGTGTCGGGTTCCCTCATTACAGAGAAGGAGCAAACGGTGTGGTTTGTGAGATCGAAGCAGAGTACCCATTGCTCAACACTCATTCGAGTGTTGCATGGCCCCTGCTCGATGAACTCAACAGTTACACCATCCAAAAAAACCAATCGCTCATTGATCACATTGATAATGCGGTCGCTGAACTGTTGAAACACAAGGCTCGTCTACAGCTTGATATTCAAAAGCTGCAAGACGGTGACATTGATCTGGTGAAACAGGCCAAGCAGCAATACGAAGACAACCAGATGTCGAGTAGCAGCTAGTTCAGGTCTGATAGCCAGGATTCAATTTTAACCCTACCGGGGTGCTTTCCCGGAAGGGATGGGCACCCTGCTAATCCAGGAGGCCCTATGCAACAAACATTAAACTTTGATCTATCAGAACAACCCATCCCAGTGCTTTTGCGTGGGGATAAGTGGGATTCTGTTTGGTCAGAACTGACTGATAACGAGGATTTGAACTTCGTTGATGCCAGTAGAGGAACCAGTCTGTCATCGTTGATCACGTCATCGGTTGAGTCCATTCACACGGCCTTAATTGATGGGTGGACCATGATGATCGGCTATTCCAGTGGTAAAGATTCTGAAACGGTCTTGCACCTGTTCCTGATGGCCCTGATCCGGGCTGTAAGGAGTGGGGCGACCATCAGCCAGCACCACTTCATCTTGCACACTGACACACTGATCGAAAGCCCAGAGGTAAGGTGGCTGGCGGATCAGAAACTGGCCGAGCTGGAGCGTTTCATTGCGAAGGAAAACCTTCCTCTGACCATCGTTCTAGCAAAGCCTGGGATCTCGCAGAGTTGGACGGGCCGAATCCTTACTGGGAGGGGGTTGCCTACGTTTTCCAACTCCACGGCCCGCCAGTGTAGCCAGGATTTAAAAATCACCTCTGCCAAAAGAGCGAAGGCAGCTTATATGCGAGAGCTTCCCAAAGAGGTTCGACAGAAAGTCTGCCTTTTGCTGGGCAGTCGTGATGCTGAAAGCACTATTCGTGCGGCCAACATTGCAAAACAGCGAGGAAGCTCAGATCGCGTCATTAAGACGAAAGATGGGGGTGAGCTGTATGTGGTGAAAAACTGGTTGGCGAGTGATGTCTGGGAGTTCTTACTATCCGCTGGCATGGGCTCAGCATATCCTCTGCCAAGTTACTTGGAGAGCAATGTCACTACGGCAGAGCTTTACAAGGCGGCAACAGGGGAGTGCGTGTGGTCGGCAACAGAGAAGAAGGCCAGTGACGCCTGTGGCGCTCGCTTCGGTTGCTGGGCTTGCCAGGCTGTTGGGTTGGATAAGTCAATGGAGACGTTGCTTGCCACGGACCCTGAAAGGCATGGCTATATGTCGGGGCTGAACCGCATCCAGCGCTACTTGGCAAAACGCCGGTACGCATGGGAAGACCGCCATCCCGTAGGTCGAACGATTTACGAGGGCGGATACATCAAAATACAGCCGGACGTTTACAGTCCTGTTTTCCTAGAACGATTGCTTCATGTCTGTTGCAGCATGGACTACATGGAGCAAAAGAGAGCTGATGAGCTGGCATACAAGCTGGCTACTGGTCAAGCAGAGGATAACGACTGGAACCGTCGAATGGCAGAGCCACAATTCCGGATCATATCGGAAGAGGCTTTAGTCCATATCGACTTCATGTGGGCCTTCCATCATTTCAATGATAAGCCTTTCCATGCCCTGGAGATTTACCACAGGGTTTGGTCGATGGGTGATCTGGACTTGCTGGAAGACGAGCCGCAGTGTGAAACCGTTCCTCAGTCACCAATTCCGAAGCCATTGTGGTTGAAGGTTGGTCGCTGGGGCGATGGTTCGCTTTCTGATGGCTTGGCCGATCCGTTAGCGGAAATGGCTTACTTTGACGGCGGGGATGACCCGTTGGCAGCGCAAGTGATCAATACCGCAGACGGAAAGAGAAGGGTGGTTTGCTTCGCAGAAGATGATGAAGTGAAAGTCGATCCCGACTCCGCTGCGTTCATCATCTGGAACGAATACCCGCGACTAAGGGAGTCTGTACTAAAGGGACATTATACGCCCGGTAGTGCAGCGCAGTTCTACCTTCGGTTCGGAGCAATCCAGCTTGCGAAAGGAAAAGGCGCTTTGTATCACCGTATGATGCAAAGAGGTCAAACCTACCACCAGATGGGCCTTACAGGGCTACAGACGATGGAAGGAATCCAACAGCGCAAGGATGTCAAAGTGCTTAGCGATGCTAAGTACAAAGATCTGGTGAAGCGAAAAATCAAGGGAAGACTGGCAACGGTACGCTGGTGGGTCAACTTGCACTTAACGTTCAAGTACCATCTGCACCACCGTACTCCGACGGGGTTGTTCATCGAGAAGCAACTTGACCAGGAAGCAATGGAAGAACAGAAACGGCATCAGGAGCGATGGTTTAACTACGTGACTGACGCGATGCTTTGTTACTCCAGCGCATTCTGTATGAGCGTCATGGAAGGGCGAGAGGGGAGCGGAAACGCCAACATTCGTCGTTACATGGCCGCGACCAGAAGGAAGGCTTATACGGCCCTCTGCGAGCTCTTGGACAATACTGACGCCCAGTGGATGAATGATGTGGTCCAGAGTGCCGTAGGGCAGTATGAGGCGATACAGGCAGCCCTAACCGAAGGTTCCGCGCTTGCTATCTATCTCGACTGGATCAACCTACTGTCAAAACGCCATCCAGCCTCTTTGGAGCGACATGTCAGAACGATGATCAAGGCGGTTCAACGCTTACATCGCCGCGACGACACAGAGTTGCAAAGAGGACAGCAAGGCTTGTCCTTGGCCGCATAAAAAGCCCTCCTTCGGGAGGGCTTTTTCTTTTGCACCCCAAAAGGGCAATTACAGCGTTTTACCCTTTTAGGTGGCTGTCATACTCTTTGTTCATTGTCAGCGCTTGCTGGCTATAACGGTAGCTGGCCCAAAACAGCAATAACCTAACCCCTCGGGAGGAAACCCCTCCTGGGTTCTCTCCCACAAACAAAGGAGAGAAGCATGAGCCTAGACAAGTTAAGTCGGCTGGTGGACCAACAACGAAAGATCCAGGATGAAATCGACAATGAAATCATTCTGGCCGTCAAAGAGGTGTTGGCTACAAACTCAGTCGGTTTAGCCCGTGAGCTTGTTGGGGGTGTCCCGCAAGATCATCCATTCCATCCGTTTTTACTCGCTATAGCTAAGCAGCTTGACCCGAGATAACTAAGTAACCCAACCGGGTACACCAAGGCCCGGTCGGCTTTGGTGTACCTCCAACCAATTTTGGAGGCACTATGTCTAATTCAAATTTCGGCTTTCTAGCTCTGGCCTTGCGCCAACGCCTGATCAAACGCTGGTCACTGATGCACTCTGTTCAACCGGAGTCTGTGTTGGAACACAGCGCTGTTGTTACCCTGCTTTCCTACCTGGCTGGCAATATTGCCATTCAGCAAGGGAAGTCGGTGGATCTGGCAGTCATGCTTGCTCATGCTTCGTTGCATGATGCAGCCGAGGTTCTCTGTTCGGATGTTGTAACACCGGTCAAGAAAGCAAACGCTGTTTTGCAGCGTGAGTTTGAACGACTGGAAAAGGCCGCAGAGGACAAACTCATCCAGACTCTTCCCGAAGAACTCCAGGATGCAGTCGCCATAGCCTTCGCTCCCGGTGGCTATGAACAATCACTGGTTAAGGCCTGTGATACCTACTCCGCTTACATCAAGTGCAAACTTGAGGTGGCCGCAGGTAATGGCCTTGAGTTCCAGGATGCTCTCAGCAAAATGGAACGTGTTGTTGCTCAGGTGAAATCGGACTTCCCGGAAATCGACGCTCTGGACAAATGGTTTGGTAACGGACTCGGCCATTCAGTAGATAAACTGCTGGCAGGGGGTAACGATGACTAATCCAATCCCTGGCGACATCAAGATTAAGGACTTTGGCCGCGACCGGAAATTCCGTTCGGTTGATGAGCTTCAAAGCACTTTGTCAGAACAGTACAAAGGTCAGCATGTCAGCATCGTTTACCCTGCAAAGCCCAGCGGTTTACTCCGCACGGTTTTTGTCAGTGTCGATGATGCTGGTGGCGTGAATCGAACCTATGGGGACCAGTCTCCTGTCGATTTTTCTGCCATCAAAGATGACCTGTATGTACCAAGTGACCTGTAGGAGAGCACTAGCTATGGTGGTGATCATCGTAAACACAGGACACTATGAGTTTATCGGCCTTGGTGAGACCCACGGACAAGCCACAGAAGGGCTTTTGAAACGCTGGGACGAACACTGCGAACGTAATCCGGATGCTGAGTCTGGTTACATGCAGGAGCTGATAGAAGAAGGAAGCGCACAAGTTGTCGAGATGGAGCCCGGCTCCGCCGTAATTTACGGACTTGACGGCTAAGCCTTCTCAACTAACCCACTCGGGCGCATCATCCCGAGAGGGTGTGGTGCGTCCTAACCAAAAGGAATGCACTATGTCTAACTTTGAACAAGCTCTGGAGCGTACTGACGGTAAAACACTGATTCTCAGCAATGGGAGTAAGTGGGCAGGCCAAGACCCGGACAGTATTCAGACTTTACTGGATGTCCTGGGTGACAACGTTCTTGACCCGATGTTTGAGCAGTATCACTGTTATCGCCCATACCCGTTTGAACCAATGGTGAGGACGGGGCGAAATGGCGAAATGTTCCAGCCTTGGCTTGGGGCAGCCTGCTTCTTTGGGAACTTCCTGACTGTCTCTCATGTTTTCAACATCATCACGAAAGATGACGGTGTTGTTGAGGCCTTAACAGAGGCGATCCGGAAGAATATGGCGACTGAACAGTACCAGCAGAATGCCTATGAGCGTTATGCCGGTTGGTTCTACGCTGAAACCAGCGAAGGGTTAAGGCTAGTCTCTCCAAGTGAGGCTGCCGACATCCGAGCTGGCGCAGTTTCAAAGCTGCGTTACCCAAGAAACTTCGAGGTTATGAAAACTGCGGTTCTCAAAGGTCCTCGATTTGATACTGAATTAAGCCGCAAGGCTTCTTAACCCAAACATTAACCCCACGGGGGACATCGGTCCCTGAGGGGATGGTGTCTCCCTCTGAAATTAAGGAGATACCAATGATTAAACAGCATTTTCAAAACGAACTGGTTAAGTGTGGATACCCGGATGATCTGACGATTGAGTACAGTCTCGGATACTGCCAGGGGGATGGCGTAGCCTTCTACGGGGATTTGAGCGTTGATGACGTCAAAGCTCTCATGAATCGCCTATTCAGCACTGAGCCCGGCCAAGTGGATGCTGTCAGCCGCGTGAAGAACCTGATGGCACAGAAAGACATTGAGAATATGCTTTCTGTCCTCCGCGAATATGGTTCCTGTGACCTGTCCATTACTCGGAATAGTCACGGGCATCACTACAGCCATTGGAACTGCATGAACATCGACGACAACGTGGACTTCACAGGGATCTTCCCTGATGATGATTCCATGATTGGCACCGGCATTGAAGGGATTAACCAGGATATGGTCGAGCGCTGGCAAGACCTCTGGGAACGCTTTGTGCTGGAGCTGGCGGATGATGTAAAAAGTCTTTCCAAGAAGCTCGAAGCGGACGGGTACTCGCTGATCGAGGCCTCTCCATGCGAAGATGAAGTGGTTTGGGAACGGGCCACTGAAAACTACCTGGTGCGTGTTACTGAACTCCCTGAGCGGGATTTCGATATGGGCCACTGGGATGACGAAGTAAGAGACCAAACAATTTGTTCTATCCTGGAAGGGAAAGAGCGAGTGCTTGGCCTACGTGTTGAGGTACTCTCTCGTGAAAACGAGATTGTCCTGGGTGAAGAGAGTCTGCACGGCTTGACCGTTGCCAGTGATGACAAGAGCTACGCTGGCTACAGACGAGAACTTCTCCGGGGAGCTATCCAGCAAACCAGGGACTTTTTCTCTCGCCACCTCAAAGCGGCATAACAAGGCAGGGGGAAACCCCTGCTTTACTTCCCAAGTCTTCTTACTCATGGTGAATACCATCAGTAAGCAGATTTTGTTCTCTTCGGAGAGCGAAAAGTGCGATAGCTGGTCGCCAAAAACAAACAGCAAATTAACGTTAATTTATTAATCCCTGCGGGAGTCTATCTCCTGCTGGAGATACCTCCCGTTATTTCTGGAGGTATCCATGAACAAATTCCAAGACTTTAAGTTGGTTTATCGTCAAGGTGGTCGTCGCTTAGAGCGTGTCTTTACGGACACTCTTTACGCGAATGTGAAGCGTGTCGCTGACTCGTTTCCTCCGACCGTTCTTTGGCGCATTCAGCCAGCGTAAAACTCGGAACCTTAAAGCTCGGCTTTGGCCGTGACCTTTCAATAACCCATGCGGGTACACTTCCCCGCACGGGGTAGGTGTACCCATTAACTTTGGAGTACACCTTATGAACCAAGTAGCTAAATTGGACCTCGCCCAAATCCGTCAACAAGCCATCAATGATGGTCTGCTGGTGGACCAATCTTCCATCGGTAAACAAGCTGGTTTCCTGACCAATGTGGCAGTGACCCCGGCAATTGTCGATGGAGTATTTGGTGCAGATGGTAAGCACTCGGTAGAAGACTTCCTTTTCATGTTTTTGCAGCTTTGTGTTGCTCAAACAAAGGTCGCTTTTACCGACAACAAGAATTGGGGAAAGATTCGTCTTTATTACCCCATGCCCACTGTAGATGGCTTTTTCAAACCCACTGAGGTTGTGATTAAGTCAGATCCTGTAACCGCAGATGTCACAATCATGATGGCCTCGGAAGAGGGCGCTCATTTGTGCTTGTGATATTCACAAAATTCGCCTCCGTTTCGGGGGCGACCTTTTTAAACCCCTCGCCGGGGAGAACTCCCCGGCTGGGGAGCCTCCTTGGCACATTCTCCCGGTGTCGGGGTTTCCTTAAAACCCTGGCGACGGGGGTTTAAGGAAGCCTCGATGCTGGGGTTCACGCTAAGGAGAAAACCTATGTCTTACTACAAAGCTGACACCGTTCGTGAAGCTGCAAACGGAAACTGGCTATTCATCCTGGCGGCCCTAGCGCCCCATCTTGAACCAGCTCTCCGTAAACCTGGTCGTCATGTTTCTTGTCCTATCCACGGCGGGAAAGATGGCTTCCGACTGTTCAAGGATGCCCACCTGACTGGTGGCGGCGTATGCAATACATGCGGTGCCAATCATGATGGTTTTGAGCTGCTGATGTGGCTCAATAACTGGGACTTTAAACAGTGCCTGAGCGAGGTTGGTGATTATCTGGGCGTTGAGAAAGAGCAACCCCAGTATCAACAAGCCGCTGCACCGACACGAGCTCCTGTCCAGGCCAAAGCGCCTGTTCAGCAAGAGCCTATGAAGGTGAATAACAAGGTTCTCGATTCCAAGAATCGTAAAAAATCCATTGCCGGTACTCTGATTGCCCACGGTAAAGCTCCTTATGAGCATAACGAAGACAACGAGCTCAGCTACTTTGCCTTCATCCGTGACAAGAGCGGTTTGGAACGCACCATCTGGGGCGTGGATCTTGAAAGAGCCATTGGTGAAAGTGAAGCCAAGTATGGGGATGAGATCGTCATGACAAACCTCGGGCGCGAGCCTGTAACTGTCGTCGTTGAAGTTAAGGACGAGCAGGGGAATGTTGTGAGAGAACAACCTATGCAAACGCATCGCAACACCTGGCTGGTGGAACGTCGCGGCGCTACGGTAACGCAGTTCCGCGCTCGCTCGAACGGTGGTGTTGAGCCGGTGAGTCACCATGTTGAGTCGGCCCCTGTGGTCAACCGCAAGGTAGAAACTCCGGCACCGCAAGTACAACCTGCGGCCACACAACCGGAAGAGCAAAGCAGCGAAAATAAGCCGAAAGTTGTTCCGATGTTTCGTGAACAACCTAAGCCTTGGTTGCTTGAGCTCCAAGAAGAAATGGAGAAGAGAATGGAGCGCGAACGCGCTTACAGTGCTCGTCTCCGTGAGAAAATCGAGAAGGTATGGAACGAGTGTTTGCCGTTCTCCAGTCATGTGACTGAGCCAATGCGTCTGTACTTCAAAAACCGCGAGCTGCTGTTCAAAGTTGATGAAGTAGAAAAAACAGACTGTCTGCGGTTCAATCCGGCTATGGCCTACTACGACGAAGATGGCAATGAAGTTGGGAAATTCCCGGCTATCGTCTGCGCTATCCGAGATGTGGAAGGCAACCTGGTAACGCTCCACCGCACCTATCTCACCCAAAACGGTAAAAAAGCCAAGGTCGGCAACGCCAAAAAGATGATGCCCATTCCTGACGGTTTGGATGTCAATGGCGCGGCCATCCGCCTCGGTGAACCGACTGAGGGTATCCTGGGTGTTGCAGAAGGGCTGGAAACAGCTCTGTCAGCTTATCGAGTCACTCAAATCCCGGTTTGGTCAACGGTCAATGCCACCCTAATGGAGTCCTTCGAGGTTCCAGAAGGTGTTCACACCGTACTGATCTGGGCTGACAAAGATAAGTCTGTGACTGGGGAGAAGTCAGCGAACGTGCTGAAAGCCAAGCTGGAGAAGCGCGGCATTCGTGTGTACGTCCTGCTGCCTAAGCTCCCGATCCCGCCCAGAGCGAAAGGGATTGACTGGAACGATGTCCTGATGAGTCAGGGAAGCCTCGGTTTCCCGAATGCTCGCTACCTGCGCGATTTCATTGCGAGAAGGAGAGCTGAGTATGGCCGTCATTGATGTCTCGAAGGTTGATACAACGCCTGGTAACGACGCGGTGTGCCCCTTCTCTCCCCCTGAGGGGTGGGAGGGGGACTCTGCGGCCTACGTTGAGCTTATGCGGTCTCGGTATCGTCATCTGATGCACGGCCAGAGAATGATGGTGACAGCCTCCTTCGCAAGAAGGGAGCCTATCCAAGTTACTGGCCCGTTTGCTGATGAAGCGACGAAGATCATTAACTCAATGAAGATGAACAAGGCGAAGCCAACAGCTTTGTCTGCCTAAAACTTTAACCCTGAGGGGGTGTTCATGCCCTCTCAGGCATGATTCGCCTCCTCTTCAACTATGGAGGTAATCATGAAAAAGTTTTTGCGTATTAAGACGTGGTTTGTGCGTCTTTTCTCTCCTGACAAGAAGACTCTGGGAGCTATCGGTGAAGACCTGCGTAAGGTCGCCGTAACAGCCATCGGTGTCGGTATTGTAGGGGTCGTCTCAGAAAACGGAATCTATGGTCACTCCCGTTTTTGCAACACCGATTTTGACGACAAGTTGGCTTGCT
>NZ_JAWOTW010000014.1:0-134172 GCF_033339075.1 Vibrio sp. 970
CCATCATCGATCTCATTCGCGATTAGAGAGCCACTAAATAAAATTGCTGACATTGCTAAAGCAAGCCCTGTTTTGTTGAGAGTCATAACAATTACTCCATTTCCTGTCATAGTAGTAGTTCGGATTAAAAATTTTTCAGCTTCCTTCAAATGTTGTGGGAAGCGATGAAATTATAAGAAAGGATCAGTGAAAGCTGTTCTCATGATTGAGAATAATTCAGGCTAGAAAGGAGTATTTAGGTGCGTCTCTTTAGTAGATTAAAGAAAAAAACAGCATAATCATAATGTTATTTTTTGTATTTACTTTAAGTGCTCATCAAGTATGAAATGAAGATAATATAAAGAAGTAATTCGTTCTATTGCATTGTTCAGATCATTCATCCTTTATTGATAAAGGTATCTTATCCAACAATCACCTTTATTATTTAATGTTTAAAATCATTAACTTATAATAATTAAAACTTAAAAGGTATGAGATAAAATATAGAAGGTTCATACTTTTTAAGTCTTTTTCGGTACTAAAATCCAATGTGATATCATTCTGAAGTGCTAAATTTTCTACTTAAAATTAAGATAAATTCTCTTTGCTATCCCTATTTAATTTTCTATGGGGGTAGTGAAACGAGTAAGTTAATGTGGTAGGAACATGGATGATCAGCTCTTTTTATTCGTCATTATTGGTATCGATGACACTGGAAACAAAAAAGCCCCTGGAATTCTGGATCGTCACCAAGAGTCAAAAACAAGTTACAGGACTCATTAAGCACTCAAAAGAACAAGAATTGCTGTTAGCACCCAAGTTCGCCACCGGAGATGGCGAACTTGGCTTCTGAAAAGTCATGGCTAAGTGCGGGCCGCAAGCTACAGTAGCGTAAGTGACAAATATGCTTAGCAAGGTACCCAAAAGCGTGCTACCACGGATGAAGGATGCATTACAAGATATCTTGGATGGCAGAGATCTCTACCTTCCTAAAGCGCCTCTAAGCCAATAGAATCCATGTTCGCCACAGTATGTTTGAGTACGAACAAGACGAAGAACTGTGGGACCAGAAAGACTACGTTGATGATGACCTACAAGTTAATACGCAGTGCAGAAATGAAGTAGTGCCGTCTACAACAGTTGTGTCCTCCTGACGGATGTTGTAAAGGATTTTAGCTTTATTAGTGGAGTGAAAGAAATGGAAACTCATCAACAGGCTACTGTACGCTCTCCATACATTATCTTTGACAATAGTTATTCCTATAATCCACACTTACTGTACCTCCATTTTACAAATTAAAAGGTACTCGTACTGTTAACTGAAAGTCGGGAGTGTCTTCTGTAAGACCAGCTTGAGCACTAACATTGATAGATGAGCGTTCACTAAAGGCATAGTTTATACCAAAAGTTAATGCATCTAATTGAAGCAACTTAGCATCATCTGCCGATCTGCCATTTACTTTGCTTTTTAAAATAGTTTTATGACTAAGCCCTAAAGAGAATGAAAGATCAGGATTCACCGCAAAGCCCATTCCCCCAGAAAGAGAAATAGTGTCCCCAAGATCAACATCAGCTTTTGTATCGCCAACTGTAACAGTATCTTCTAAGTTATAAATGTAACTTAAACTAGCGAACAAAACCGCAGGATCAACAGGGTGAATAAGAGATAAATTAGGCTCAAAACTCCAAAAACCCGAGCCAGTAGGGACATCACTAAATGCGTTGCTTCCATCTTCAATAGAAACATCATAAGGCGATCGTCCTGTATCCGACTTGACTCTAAGGCCACCTACCCAGTATGGCGCAGATTCAAAGTTAAACTGGTGCCTCAATGCGAACTCTACATCACCAAGCCCTCCACCATCCACCGTTGTGTTTACGACTTCACTGTTTGAACCATCTTGAATGGGACGCGTAGAAACTTGGTCATTACGATATACATATGGCACTCTAACTTCTAACTCTGTGGCGTTTGTTAAACCATACCGAGCAGTTAAGCCAACGGTTACTGTAGTCCTATCCGAATCACTCACTTCAATTCGCCCAATAATCAGAGTTGGTAAGACTGTATACCCAACAACAGATACTTTGTTTGAAGAGTTCTGTGTATAGCTTAAAGACGAATCAAATGACCATTTACCTTTAGGTGTGAGAACGCCTGGACGCTCAATAACATCACCAGCAGTTTGGGCGCGTTGAGGAATATCATCTCCTTCAGCGCCATATGCATTTCCCACAATGAATAAACTACAAAGATAGGTACCCAGTAAAGCCTTCCGTAACATCGCATCTTTCCTTTTGCTGATGATCGTACCCAAGTAATCTCAGGCAATAGCTTGAGGTGAAGCCACTAGCTTATAAACAATTAGAATAGATTCTATGTTTTCGCAATATTATTAATAAAATAAATTGCTTACAAACGCGATTCCAACAACGCCCCCATAGTTCTTTGCTGATTTGGTTGCGTATTTCGATAGCTATATGTAACATGTAGCCAAATGGAAAGAGGTTACAGTGTAACAATTTTTTATATTTATAACTAATGCGACAGATTGATAGTCTTTAGGTCATCATAACCGCAACCAAGCACCAGCTTGATTGCCTTTTTTCTGAACCCTTTTTTCATTAATTCTCTTACCTTTGGTTTAAGGTCATTCGGAATTGAGGTTCGGGAAAGTTCCTGTTGTCGAAGCTTAAATTCGTTTACTCGTAAGTTCGCGTTCATTAGAGCCTTACACATAATTTCCCCTCCCTCTATTCTGCCTTTGGTTTTAATGAAATGCCTGTTGTGTACTCTTTCGCTTCGTCGTGGAACGTTCTTAAGTAGTGGTCAGTCACGGCAACACTAGAGTGACCAAGCGCGTCCTTAATCACTTTCAAAGAGGCTTTCTTTTCAAGCAGGAGCATGGCGTACATTTTTCGCATCGAGTGTGTTGATAGCTGATATGGCAATCTCAACTCCATTGCTATGCGCTTATACGCTCGGTTGATATACTGGATGCTGATCGCATTGCCCTTTTTGGCCAAGTGGTGATTAGATTGAAACATCAACTCATTATGGCCATTGTGTAAGTAGATACGTTTAATCAGTTCTTCCAGTTCGGCATTAACGTGAATGGTGATTCGAGCGGCCTCTTTAGCGGCTTTTTCGCTCTTACCTCGGGCCATACGGCCTTTAAAACCTTTTGATTGAACAATGTTAAATGAAGACCGGATCACGCCATTTATCATCACATCGCTGAATTTTAGCTTCGAAATGTCGCAATAACGTAAACCTGTACGAACCTCCATTTCAATCATCATAGAGATAAGTGGGTTAATGTCATCCATTAAACGGATTATTTTTTCCAACTCGTCTAAGTCACGCGCAGGGAAAGCAGGCATTAGATCAACTCCACGTGATTAGCATTAACCGTTTTAAACTCGCCACCAACGAACACTTGAATTTGTAGGGTTCGAGATAACAAGCTAAATCCCAAGAATAAGCCTAGTTCGCCATCGACACGCACGAAGTCGTGGTGAACAGGTAAGCGGCCAAAGTGGTTGATCATCTTGGTTTGTGCTTGGATGCTTTGAGCTTCTTTAATTGTGTTTATGGCAAAGCGAAGTTGAGAGCGAATCTTTAGCGCATTATTACCTTTTCGAGCCTTGCTGATCGTGCCTTGCACACAAGGGAAACCGTAGAAATTGCGAATGATGGCGGCGGCTTGTTCTTGGCCTCCACATTCATTAATTAGCTCATCCAAAGAGATAAGAATAAGGTCGTGGTGGCGCTCTTGGATGGCACTGCGTTTACTCGCCCACTCATCCGAAAGCGACACCAATTCATTTTTTTTAAACATTTTTGCTGATCCTTTTTTGGCAAAATGCCAGTGTTTGCTCGGAATACAATATATTCCAAAGGAATATCTTTTTCAACTATGTTCGGAATAATTACATTAAAAGCACGAAGGGTTTCAGAAGTGACCGACTAATCAACTTTTGACAAATAACGCAATAGTGCTCAAAACACCACCAGCAAGAAGTCATTTTTTATCAATATTCCTATGGAATATTTAGGTTCATTCACACAAAATGCCAGGATTAGAAAGCAATCTTAGATATTTGATAAGTCATTGTTTTTATTGGATTTTGTGTCTTTTTGCGTCGATGACCAGCGACAAAGCATTGGATAAGTTAGTTTCAGTTCTGTCTAGAACTGAAACTAAAAGAGGTTTTTTGAAACTCGCTACGACAATTACCCGTCTTTGGAAATATAATGACGGTGTTACGTCGTCACGCGAAACGAACAAATATGCATATCCTCAATTATTATGCGGTATAGGTCACGTTCTCAAAACCTAACTGCTAGTAACGATATGTTTGCATTATTTTGCATATCTAGACAATCAAAGATCACAGTCTCATAATACTCCGCGAACATCAGCTCGGCTGGCGAGAATCCCCTAAACTCTTTCCAAATCAGAGCTATATACGTATTGGCTATCCAGTCAATTGGCTTAAGAGATATAGATATGCACTGCACGTTGAATCAATTAATTCCAATCGAAATACTAGACAAATGTGACCTGTCCCTAGATGTATTTAGCAGCTCGTTCCTCGATGACGCGACCGACATTTGCATGATGCATCTTATCCAATCGCATCCGAACGCACTATGCAATTCATCCATTAATCGTGATGACGTATTAAACTTCGTTCGAGATCACTTCTTCGCTTAAAAAGCAACACTTATAACGTTCTTCTGTTCGTTTTTTATTTAATTCCGAACACAAAAACGGTATGCTACGCATTAAGGATAAAGGTAGGGTTTTTCGTTACTCGCATACGCTCAGGGATGGAGTGTAACCTTTATCCTCCAATGTAATTTGGAGCAACCGTTCACCATGATTAATAAAAAAAATACTGAAATTAAAGATTTAAAAGCTATTGATATAGAAACACTTAATCAATTACTTGCAAACAAACAAACGGCAGATGCGCGCCTAAAACGTGCCTTGAAGCACCGCGCGACTTTTTCCGAACAAATAGATGGCAAAGAAGATAGTGGACTATTCAATGATCGCATCGTAGCTGTAGTAAAACGTGGTAATCCAACCACTCGTTTACTTGAGTATATTGAGGCCGCGAAATCAGCCAATAAAGAGCTTTTAGAGCGCGCACCTCAATACTTCAACAGCTCATCTAACTCATTTAAAGAGACGACCGTAATTGAGAACGTCCGTCGCGTTAACATCACAATTAATAAAGCAGCTAGCAGCCAGAAAGTCACTGGCGCACGTCTAGCCAAAAGACTTGAAGCATACCTACGCGACCTCGACCGTAAACTCTCCTACGATCTTCCAGAAGATGAGAAAGAACAGCTCACTAACAATAAAAACACTGCATTGAATGAATTGAAATACTTCAAAGACAATGCAGACGTTGAGTTTAGAAAGCGCGGTCAAGAACACAATGACATTGTAGCTATCATCCATACCTATGATGGCAACAATGGTGGCATTTCTCGCGTAGCTAAAAAGGTTCACGTTAACGCTGGTGGCCTTGTTCTAATTAGGCATCGCTCTTGTAAAGATCACGATGTGCTAATCACGAACAACACCACTGAGGGACGTTCGATATTCGATGAAGCGAATGCTTTTAAGTCGGTACTGTACCCTAACGCTAATATGTATATAGAAAGCGAAGTTGACGCTATTCGTGAAGCCAGAAAAGAGCTTAGAAGCAAGAACGAAAGCAAAGCACGTTCGCAGTTCGATGGATTAGTGAACTAAGGTTTTAAGCTAAATTATTGTTGTTCCGCTTTGATTGGTGATTTGGTGGCGATATTTAACGGTATCGCCACCTTTTCATATTACTTTTATATGTTGGCACCAACGGAATTAAGCATCGTCCGATTCAAGCGCTTCCAGTACCCATTGTTCTACTGAACTGCGAGACTCTAGCATGCTCTCTGTTACTTCCATTTCGTGCGGCACATAATCTACCAATTGAGAAAAACAGTATGTATCCCAACGGTCAGGTGATGGGATGTTCATTTTCTCTTTCATCATCGGTTTTGGCATCATTACCCATTGGCCTGACTCGTTGATTGCACAAGGTATTTTACTGCCTTGTTCTGCCGTCTTGACGTTCTTATCTATCTGCATGCGGCCTTGGTTTATCGCATCCCGAGCCATAACATTGGCATACGCACGCTGGTTAAAGAAACGCTGCTTATCGCTGGTGGAGTGCATCTTCTTACCCCAACGAATGCGCTGTACGCGCCGTCCGTAGCGTTCTAAGCAAGTCGCCGTGTCATAACCTACACCGTCACTATCCACTGCTATCGTGATGTTTGGGTACAAGTCCTCACTACACTCTGCATGGATAATGTCAGCGAACCGAACCGGATCGACCGTGCTTGGTTGTTCAAGCAATTTCACGCTCTTAACGATGCGCTCCATGCGTTGACCCCAAACCTTGCAGATATTGAGTATCGAGCGGTCACGACCATTACCAACGTCCACCAGCGCAGCCCAACCCCAACCATCGGGCATATCGAGGTTGAGCCTTGCGCTTTTGTCCAGCGCATCCCGACTAAGCAGCATGCCAGCAATGGAACTTGGGAACTCCCCACGTACTTTAATCAGGTATTCCGGTGCCTCTCGACCGCCATACTCCAATCGCTTATCGAGGATAAATTCCACGGTTACGAACGGAGATTCCTCGGAGTTAAGCCGGATGGCTCGCCATCGACCACTAGGCTCGGCTAATCGGTGATGCGTATCGTAGAAATAGCCGCTAGGGCGCGTTGGCTGGCTCAATAACAGCATTCGGTTATCTTTCTCGGTCAATGCCCCCGCTAACACACCAAAAGCCTTGTCAGAGACGCCTGACGCCTCATCGACAATAACAAACAAGTGTTTAGCGTGTTCACCCGCTAGCGCTTCCTCGTTACCAATACGGCACGATTTAGCACTGGTTTGCCAGATACCTTTTGCTGAGTTTTCAAAAAAGGCTGTCTCGGTAATGGTGAAGTATTGCTGCAACCAACCATGCTTTTGTAAGAGCGTGTTCCAGTTGGATTTTAGGTACTTCCATACACCGATTTGTACCTGTCTCGCGTTGTTCGCCACCAGCACAACACGCGCATTGGGGAAGCAGAGCATGAAAGCAATGATCATGATACTGGTCATGTCTGACTTGCCTGTACCGTGGCCAGAGCTGACAGTCGTTCGCGCACCAATACGCTGAGCACTATCAATGATTTTGCGCTGCTGCCAGCTCGGCTTCTTACCGACTAGCTCAACAGCGAGGCGTTTCCAGTCATAGCGATACCGCTTAACTAGGGCAGGGTAACGGGGATCTTGTGTTACGCTCTTTATTCTTCTAGCCACCAAGTACCTCGAAGCTGTCTACATCGTCAAACCCCGACACTCCCTCGTTATCGAGGTCATCATAGGCTTGCTCTTTAGCGGCTTCGTTTTGTATTTGGGATGGGGATAGGGTAGGTTCTACGCCGTTCTCTAGGTCTTCGGCTTCTTTGATTCGTCGGTTTACTTCTTCTTTGCGCGCAGGTAGCCAGTTATCTTGCTGCTCAATCTGCTCTAACGTGTAGTCATCAAACAGCTCATCCAGCTCTTGCTCACTGATACCAGTGTCGTCTACTTCTGGCTCTAGGTTCGCTAGTTCTACCTTAGCTTCATGCAATAGCGTTGCTGGTGGACGTGCGCCTAACTTCTCGATTTGCTGACACGTCTCTAAGGCTGTCCAGTTGTTCTTAGTGCGCAGAGAAAGCATTTCTATTACTAGGCTGGTTTCTTCCGCTGGCAGTAAGTGTGGCATCATCAATTCAGCGTATTCCTGTTTACGCAAATCGATGTAGCGCTTGGCCTCTTGTTTGGCCATCGTGGAAATACTCAATTCCAGTTCACGCAATCTGGTGCCATAGCCAAAGATGAGACGGTCACGCATGGCGTTTATGTCTACTGGCTGGTTTTCGTCATCGAGCGGAATGTCTCCGCTTTCTTCCATTTCATCGATCTCTTTAAGGCGTTTAGCTAACGTCTCATTCATTCGGTAATACTGCGAACGGGCAATAATCAGTTCGTTGCAAACCGAAAGCGGATCGGTATCCATGAGAATATCCATGATTTCGCCAGTAATACCCGCACTACGGGCATAACCACCATGCACAACAGGGCGACCCACTTGAGCACTGGAATACTGCGAAAGTCCCTCAACTGATCGCTGCTTGCGCAGTGATCCAATACCCCCTGTTTTCGCGCGATCGCCTTGCGCACTTTGCGCTTGCGCAGTTGCCCCCGCTTCTTTGGACTCTGATTTATCAGCTCTTTTTTTCTTCTTGTCGTTTTTCGCTTCTTGAAATTTCGCTAATTGCTCATCGTAAAGATCAAATAATCGATCAAACTCGGGCAGCGATCGCATGGAATTAAACTGGCGGCGCAATGTCGCACCATTCACCCCTTTATCTTTCGCAAAAGCGGCCATCGTGAGCGTTGGGTTTTGAGCGCCACGCACGAGAAATTCTTTCAAAAGGGAATGCCAGTCATTGCCCTGACTGGTCTTTTTCGCTTTGATTTTTGGCATAACGGACGGTTGGAACTTGCCGCCCGTTTTGGCTGGCCGTTTTATATATCGCTTAGCGGTGCCGTACTTCAATCCGTTGGCTTCGCAATACTCGGCCAGCGTCAAAGTCGGCTGCTTCTCTAACTGCTCCCAAAACTGCTGTTGGTGAGCCTGATAGTCAATCTTGCCGGACACGGTTAAACCCCATTCATTTTATTACGTTCGGAATAATACAGAGTTCAAACAGGTGACAACAACACGAACTAGGCCAGTTAAAAAATAATTTAATTGTCAATAATGTTTTAAAGACAAAATTTGATAACGCGACATTAAATAGTATTTACAGTAACGATTTTCTGCATATAATCATGGCCAGCTAGTGAGTAACGCTACTCATGTACAATTGATTCTGCGGCACGATATAGTAATTGGCTGCGTTATCTCACTAGCCACCTTCCCCCATACCCAAGACAACGCGCTACGTGACGAAAGGAATACCCCCTTGAAAGCACCCGAGCGCATCAAATTCAGACACAAAGCCAAAACCAAAGCACGACAAACCATGTTTAGAACCCGCCAACGGGAAAAGGGATTAACGCTACTTCAAGTGCGAATTTCACGCCTTGCTCACGCAAAAGCATGCGAACAATGCGAACAGAACGGAATTACCCTGACCGAGCTGTATCAGTTGGCCATCAACAACACTGATCCAAACCAACTACCAGAAAAGCACCCCGAAGTAATCGAGGGCGACCTAGTAGGGGCACGCCAAATCAGTCCTTGGATTGACCCCGAAGTTGCAGAGACGTTTGAGAAATTGGCCACCAACTACCGCAATCGAACCATAGCGATGAGTGCCATCGTCTATGCGTATTGCGCTCGATGCGAAGCTGAATGAGCCGAACTGGACACGCTTGGGGCGCACTGTGCTTTGCGCCCGTTCCTCTCGCCTTAATGGCAGACACAACACCACTGCATTCAATCCTGGCATTTCTTGGTTGCTTAAGCGGTTCGAGCGCACCGGACTGGCTTGAATTTGACAGAATCCCGCACCGAACTTACACCCACATCCTTTCGATATGGCTCGCTGTAACGGTTTATGGCTATCATTTAGCGATAGGGGGCACATTAATACCCATTGAGGCGTTAAAAGCCACCAGCACGATTCTAGGTGCGATTCTGTGTGGATTTGGATGCGGTTGTGTGTCGCATTGGCTTGGGGATGTGTTAAACCGCCAACCAGTGCCGATTTTTACCCCATTTGATAGGTACTGTTTGAATCTATTCGCTTCGGGGAGCCACCAGCGAATCACATGCGTATTCATTTTCTCGGTAGCGTGTATTTTAGTTGGTTTTTTACGGCCTTTATAATTCCGAATAGACTTTTTAAAAATGATGTTTTTAACATAAGAAAAGGCCACATTTTACCGTGGCCTTTTGATTTTGAGGAGTTGTCAATAACAGGTAATTCAATAACCAATCAATTGGCCATCTATATTTTGGAGTATCCACGTCCATTTTCTTGCGAGCGAGGTAAATATAGAACACTAAAAATGCCTCTTCAATAGGTTGAAACACGACACATAAAAAGAGCCAGTATTTCTACCAGCTCTTTTGCAAACCTTCTTTGAATCACTCGCCGAAGCTGTACGCTTCACACGAAAACAAGGCAATTATATTGATACTTACCTCGAAAAATCAAGAAAAAAGCGCCAATGGAATAACCAAAGGCGCTTGAGCACAGTTGTCTAAGATTTTTAAAGGAAAACACGGTCGTCACAATGGCAACTATTTAAATCGCGTATACATAAATTTATCCGTTCGGAATGCTAGTTTCAAGTATTTTTTACCTAGCTACTCGCCTAGCTCTTTACTAGAAACACTGGCTAGCTCATCACTATGTGCCGTGTGGGCATTTAAGCCATTCAATAGCTCTGCCTCTGTAAACAATGAGCGTTTCTTTTTGTTCTTAGTCGCCTTGGGAACTGTTTTACCTTTCTTTTGTGCTTGAGTACGCATGCTTCACCTTTTGTAGTGCATCGCTTTGTTAATACTATGCTCTTTACTCCACTCAATCTAGCTGACGCTTTCAGTTTGCTTAAGGTGATTGTTTATTTCGTGAATCATCTTGCGTAAGGAGTTATCCAGCTCTTTGGTGTACAGCTTATCCTTGGCCAGCTCTCGCTTAAGGATGCGGTCGTGTTTGCGATGCCAGAATAGTTCGTGGACTTTTCTCATAGTGCCTGCTCATATAGGCGCTCTTTGGTAGGGGATAGATAGAACAAAGGGCTAACCCTCTTTCGAAGATCAACCCTTTGCCCTCTTTGGGAGCCTGTAGGTTTTACCCTACAACGCTTGCACAACCTTATTAGACAAGCGCACCGTATAGGAAGTCGTATCCGTCACTGTCCTATGGGAATAATACTAAACTCATTCCGAACATATCACAATGTTAGTTTGCATTTCATTTTGTGATTTTTACCCATTTAAAGATTGTTTCTGTCGCTTTTTTCTGGTGGCTTTCTTGAGTGTTTTATAGTAGCCAATCTTTATCAGAAAGAAGTACCACAGCGCGTTAAGAGGCGTAGCCCTCAACCAAGTCCAGCCACCACGTTGTGAGTTCTTCATGTGGTAACAACATCATGCCTTCACGGCCTTTTCTGGCTTGTTCTAGCGCCTTTTCCAGAAACTCAAACTTAAGGTCGAACGGAGGATTGCACCACCAGCCATCTTCCCATTCACCTTGTAGGCCATCGAACCCAACACAAACAGGGTTTAGGAGCTGAGCTGCCTTGTGTTTTGGCTTAAGCTCGGCTGTTCGTTAATCCAGTCAGGAGCCACGTAGAAGCGGTTCGCCTTGGCGGTTTGTGGCTCGGCGGCCACGTCTAAAACAAACTGTTTTCCGGTATCACGTCGAAAGAGGAATTGAGCATCAAAGAAATAGTCCCAACGAGTCGCCCATTTGTTCTTTGCGCCCTCGACGGTCTTACTTTTGACTAGGTGCGCCATTCTCTGACTTCTCCCCACTCTTGGCCGCTACAGTAATGCGCTCTATGCGCTCTGCGTCCAAATCAATCTTCACTCGCTCTATCTTTGGATAGACCACCAATCCATAAAAGCTGTATGTGCCAATACCGACAACAGCCACCAGCGCTAACACAATGGTTATAGCCAGTAGCCGAACGGAGCCGATAAAGACACGTAGCCCAATTGCCTTACTATCATTCATGGACGCGTACCATGTCCTTGTAAGCAGAGAACAATACGCTGTGCTCGGTTTTGACACCTAAGCGCTCTTTCGTCGCCGGATTAATGGTTGTGCGTTCACGCTCTATGTGACGGAAACGGCCAAAGCCTCGAATTTGCACCTCACGGCCTTTCGCAATCTCAACCAGAATGTGATTGATCATTGCATCCAGACAATCGCCCACCAGCTCTGCATCATCACCAGTAAGCTTTAAGCCAAGGCGTTTAGAAATGTTTCTTTCAATGTCAGTTCGGTTTAAGCGTGTACTCATTAATGTGCCCCCTTGATCTCGTTTACCTTGCTTGCCAGCTCATCGCGGAATACATCCGATGCACTAAAAGTCAGCTTGTCTCGCGCAGCTACAATCGCTGGTGCTCCCGTTTTTGGATTACGGCCAGCTCGCGCTTTCTTAAGGCGAGGTGCGAACGTACCGAAACCACTAAGCAATACAGCATTGCCCTCAATCATGGTTTGAGTTGAGATTTCTTCGATAAAGGCATCAAAAACCAGCTCGCATTCTTCACGTAATGCGCCCGTTTCTTTTTTCATTGCTGAGATCAGTTCGTGCTTACCTACGGCTTTTTGTTTAGACACGCTAAGTCCTCTTGAATATCTTTCAGATAAATTCCGTGCTGTTGGCCTAGAAGATTGATGGCGTAAAGAACCAGTTCTTCTCGACTGCTACAGCCAAGTTCTATTTGGAGTCGCCTAATTTGCTCTCGTTGTGTCGCGCTGGCGCGGTAGTATTGACGTTTAATGTCAAACCTAGCCATCTTGGCAAGATGACGATTCCAGCGCTGCTGAGGGGTTAAGGCGTTTTTCTTGGGTTTACGTCCTGCCATTAGACGATTATAACCATTCCGAACACACCGTAAATATTCCGAACACAATTTCTGTTTTTAATACAAAAAAAATACCGCCCATATAGGCGGCATTTGTGGAAAGATGATCAAGGATTGGCGTTAAGCTCGTTTGAACTCCGAAAAGTGGCTGCGCATGCCATCACGAACTTTGAGAGGCGTTTTGCGCAGCTTGGCGCGTGTCGCTGTGTCGTATAAGTATTGTTCCCATTCCCAATAGGACATATCACGTAGTCGGCCTACTGGCTCACCAACACTATTCATGAATATGTAGGTGTTCTTGGCTTGGCCGTTCGGGATTGAGTTGCCATTACCATCCAATATCTCAAAGACACCTCTCGCACCGACAAACGTCACGGTCAGACCATATTGCGCCGCTGTAGCATCAATCATTGCGCTAGTGAGGTAAACATTCTCGCCAAAGATTTTAGTACGGAGGATTTCACGACGATATTTCTTAATGTCTCGAACCCATTCAAAGATAACGCAGCGAGTATGTGGCGTTCGGATGTTGGTTTTTACTTTGATTAGACCAGCATCGAATAGCATTCTAATGACTCGATAGTTGATCTTCTCTCTTGGTGCAATTGTGTCGCCAGTAGCATCGTAGTCACAAATATGACCACCAGTAAGCCAACGATACGCTTGAGCGCTACCAAATTCCCCTGCGGGAGCATAGCTTAGCAACAACTTGTCATAGTAAAGGTAATCGCATAGGAAGTTACGGACTACCTTTGTTGCTTCTAACACGTCTAAATCAACTGGCTTTTGGCCAATGCTGTGGTATTCACTCGCTAACATGAGATAACTAAGCCCTTTTTATATACTTATGCGGCTAGTCTAGTTTTGTTATCAAATGTTGGCAATTGGAGATAGCTATTAATTTGACAAATGCACTCATCAAACCCCTTGGCCACAACCACGTAATATCCTAGATTTTGGAACATTTTTATCTTTTCCTGCTGTTCCTTACTTGGGCGACCTTCTTCCGTTTTCACCTCCAAAAAGAACCCGTGATACACCCCTCTCGGGATAGGAAAAAATATATCTGGCACACCTTTCTTTTGTCCCTCATAGCTCATCATCGAAGCCGCTTTAGGTGTTCGGTAGCCACCATTAGGGATTGAGAAAACCAGCGGGTAAATGTCCTTGTACTGCGTCTCTAACGTGTAGAACAAACGCACCTGTAACCAGTGTTCGGCCAGCTTCGTGTCGTTAAACTCTTTCGGGCGCTTAATCCCTTGTGCAAGGCGCGTTTTGTGTGGTGAATCCAGTTCCACTTTCTTCTGTGTCGCAGCGCGCGCAACGTCAATGTCTTTCTCAAGAATACGGATAAGCCAGGCTGGTAGCTCTGACTTGTCCACCAGCGCAGTATTTGGGACGTTTATCGATACCGGATTGATGATGTGATTAACAGAACGGTTAATCTCGTTAAGTGCTGCATCGATATTGAAGTCGCCGCCGTGGCCAGCTTTCACGCCTTTGCTTTTCCACTTCTTGCGCTTAGCAACTTGGTTTGCGAGAAAAGAGTGATCGAATCGTGGTGCTCTGGCCATAACTAGATAAGCCCTTGTACAACTAAAATCTCTTGCTCCTTACGGCGGTTGAAGTAGGCAAACACCTCGTCCTTGGTGAATTGCTTAGATACCACCTTGCGGCGGCCTCCTTGAGAGAAAACACGCTTAGCAATGTCCTCAGATAGCGTCCAACAAAGTGCAGTTTCGATTTCGGATTCGTCATTGATAGCGCGGTAGGCAGTGATCACCTTGGGTAGCTTGGCGAACGCCTTGCGCTCTGACGACTTCATAACCTTGTGCTTGTTGCGTCTCGGGCACGTAAACAGGGACGACCACACACCTTGATGTTGGTGCGAGCCTTGCGCTTTCCATAACGTTCCAAGCACGTCCCAATAGGTTGAGTCATCTTGGATAGCTGGCACACCAAGGAAGCTCTACAGTAAAAACATCGCTCATCGGGCAATTTCTCTACTACTCAAAAATTGGGATAAGGGAATAGGGTTAAAGTGTTTTATTCTTGGTTAGCAAAGCGCTCTAGGCGTTCTTCTAAGTCATCCAGCCAAACCAGTATTTCGCTACCTTTGTGAACGTAGTCGAGGTAGCTGTCTTGGATTAGTTCGGCCACATGACCCGAACACCCGTTTACTTCTGCCGCGATTGCACGGTTACTGAAATAAAAAGCACTTGGTGTGTCCGTAAAATCCGTTTCGCCTGTCGCCTCGCGCATTTCCATAAGCGCTTTAGTGGTCATTCGACGCAATGCAATCAGTAAGTCGTCTTGAGTTGCTAACGCTAAATTTTGCTTACTCACCGTTCAAGCCGCCACGTAACTCAGCATCTTGTAATGACGAAACTCGTTCTGGAACGGTATTTCATCGTCAAAATCCATTGGTGGCTCGCCGTATTGCTGTTGAGATTGATCCCAACCGCCTTGTTGTTGCTGGCCACCAGCTCGGCTATTGCCAAGCATTTGCATCACGCCATTAAAGCCTTGAACTACTACCTCTGTGCTGTAACGGTCTTGGCCTTGCTTGTCTTTCCATTTGCGAGTCTGCAATTGACCCTCGATGTAAACTTGTGACCCTTTGCGTAGGAACTCCCCCGCTACTTCGGCCAACTTGCCGAACAACACCACTCGATGCCACTCGTTTTTTTCTCGGTTCTCCCCTGTCGCTTTATCGCGCCAAGTTTCGGATGTAGCGATCGTGATATTCGCTACTGCGCCGCCATTTGGCAGGTATCGGATTTCGGGATCTGACCCCAAGTTACCAACCAGAATGACCTTGTTAATGCCTCTTGAAGCCATTCGTTATTCTCCGGTATCTCTCTTTACCGCTTCGTCTCTGTTAGAAATCGCATCACCAAAGAACAAATTGCCCACGTCTGTACTTGTGTAGACAGCTATCAGTTCTAGGTTTTGCACCCTTGGGTTCACTTCGCCATTCTCGATTTTTCGATAAGTGTCTGGTGATAACCCGATTAACCTGCTCATTTCGAGTATGGTTAAATCTGCATGCCGTCTCGCTCGCTTGATTCGCGCTGCACGTTGCTGTCTATACTCAAGCGATTGGATTCGAGCGGCCTGTTTAGTCTTTGCGTCTCGCATTTTCATAGAAGCTCTCCACTTCACTTGCTAGTCGTTCTTCCTCGGTTGTAGTCCCCTTAATCAATGCAACGCGATATTCATATAACCGATTCTTTGACCAATCGAGGCAGAGCTTTTGCCACTTGATAACGGCAACCGGATCGGAAAGGTCGTAACCAGTCCCAAAACAGCTACAGCACTCCCACTTGCTAAATAACGACTTGGTGTAACCTGTGCCATTGCAAGTCGGGCAGCGATCCGGTTTGTCGTCCAATGTCACATCGGCATCTTGTAACCGGTTCGCCAGAGCTTCGCGTTCGTCCGTAGGCTCTATGCCCTCGAATGTATCCAGGATTGATGGTGAGCTTTTGTCTCGCTCTCTTTGCCGTTGTTCCAGTTGAGATCGCTTAATTTCAGAAATTATTTCACCCATCAATAATTCCGAACAAGTAAATTTTTAATTCAGTATAAACCGGATTAAGAAACAATTCAAAAATCACCAATACAAAAACCGAAATGATGTATTTTTATATCAGAAACAGGAAAACGGAATAATATAATGAATCAGAAAGTATCAGAGAACAGCAGCAAAAAAGTTCACAACCAAATCCAAGAAGACGTTAAGGAGTACATGACCAACACCTCTAACAGCGTCTTAGGCTTCGCTTTGGCCAATGCAATTAAGAGCGGTCAGAACAACCTAAATGAATTGTGTAAAATGTGGAAAATCCCAGTAGACAAGCTACTTAGCAAGTTAAACACTTCTCTTTTCAAAGTGGATGATGATGAAGTCCACCTCGCATAGACGGATACGTTTAGCTATCGGGATAAGAGTAATGGAAAGCTTCGGGGAAACTAGAAGCTTTTTTTATCCAATATCTAATCCGAATACTCCAAAATTTAATGTATATATAAAGTTACAAATCATAGATAAATAATTTCCCATTCGGAATGACAGAAAACACAAAATAGCAACAAAAATAAACAATACCAACCAAACAAAACAATAATACTGTCGCGTTACAAATATAGATGAAGGATTGAAAAAGCATCAATCGCGAAAGCTAGTTTGAATTGGTTCATCAAGAAACCTCGTCCGTTAGGTTCCGTAATCATTAAATAACGGTATAGTAAAAAACAGATGCCTTACGTGACCATGACTCCAGATCGTTTAGCATCTTATCGACGTCAAATAGTTGAGTTTAATACTGCCAACACTTAGGCTAATTAGAAATTAGTGGGCAAAAACTAGCCAAAATGATAGGAAGCTTAACCACTTAAGTTGTACGGGGAAGCATTTTTGTTTTTAACAGGATAAGATGAGTTAACAGCAATATATTGAATGCGCTAACCCATCTGCTGGAAGCGGCAACTTTCTTTTGAGGTTAGCATCAAGCAGAAAGGGAAAATGAACATGAATTATTGGATAAAAATCTTGCTCATATCCCGATTCATGTAGAGAAATGAATATTTTTCAAAGCGTTTCTTTATGAAAGGGGAATTATCTGATCACAATGGGACATAAGGACTTGGGAGTTTTCATACGCCTTAACCTGAAAGAGATAACCAACTCGTTTGGGCGTTTGCAAAATTAGCAAAAAGTCTGGAATACTCGGCACTGCAAGACTTGGAACAAAACGTTCCCTAATAACCTTGATTGTGTGAAGAATATAAAAAAAGGCTGGATTCGAAGAACCCAACCTTTAATTAATTAGGAGGTAATTATGTAATCACCAACCAAGCTCGAAGCAGCTAGAAAGCTTCACTTCGTGTATGCGGGTAAACGATGGCGGCCACCATCAAAAACCCTTGTGCGTTGTCTTTCACCATGAGCCTTATCAGGGGAACAAATGGTAAATTTAATTGAACTGATTATAGCGATAATCAATCTCGTCGCCGTTATAGTGCAAGCACTATTCGGTTAACCAACGCTGCTGCTCTAGAAGTACATTGTTGCTTCTAGAGCACACTTACAACTATCCAATAATTAATATTTCCTGTCAATTCGTGTTTTTGTCAAGAACTCACACAAATGCGGCCGCTATTCGTTGTAGCATGCCGTTGTCTATAGCTAGGATCATTAACTCATCTAAACAACAAAAACTTGTTGTGTATGTGGGAAACTGTGTAAATCTTTGATTTTCCAGTTATCCACATACGCTATAAAGATCTATATTTAACTATATCAATCTATGGAAACTATAGAACTATAAGATCTATAGGAATCGTAACGTATTGATTTTAATGCGGTTTAACTCGCTTAAAGATCTTTTTTTAGGTCTTTAAGTAACAAGATCTAGGTTTAATTGATCATTTATTAGGTGTTTGTGATCTTCTTATAGGCTTTAGTGCTACATAATCTAGGTGAAAGTGATCATATATCAGGTGATTGGATAACAGGTTTTAGGTGTTTCTGTTCTTAAATGACATATTTTAGGTGTGTGAGATGGTTGTATAGGAGTCTTGTCCGGTTTTTTCTACTTTCGAGTCAATGATCACGTCGAATTCCCTCCCATATACCTAAAATGTGTCACATAGCTCATTTCAACCTAGAAAATGTCATCTATCGAGCCCATGACCTAAAACTTGTTAGCTATCAGTAATCGTGTGTATCGGTTAGTTCTGAAAGGGTATCTATCTTTTCCATTAACGACTCTAATTCATGCATTCCATCATCATGATTTTGTTGCTCTTTTTCTGAGTGTCGCTTTGACAAGCTAGCTTCAACTTTAAGAGCGTGGTCTTCTTTACCCACATAGCGGTACGCGATGGCAAGTGATTCTAGTTCAGACTCGGTGAGTCTGACTTGGTTTTGAAGCCTTTTCAATTCAAGTTGTCGAATTGTCTTAAGAGCATCGTGTTGATTTAGTTCATCAATTGAACCTAGTTTAACCCACCGGAAGAGAAACTTGATTCCAGTAATGGTTCTACCTTTCTTTACAACCTCAAAACCCTTATCACCTTGGCTGCTTTCTAAAAATAGAAGCTCTTTGCTAATCTGAGGGTGTTCAGAAAGTTCTTTAATGCTTTCCCTGATACAACGTTTCATAAATACGCTGTTGTTTTTGAAGGAACTTTTATCTTTTTTCAGCTTCCCTGATTCGTCCAAAAGCCCAAATATTCCTTTCAGTTCACTAAGCTTTTGCGCATGCATTTCAAAGCCCTTGTCTTTGAAGCGACTAAGCAGTTCGTACAAGCGCTTAGAATACTCCTTCTTTACCTCAAAGAAATTGCGAGTATTAATCAGAGCAAATCCTTGATTATATTCAATATACTCTGATTTGAGCATATCGTTAGGAACCATCGTAAGTATGCCGTGTTTATAAGCTATATGTTTAAAAAGAGGTCTATAGTCGAATTCAATATCACCTTTCGGGGTTTCCACCTTTATCCCGATTTTTCGACTAGCTAGGCGGTTCGCTACTGGACTTAAGTTGCTACCGATATGTTTAGACTCAACACCTAACCACTCTGATAATTGATGTGAAGTAAACTCATAGTGTGGTGTTTTCTGCTCCCAATCACTTGGTTTCATATGTGCAATCATCAACGCAAACATATCTGCTTCCCTAGCGGATAGATCTTGACGACTAAAGACCAGTTGATGGCCTTTTTTGATATGTTTCGGGAGGTTATCGCTTACCTCAGGGTAGAAATATTCTTCATCACTCATGCAAATGCACATCCATAAATAACAAGATTTAGGTAATTATGACACATTTTAGGTCACGCATGTATAGAAATACTCACATCAAGCAGTGATTACAGATACCTGACTTGTACTCGCCCGACTGCGTCACGATAGTATTCAACTAAGCCTTGAGACTCTTTCTCGGAAATGGTGTTCATGTACTCTGCTAACATGGTGGCTGTATCACGAACCTTGTTCACGCTAGCTTTCACGGCGCTTGCAGCCTTGTTGTGCCAGCTAGCAATCACAAACTTAAGGTATGACAAGAACTTAGGCGCTAAAGGCTGTTGGTGCTTGTTGTACAGCTTGATAACACGACGAGCTCCACTAGCTGATAGGCGGCCTTGCTTAGCTGCTAGTTGAAGTTGTTTTACTTCGTCAGCGTCACGTTTGAAGATCTTAAAAAACCAAGAATCAGACGGGATACCGTTATTAATTTTATTTTTACTCTCTGTAGAGAGATCTTTTGTATTTATAGTGCCATTTTTGTTTTTGTCTGATTGCTCGCAAGCCTTGTCAGCACTGGCCTCAAGAGTTTTTTCCACAGAAGCCCCCCCTGAGTGCCGTTTTTGTCTATTAAAACGCTTTTGTGCAGCTTGTAGCGCGTATTTGTATGCGCCAGCGAACATTTCTTGGATGGCGTCTACGCATAGAGTGATGTGACGTAGATTCTGACCTGTTGCATTGTTTGGCTTCTGTTCTCGGACAATTAAGTTCAAGTCTTCTGCTGTTTTCAGTTGTTTTTTGAGAGTGTCAAAAGTGGTTGGACGACAACCATAGCGATCGCAGTTCTCGTTGTAGACCTGTACCAATCGAGTAGTTGATGCAAAGCAGGTATGGCCATGCTTAAGAATATGGCTTGAGATAGTTTCTAGTAGGCAAGCAAGTTTACGTTGTGCCGACGGTTTATTGGCTTTGATATTGGAGGCTTGGGTTCTGAATCCTGACTTCCAGTAGCAAGGATGCAGTAAAAGCGGTGTGTTTTGCATAAAATTTGCTCAAAAAAAAGGCGTAAAAATTTGCCACCGATCTCTTTGAACGTTATACTTACACCTGCTTTGGTGTGGTGTAATTTGTGTTAACATTCGCTGAGATTGATGCTCAATCTAAACTGTTAAACTAATTACTAACCATTTGAGGCATTAGTCGCCAACTAAATGTCTCGCCTGATTAGGCTTCGGTCTAATTCATTACGGCATAATGACTTTCCTTAAGTTCGTTTGTCGTGACGCTTTAAGTTAGCCGCTTAAAGCTCGATTTCAGTAAGAAAGCCCGCTCGCCAAAGCGGGCTTTTTTATTTTCTGTTGCCCGAAATCGAATCACTTTCTCTCTATCACGGTATCGCCATGATCTAATTACAGAAAAACTCCCCTATTATTGATCGTAAATGGTTGATCAAACAAGTCTCTGTATCAAAGAGATTCCGAACAAGGTGCGTTACCATCTGGCGCTAGAGTTTACCAAAAATTTTATCTATTTAAACTCCTTTTGGACGTGTTAATATTCCGAACACATCGAATTTTGTGGATAACTCTGTGATGAAATTTACTCCTCCACCAAGTGCTGAACAGCAATTAGAAACTCAAGTTAACCAATTAAAACAACAATTTAAGCGCCGACAGTTCCCGAAAAAGAACGCCCCAGCGCTACCGTTGGATTTGTTAGTAACAATCTCAGGTTGCACCTTTGGTTTGCATAGCCAAAAAGACGGTAGACTCGTTCTAAAGGCCGATAAGGCGATTAACTTTGATAAGGGTGTCAATGTGTTGCGCTCAGTGTCGTATATTACTGGCGCGCGAGATAGCGTATCTATCGCTGGTTGGGACTGGCGACCAACGCACTTCAAGAAAGATAAACTCTATTTTCGTCCTGTCGCGCCTAGTGATTTATAAAATTCCGAATTGGCCACCAGTATTTTCGATTTTATTGAGTGTTTTTTGTACTTAATTACTAATCGCTGGTGGCGCTTTTTAATTGATCAACTTATTGGAATTTTCGTGCCGAAGATCCGAAGTTGACGAACTGCTGTTTAATTTGAGGCGCAACACTCACTTTTTGCTCTACTGGAACGTAGCTATTTGTCGGTAAAGTCGCCATTTTTCGGGAACCTAGCGACTCAAACATAGCTCGCACCACTTGATGATCTTCCTTGCTGGCCATGTTGGCGATCGCTTTGCGCTGCGCATCGGTCACATAGATAGGTAAAGAGTCCACAACATCAAGCAGCATCGAGGTTGCCTTAGCGTTTTGCTCTACCTTTTCACGCAACTCTGCGTTCACGCTTTCTAGGTACATAAGCTGGTTAGTAAGATCACCGACAAGCTCAACATTAGTCTGTTGAGTCATGTTCGCGTAGATATTACGCGCGGATTCCTCATCAAAACCTTGTTCCTGTAGCGATTCGAGGATCATTTGCTCGCTGTTCGCACTTTCCATCATCATGGCCGGATGGTCTAGGCTGATATAGTTCGGCTGCAATACGTAGTCCATACCGTGATATGAAGTCGTGATCGATGCCTCGCGTGTATCTTGGCCACCAGTCGCCCAGCTCCAACCACCAGCACGGCTATTGTGCAAACCTAAAGCAATACGGCCTGTGTCGGTATCTAAAAACTCTTGAGTGTGTTCAACAATACCGTCATCTGAACAGGTGATAGAGATTGTGCGGTTAGATGGCACGTTTTCTACCACAACCGGACGACCATTAATCATGATCACCTCAGTCTCACCGATTGAGAGCTTATTCGCTCGCTGGCGGGATTGATGGCCATAGTAACCATACGCTTCACCGAGTCGTAATAGCTCTTGAGTTCGTGGGCTGTTGAGCATCGCTTGAACGGCTTTGATGATGTAATTGCGCTTGTTGGCGCTAAGCTTGCGACCGTCATTGAATAGGCTGAAACGGTCGGATACTTGTTTAAGTGCTTTTGCTGTCACTTTCTTTTCTCCATTAATGGCTTTGGATTTCGGTTAGTAGGTCGAGAACTACGTCTCTAACGAATCGTTCCGCTTCGCTTTGGTCAGTCATGCCAATGGATTCCATCATTTTGTCGTTTTTAGAGACTTGAGCGGCCAGCTCGGAAATGACTTCCTTGGCCAGCTCGGAATCGAGGCCAATAACAGACGTGTAAAGGTGATTTTTGAGTTTTTCGGATTTGCCGATTGGGGATTGCTCGATAAGGTCAAGCACGGTGGCCAGCATGGTTGCGTAGTTCGCTTGAGATTCCATTGCATCGGCTTTCTCTTGCTCAATAGCGGTATTGAGAGAGTTAAAGCGGATCTCGAATGGCATATCGTTATCGTTCCACACCTTGCCGTCTCGGTAGATGGTGTGAATATCGATAGCGCGCTTAACGAACGCCACCACGGCTGCGCGGATTTGGTTGGCGCGTAGTGCAGATTGAATCGATGTGCGGAAGAAGCCGCCCTCGCCTAGTCCACCAGAAAGAAGATCACCAAACCCAAGCATGGATGGGTCTACGCCAAGCGTTCCGGCTAAGCGTTTAAGGTGAAACATAATGTCTTCGATGTGGGAGATATTCGGGTCAGTGGTAAAGGTATCGATCTGCAAGCCACCTTTAGCGCCGCCCATAAAGGGCAATAGCGTGTTGATGACGGTTGGAATGAAACCTAGCTTGCGGGAACGGTCTACCACCTCTTGACGGTCTTGCTTCATCTGGTCAGCGACCATGTTGATGTATTCCGCAGCTCCGGCCGCATCTAAGCCGTCAGTGTTTACCGCTACCATGCGATCGATAAGTGAAGCATTCACACGACTTGCGCCGAGCGCTGCAATGGACTGGCGAAGCATCGACCAAGCCTCAAAACAGGTAAGAAGAATGGATGTGCCGTAGTTCTGCGTCTCGATTGGCATGCGTGAATACGCATCGTCATAAAGTGAGTAGCGCTGGCCAGTGTAGTTAACTGGCGGTATATCCATATCTGGCCGCCAGATTGGCATTTTTAGTGGGATAAGCGCCCAAGGTTCGGCAAGGCGTACCAGTTCGCCGTTCGCTCGGGTTTGTAGATATTCCGCAGTAAATCCCGCTAGCTCGCCCGAACGTTCGTACTCACGAATTTGGTTTGGCAACGTGTAGTAGTTGGCCTCAAAGTGAGTAATACCCACGCCCTCTTTCGTGTATGGGCGAACATAGTTAACCCCATAAACCAGCGTTGAATACGTCCAGTTCATTAGGTTTTCGTTGATTGGAGTTAGCAGCTCTCGGTTAAGACGGCCTACGTACTCGGCGTACTTCTCATCGGTTGGATGAAGATACACAGCCATGCCATTGTCGTTTGATACCGAAAGAGCGTGACCAAGGTGCAGATTGAGCGCGGCATCAATCGTGCTGTCCTCGGCCATTTCCTTGAGTATCGGATATAGCATGAAGCGATCTTTCGGCAGCTTGTGCAGAAAAAAGCGGTCTGAGCTTTTTCGACCGTCATTGGTCAGAGCGCCGTTGCTTTCATCTAATTGGTGTTCGCGATCGTGGAATGGCGATCCCGTGTATCCAGCGCCAGATTCAAAACTTATCCCACTCTCTTTATCGTCATTCTCGTTAAAGAAAGGGAACGCTTGTTTTAAAGCTGCCGCTAGCCCAATTGATGCCTTATTTTGCGACATGTGCGACCTCGGTAATTTGAGGCGCTTTTTACAGGGATGGGGATGATCTTGGATGATAGCGCATCGCGTCAATGTGACCAATACGCTAATAAATCATTGATTTTCTATGCGTTAATTTTTTTTAGTCAAAGTTCAATTGCTTGCCTTTGAATCTTGGTTACTCACCAAAAACACTAATTTTTATTCTTGATGATAATGGCCGTGTTCGGAATAATTCTTTTGTCCCTAAAAATCTACTTCCTTAGATATTTTAGATTATTCATTAACTTAAATTGATATTGATAGTGGCGTTTTTTTGGGATGGGGAATAGGAAAGGAAAAAGTCGGGCGAAAGCTCGACTTTTTTTTTGGCTTTTATCCAAAGAATAAAAGGCACGTTCAATGAACACTGATTTAACCCGCAGTATTGAACAGGCGACAACAATCGATGAACTGGTACGCCAGTTTGAAGCCTTGCTCGCTGTCGATATTAGCGACACTCCAAAAGGCCACCAGCGCCTTAAGGCTAACCAACTAGCCAAAGATATTCTCGCCAAGTACAACGGCGACTACTCCAACGTTTCACCCGAAGATAAAGCAGCTCTGCGCGACTACACAGGTTTTGGCGGCATCGGTGGAAGAAGATCGCCTACGTGCAGAGGGCGAGAAGCGCGGCAGTTGGCAGCACAAAAACTACCAACGCACCAAAGGCAGACTGTTTGCCCTAGAAAGCCAAATCAAAACCTTTGAAGCAGCGATCAAAAACCGCGACAAAGCGAGCGATACCATCAAGAAATTGAAACCAGCAATGACGGTGTGTTAAAGGATTACCCTGACTTCCTAACTCATCCAGAGTTGTACATTGTTCGCAATGGCGTGATTGTGCGTAATGGCTACACCTACAAAGCCGAAGTTAAGAGCCGTTCTTGGAGCGCCGAGTACGATTCAAAAGCAACAATCATGATCACCAACTTCGACCGTAAATCTGGCACGGTGGACGGATTCATTACTGAAATGGACGGCGAACCAGCGTCACGCAACTATGTCGATCTACCTGTTGAGCGCATCATTGAAATTGCGCCAGTGAATCAGGATAGAGCAGCGCTAGAAGCAAAAGCGCTCCAAAGGTGTACCACTAAGTGAAGTCGCTCATACGTTTGACCGTGAGATGTTCTTTGAACTGGTCGCAGAAAAGAAAATGAAAGCCTACGGTAACAGCCGCCGTTGTTTGGTGCGAAATGCTGACGGCTCATTCTCTACGCCGTGGGATTGGATGTTGAACCAGACCAAAAGCTGATTTATCCAGATACGAGCCATAAAGCGATCGTGAAAGCCCTACTCGACCAAGTAACCAAGCAATTGGAAGATAAAGGTCGCGTGATGTTGGAACACGACATTCTAAGTTTCTTTATCGGTAGCGATTGGGACAAACAGGCGATGGAAAACGGCAACCAAGTGAGCGAACAGGCAGTTGTTGAACTGGTGACACTTGAGATCAAAGCATTCGAGGAAAAACACCCTGAGCTTTATCAAGAAGCGCTACTGAAAGCAGAGACGACTTACAAAACGTCTATCACTTTCCTTAAAGAGCTAGATAACCATCTAAGCAATTTGAAATGGACAGGTTACACCAACGCACACGAAGCGCGCCGCCTATCGGCTCGTGAGTTCACTCGTTACACCGATATTCTGACCGAACGCTCTAGCGAATACCGCACAGAGCTGGAAGATAAGCTCTTCGCTGACTTCACTAAGCTGGTGGCTAACGACCCTGACCGTGCGAAACGTCTATCACAGATCGCGTACTGGATGACGCAATACAAACCAACGACCGATACTCACCTACTGAAAAAGGTCGATGCGATTTACGGCGAAAACTCACAAGAAACCATGCTTAAGGTATGTGCCGACCTACACGCTATTGGCGAACGTGAGTTCCTATCCGGTGATGGCCTAATCTTCTCGGATGACTGGTCATTGAATCGCATGAAAGGTGCGTATGGTTCGCTATTCACTTACCGCAGCGCACAGCGTGAGGAATTTATCGAGAAGTACCTAAATGCGAATAAGCCGGAAAAGGCCGAGGTTAAAGTGACCGAAACGCAGAGAGTGAAAATCGATAATATCTCTGCCATTAACGTAGAGAGCATCGAGAAGTTTAGCGAACTAATGTCAGGCATTGGCATCGACGTTAAAATGGTGACTTCACCAATTAGCTGGAAGCCTAAGCGCGGTCGCAACCGAAAAGAGATTGTTGTAGAGCCATACGAGCGCATTGGTTTGATGGACAACAATGGCCTTAAAGGTTCGCTTAAAGTGATGTTCGCTGGTGACAAGGAAGCTAAGGCCGAGTACGGCGCTGACTTCGCATCAAACGCAAGCAGTGAATTTAATGGCGGCTGGTGGTTTATCTCTGCGAAAGCGGATTTGGAATTGCTAGCGAAATCGCTATTAACCATTCACAACACAATGGCCGAAGCTGCCTAACTCAAATTTTCGCATGCGAAAACTTTTTGGAGACAACAATGATTACCCAAATGAAATTGCCTACCGTTGAAGATCTACAGCCCTTACTCGATGAGGCGCTAGAAACAGCGCAAAGCAAAGAAGCATTTATCCAAGCTCAAGTAGATGGCATTTACAAAACACTTAAAGCCAATCCGCTCATGTACCGTCACTATGGCGCTTATTGTTGACATCCTCCCCTAGCTGATTCGCTAAGGGATTCCCATTACATGGGCGCACGCTAAATTGCTTTAGGTGCAAGTTCCTGATTCATCAAGCGGCTAACGCCGACTCTCCACAGGCTAACAAGCGGTGTCCCCGCTCTAAAATATTTAATGCGCCAACAATATCTGCATTGTTGGTGTAACCACACTTAATACACTCAAAATGAGATTGAGTTTTACGGTTATCTTTCGATGCATGACTGCAACAAGGGCAGGTTTGGCTTGTGTATTGCGCTGGCACAGCGACAACTAAACCACCATTCCATAATTGCTTGTACTCTAGTTGTCTTCTGAACTCATACCAACCCTGATCAAGTATTGATTTGTTCAGCCCTGACTTAGCTTTCACGTTTTTACCGTGCTTTTCTGCATTGCCTTTTGCTGACTTAGACATGTTTGATACACGTAAGTCCTCAATCACTATCATCGCGTGGTTCTTGCTGATTTGATGTGAGGCTTTATGTAAGTAGTCCTTGCGACAATTCGCAATGAGAGTGTGTAGCTTTTGAATTTTGGCTTTCTGTTTCTGCCAGTTAGCAGAAAACTTAACCTTTCTTGATAGCTTGCGCTGTTCGACAGCTAAGCGCTTTTCATGCTTACGGAATGCGTTAAGCGGTTTTAGATATGAGCCGTCTGACAATGTGACTAACTTGGCAACACCCATATCAATACCAACGGCAGAGCTAGAGGTATGCTTAGGTTCATCAATTTCTTGCTCAACTTGGAACGAGATATACCAGTGACCAGACTTAAAACTAACAGTACAGTTCTTAATGTTGCCTTGTACTTCTTGTGATTTGCGAAACTTCAGCCAGCCAAGCTTGCTCGGTAGCTTTACACGCTTACCATCTAGTTCGCAGTATTTGTTGAAGTTAACAAAGCGCACTGAATCTTGGTTTTTGCCTTTATTTTTAAATCTAGGCTTATCAGCAGCTAATGACTTGTCGAAGCATCGCATCCAAGCCGTATGAAGGTCTTTGAGCTTTTGCTGTAGATTGTCAGTGTATGCCTCTTTGAGCCAAGCAAGATCGTCTTCTTTCTTCCATTGCGTGAGTTGCTTACACAGTTCAGCGTAGTTCGGGATCTTCTCGCCAGAGTCCAACTTGTTTAAGCAGTGGCGCAAGCCTTGATTCCACACAAATCGAGCATGACCGCAAAGCACAGCAAGTCTAGCCGCTTGGGTAGCGGTAGGCTCTAACCGAAATTTGTATGCTTTGCGTATTAACATGACAATCAGTGTGAATCTTGATAATGTATTTATATTATCAACTTACATACAAAAGACAATATCAGTGTGCGATAATTTTAATAAGGGCAGGCATAGTTGTTATTCACTGCATTTACATATCGTTTTCGTGACAAAATACAGAAAGAAAGTGTTTGGAGATTTGCATCTACAAAGTCTTGAGGCGACTTTCAGGGAGCTTTGTTTGGGCTTTGATGCGGAGCTAAAGGAATTTAACGGAGAGCCTGACCATGTTCATTTGCTAATATCAACATCTCCGAATACACCTAGCGTTGCAAAATTGGTGAACTCGTTAAAAGCAACCAGTTCACGCAGGATTCGCAGGGAATTTAATGATGTAGCAGGAGCGTTTGGTAAGAATGTGCTTTGGAGTCGGTCTTACTTTGCTGGAACATGTGGAGGTGCGCCACTAACTGTTATTCGTCAGTACATCGAGCAACAGGATAGACCGCATTAAGGCGCTATCGCACCTTTGGCTATTCCCCTCCCTGCTCTTTCGCAGGGAGCACCCTAGCCATTAAAGGTGGGCGGTTAAATCGCTCATGGCCAAGCATGGTTATGACCTGGCAGCGATTCAGAAGTGATCACAGAGCAACACTTCAATTTCGAAGACCCTGCGATTTTGTTGTGTGCTGCGTGGGCGTACCAGCAAGAGCAAGTTGATAAAGGCTACTGGCAAGCAAACCTACATACCTACTACGTCGATGATGAAGAATTTGAATATTCTATCGAGGACGTAAATCTCGAAGCGTGGAGTGTTAACAGCAAATCGATGCATTAAGTTTTCGCATGCGAAAACTTTTGAGATAGAAAAAATAAACCCCGCCACTGAACAAATGGCGGGGATTGCACGTTGAACAGATAAGCTTTGATGCAATCAATCCTACCCCTAATAGTTTTGTTGCCGCCTATCTGTAATTTAATTTATGTGAAATAGTTTTCATATTCAACAGGTTTTTCAATATTTTTTTATTAAAAACAATGAATTATGCAACTAGGTGCTTTTCCTTCTTATGCCTGTTGACGCTGCTCTTTGTAACCCAGTTAAGTAATAGAATTGTCAAAAAGTTTTCGCATGCGAAAACACATGGAATCAATCTCACAATTTATCTGATGTTCTCGCATGCGAAAACTTGTGCAATCAGTTCTGTTTGTTACTTTTTTTCTTGTACTGTTGCTACTGGCAACGTATAGTGTGTGCCTGTTGCCAGTGACAACAATCGAGAGGCATTGATATGGCATCCAAGGAACGATGCGAAAGATTAAATCAATTAGTCCAAAAGGCAGGAAGTACCAGAAAAGCCAAGCAGCTCATTGATGGCGTTAAGGGTGTAAGCCCTTGCCACACTGCTATTTACAAAGCAATGCACGGCGGCGGTACAACTGATTACGTAGTTCAGTGCTATATCGAGGATCTTGAGGTAGCACTGAGCAAACCAAAACAGCAAACAAATTCCACCAGCAAAGGAAATTAATTAATGAGCATTATCATGGCGATTGCCAATCAAAAAGGCGGCGTTGGTAAAACAACTTGTACTTACAACTTTGGCATTAGCATCGCTAGCCAAGGCAACAAATGTCTATTCCTGGACTTTGACCCACAAAACAACTTAGGCGGCTCAATCGCACCGGAAATGGTCGAGAATCCAGAGTACACATCTGCGAGTTGCCTACACAACGCTTACAACCTTTTTGAAAATCCAGTAAAGGCTAAACCTTTCGAAGTCAGCGAAAACGTACACGTTATTGGCGGCGATAAGCGCATGGGTAACATTACTCAATCACAAATCTTAAACGTGGCTGAGTCTATCGACCTTATCAAAGACGACTACGACTATATCTTTATCGACTGTCCACCAGCGGCGAACGCGCTACAGCATGCAGCGCTACTTGTGGCCAGTAAGCTACTTATCATTAGCCAAGCACAAAAAATGTCGATCAAAGGCGTTAATGAGCTGGTTAAGACCTCGCGCCAAATCCGTCGAATGAACCCTGACTTGGAAGTATTAGGCATTGTCCTAAACCTTATCGAAGCCAACATTACAAACGACCAGCGCGAACAGGAAGCGGAACTTCGTAAAGAGTACGGCAACCTAGTTTTTGAAAACAAACTGATTAAAACAACGCGCGTAAGTGAAGCTCTAAACCAAGGCAAAGCACTGATTGAAACCAACCCTAAAGCGGCTGAGAAATTCGGCTTTACAGCGGTTTGTGAGGAACTTTGCAAGCGCATGGTAGAGGTGACAGCATGACCAAAAGTTTAAGAGATCGAATCAAGCTTAGCGACCTAGATAATCTCTTGGATGAATCAGAGGTAGAAATCCGCGATGCAGCGAAAGTGTTGGCTATCCCTAAAGACTCTTTGTATTCAGTTGAGCAAGTTCGTGAAGAATTTAACGATGAATCACTACTTGAGTTATGCGAAAGCCTAGAAGAAAACGGCCAAATTCAACCTGTCGTTGTTTACCCGTTCGATGGCAAGGGATACAAAATCCAAGAGGGTGAACGCCGTTGGCGCGCCACTATGTTGAGCGACAAGCTGACTCACGTTGAATGTATTATCCGTGAAAAGGGCGATATTTTTGGCCAGCTCATTGAAAACATCCAGCGAGAAGATTTAACGGCAATCGAATTAGGTAAGGCGTTTGACCAAGCTAAGAAAAAGCACAATCTGGATAACCGTGGCTTAGCTAAGCGCCTTGGCAAATCAGACGGCTACATTTCAAAATACCTAAATGTGCTTAAAGCCCCTGACTTTGTTTTGGAAGCATTCAAAAAAGGGATTATTGGTGATGTTGAGTCCATCAACGAACTACGCAAAGCAACCATCGATAACTCTGAGCGAGTTCGTGAAGCACTGGAAAGCGGCGAGAAGCTAACACGCCAAGATTGTGTAAAACTGCGCACTGGCGAGCTAGATAGCAAGGTGGAAGTTGCACCTCAACCTAGCAAACCAGAGAAAGCAGAAAAGACCGATAAGACACCAGTAAGCAAAAAGCCTACGGCAAACCAAAAGCCTACCAGCATTTGTGTGATGGTTAATGACCGTCATGGTTTGGTGTTCGCATCTGGTAAGCATAGCGACAAGCTAACGGTACTGTTTGATGATGGCGAACTTGAGCAAGTGCCAGTTGGTGAAGCTCAATTAGTTGGGTATCGTGTGTAAAGTTCTCGCATGCGAAAACTTTTAAAGCGGGTGGCTAATTAGCCGCCCGTTTTTCGTTAGGACGTAATACCCGCCGTCACGGTAGACACCAACCACATAGTGATCGAGCGGCACGTCTTGCCAGCCAAATAGCCCTAGTTCGTCATCGCAATAAGCGACGATATTCACCAGCTTTACCTTTTGGATATGCAGTAGATAGATATTATCTAGCGCCCCTTTAAATGGTCTGTAGATATACTCGCCATCTTTCCTTAAAGCGGGGATCTCATTCCCTGCGACTGAATGGCCATCGGCAACGCCGTCTTCGTTTATGTCGATTAGCCCGTAGTGATAACGATGCCTGATAGTAAACATCCCCTACTCCCAAATGCAAAAACGCCAGATTTGACAATTAAATCTGGCGTTTTTGTGTCTATAAAGGTTGTATAGGCAATATATGCCAAGAACTATTTTATAGCATGCCTCGAAGCGTTTGCAAGTTCGTCCAGTTGCACACTAGACTCGAACATAAAGCCTGTTTGTACCCCCTCGTTTTCTAGCTCTTGATTTACACGCCCAAGAATATCAATAAGCGATGCACCGCCGCCGCCAAACATATCCCCGAGCGCTTGGCCTTGGTGAAGCAGCTCACTATTGATTGCCTCGGCCATTGCCTTAAATGCCAGTGTCATGCGTTTTGCGCTTCGGTTGTTAGCAGCAATGAATCTCGCCAGCGCTTCGGCCTCGGGATCGTTGTCGCCAAACAAACCGGACTGAGCCAATAGCTCATCGATGTGCTGACCGGAATCTTTGGCCTGCCTTACTAGCTCGGTTGCTTGCACCAGTGAGTCAAGTGCTGACTTAGCGAGGTCAGGTTGTGAGGCGTTAATTTCCACGGCTTCTGCCAGCGTTCCAGACGTGTTTTTATGCACCTCTCCGCTAAGGTATTGCATCTCAACAAACGCGCTTGCTGCGCCGTTTAGCGCGCTCAAAATGTTGCGAATTTCGGGATCGGCTTCCTCGGCTACCAGCTTCACCAACTTCTCGTTTTTGTACGCCTTGGCAAACACGGCATTTTGCATGCGCTCAATCAGTTGCTTGGTTGGTCGGCCATCTTCGGTAAGTAGTCCGGCGGTTGAGTTATCCCCAATTTCAGTTAAGAAACTGTTTATAAATCCTTGGTTAGACTTGGCCAAAAGGTTGCCTGTTTCGCTCGGTTGGAATAGAGCAATCATGCGGTCATCGATGCGCTCTGCGTCAACCCAAGCTGTCTCGGCTGCGCTCATTTGTTGCAAGTCAGAGAGGTTGGAATCTCGGGCAAACTTAGCACGGTTAACTTTGGTGACACGTTCTCGAACCAACACTGGCTCGCGCATGCTCTCAACTTTCTCCGGTGATAGGTCGAAGCGCTCCGCATTGTCGATTAGGAACTGGCGGTACTTATCAGCCTTGCCCTCTCGATACGCCTTGATGATAGCTATGGTTCGACCGTTCCCCGACTCCACCACATTATCCGAGCCAACAATCGGTGCGCCGTGGCTAGATAGTCCAGAATCGGTTAATTGTTGTGGACGCAAATCGTTGGCCATCTTTGAGATCTGCAATTTTGAGGATACGCGAGTACGGTCGCGCGGTTGCAGTTCTTGCGGGAAGTTCGGATTGATTCGACCGTCTAAGTCGTTCGATGGAATAAGGTCGCTGGCTTCCACGACTTTAAAGCCTGTTTCTACTTCGTCGCCTTTTGCTGTCACAACGTAGCTGGTGCGACCTAGCTTGGGTTTTGGATTGTCTGTTGCGTACAGTTGAACAATCTCGGCTAGGTCATTGATGTTTTTCGCCTCTTTGATTTCGGCGCTAATTGATGTGAGTTGGTTCAATTTGACCGCTCCGGTTGGATTGGCGAGTTTTCGCATGCGAAAACTTTTGGGACAGGGAAAAGGATTAAAGGCTCTTAAGCAATGCGAAAAGCGCCTTGGCGTAGTTATGACGTTCGCTGGCTGCTAGTGCAAGGTTTAAAGATTGCTTGTAGTAATAGTCTGCTCGGATTTTAGTGAAAACATTCATCGTTTTTTCTCAAGTTCTCTGAAAAGTTTTCGCATGCGAAAACATCCGTGTCTTTCGCGCTCCATGCAAAAAGTTCTCGCATGCGAAAACTTAAGCGGCCAGTTTGTCAGGATTGTGCTCGAACCATTCAATCGCTTTTTGCTTGATGCTATCTAGCTCCAAGCCCTCTGAGTGAACGTCTCGCATTACATCAACAAACAACGATGGCTTGGCTGTATTAAACTCCCCTGCAAGGAATCTCGCAACCAGTTCGCTTTGTTCAACTGGACGTTCGCCATTGTCGCGCTCATTCTGCTCAATGTGCTTAGTGATGATCTTGATAGCCTTGCTACGGTCAGCGCGCGACCAGCTACCAAAACCACCATTTTTCTTGGCTGAGCCCGCATCGTTTTTCCAGTAGTCCAAACCGCGCGCAACATGCCCCTTGTAGCCAAACTGGAAGTTTTCGCCATCCTTGTAAACAACGTAGTTATCCCCCTTTTCAACCATTTGGTAGTTAGGGAAAAACGCCATTTCGTATTCGTACCAGTTAGGCAGAAGTAGCACTTCATTGAGCTTTTCAATCTTATCGGAGCGGCCTAACTTGGAAAATTCTTCTACCGATATTGGCTCATCCGAACTTGATACCGGTTCCTGCTCAACCTTTTGGTTAGCGCCTGTCAGTTTATTAAGAATTTCCACCAGCTCACGGTTCTTTTTGATGCGTTCACCAATCGATAGCTGGCCACTCTTAAGCTCTTTCAACAAACCCGCAGCATCGCGGTTGAGCGTCATTTTTTCTCTTAAGCTTAACACTTGATTCTCTCCGGTTTAGGCCGCCGAAGTGGCGGCCTTGGTTGTGATTAAATTTGCGCTTGGATCATGCTTGTGATGTTGCTTAGAGCGGCATCCATCAACGCTTCGTTCTCTGCTATTTGGTCGTTAGCTTCGAAGTGGGCGTAAGCCTGTTCTAGTGCGGTTTGGAACTCATCAACCAATTCCGGCGTAGGTTCACCAGTGAAATCTCGGATTTCCTTTAGTTTCTCTACATGTTCCATTTCTTCGTTATTGCCCTCTGTTTCAGATTGAGGCGCCTCACTACTTAGATTGAACGCTTTCACTAATAGCGCTTCCATTTCCGCTGTATCGTCAAATTCACCGATCAAGTCGTTGCCTTGGTATAGCGCGAACTTGTACTCGCCATCTTTAGCGATCGGATAAATGTCAGCGTGGCTTTCATTTAACCATGAACGGGCGATTAGCGGAGCGTACACGTTCGCTGGCACTGAGCCATTTACTGAGTGGATACCTGCCGCAACACTTGGTTGTACCAATGCGCCTTTTTCGTTGTAGTAGGTATCCACAGATTGCCAGTCCTTAATCGTCTCAAGTTGAGCTTTCGCTTTTTCGCTTAAGTCGGTCGCTAGAATGTCGAATAGAACGTCTAGGCTGTAAGTGAGTCCGTCCTCATCTTTCGCATTAATCGACTTCACTCGGCCTGTTGGGAAAGTCACTTCCTGCTTACCAAGTTTTAGCTCTAGGTTGGTAAAGGCTTCTAGCTGCTCAAGCGCTTTCGCTTCTTCTTCATCTAGGCTTTCACGGAATGAGGTAACGTCTAATACGTCATCCTCTGCCTGTTCGCCTTGCTGGTGCATTTCAGTTAGAGACGCGAGCTCTACCACTTTGCGCTCTTTACCAAAATCAAAGTCCACGGTTAGGCGGCCACCAAAGAAATTGCGATCGTGGTAATCGGTCATCGTGTCGCTGTTGTTGTAGTCGTATTGGCCTACATAAGCGTTAACGAACTCGATCAGCTGATCTACTGCTTCGGTATAACGGCTCATACCGTGTGGCGCTGGCGAGTTAGGGTTATCAATCTCGAACTGTAGGTAAGCTGGATTGTAGAGCATGACGTTTCTTGGCAAGTCAGTCAGCGTTAGGTCTAGTGTGCCGTAGCGAGGCTTGCGTACTGAGATTTTAACGTCATTACTGATCTTGCCAGCTTTCTTAAGCTGAGCGATAAAGGCGCGGATTCGCTTAGCGATTTCACCCGTATCTCGAATGCCCTCGCTCTCATAGATTGAGCCAAATGAATATTGAGTTGGGTCTAGTGCGAGAAGTTGTTTTTCTTCCTCGGATGCACCCTTGCTCACTTCATCTGCTGTGTCAGATTCTACGGCGTTCTTAGCACCCAATAGCTCAAGCAGTTTGTTAGCACCGTCAACCGTTAGGTAGCTGCGAGAATTGGTGTTAGCGATAAAGCGTAGCTCTTTACCCTTGTTCGACTTCGCAGAGAAGAAACTGTAGCCAAATGTATTTTCCATTTGGTTCTCTTGTTCTTCGGTTAGCGCAATATCGTTAATCTTGCCGTCAGCGTCCACCTTAGCCAGTAGCTTGTCGGCGTTCTCGCGTAGTGTTGGGCGCGAGTGAAGCGAACCCGAGCCGTTAATGGCTAACGTTGAATACAATGATTCAAAGCCGTTGATTGTGGTGAACATGGCCGGACTGACAGGCTCTAGTGGTGCGCTGTATTCCGTCTCTGCAATTTGCTCAAGCGTTTTGCCGTCCTTAAACATGTTAAAGATTGCAATAGTGCTTTCTTTCACTGCTTGGTCGTTTAGTTGAGTCGCGTTTTGCTGCGCTGCTGCGCCCTCTAGGCCAGTTTCTAGCACCTTGCCTGTGTACGTATCGATAACGCTAAAATCAGATTGGCCAATAGTGCCAACTGGTGCGTAGCGTTTCTCGCGTGTCGCCTTGAATTGACCTTTATGGTTCAAGTCAGGCAACGCAGCAAGGCTAGGGAAGCCACGGCTTTCGTATTCCGCTTCGATAGCTTTTGTGTACCACAATGGCATGACCGAGTTATGGATAGCGCGCGCCATCTGGTCATTGTCGATCTGCTCATCGTTATCCAAGTATCTAAAACCATGAATTGCCAGGATGTCTTGGTTGGTAACACTTGCCATTGCATAGTGCTGAGCAAAGAGCTCATCTGAACTTAGTTCGGATAGGTCAGGGTAGATACCGTCATCAATCGCCTTAATGAAGCGCTCAACTTTTTGGTAGTCCTCGCCTTGGTCTGCCATTGCTGGAATGACGGTTTCACCTTTTGCCTTGGTGTAAGCTACGTCTCCCTCATGGTAAACCGTAGTCGCGCTAAACGCTTTTTCTACGTCATCCAGTGCTAACGCTTCGCCGTTCTCAAACTTCTCGTATAGGTCGCCACGTAGCGCGCGTAGGTCGAACATTTTCGCCGTTGCACTAAAGAATCCGTCACGGTAGTTCAAGATAGCTTGCAGTAGGTCAGCGCGTTTCGCACGGCGGTTAAATGGAATGCGATGAGCCGTTAGGAAATCAGTGATCTCTTTGCGGTTCTTAAATTGCGCTTCCAGTGACGCTAGGGTTTCACCTTGTAGTGATTCCACTAGGTGCGCTTGTTCTGAAATACGCTTAGCTTGGTCATCCACTTTCTCGCCACGTTTTAGTGTTTTACCAGTACCTAGCGTTAGGTCAGCTAGCATAACAAGACGTTTGCGATCGCTTGGGTTTACTGACTGCATATCCTTAAGTTGGGATAGAGCTGCTTCTTGGAAGCGCATGCGGCCTTGCGTGTGTTCTGCTTGGCGCTGTAATTCAGCATCGCTTTGAACCAGCATTAGGTCTTCGGCAATCTCTTGAATCATGTCCGGCGTCACAAGGTCAATCGATGCGCTCCATAGCTTGTACGCGTTTGGATTTTCCTTGCGGTTCTTCATTTCTGGTTGCTGGCGTAGCTGCTTAGCGAACGCTGCTTTGAAGCCCACTTGTTTTAGGGTATCGAGCGTAGACTGAGGAATTTCATCAACGCCTTTGTCCTCAACCCATTGGTCTAGCGCTTCGGTTGCGATGCGCTCCGCTTCTTCTAGGTCGCCCTCAACCATGCCAAATAGCGGCTCTAGGTCAAAGTTACTTACTAATTCTGGTGGCAGTTTTTGGTCATAAGCGATCGCACCGTGGCGAATGCCATTACCAGCGTCAGCGAATTGCTCTTTCGCCGATTCTGGATCGAGGTACTTAACCACTTGATGTTGTGGCGGCGTCGTACCCAAGCCATAAGGGCGTAGACGTAGGCCATACCAGAATAGGTTATCCGTGGTTTCGTCTTTGTCTTGGTCGTTCGCGTTTGGCTCGTCGTTCTCAATTGGTTGTGGTTCTTCGTTGCTGTCATCGGTATCTTGAAGCAACTTAGATTCGCGATCGTAGTCAGCCAGAATAAGTGATTTAGCAGCTTCCCAACCTTGTAGATCGTCGCCACCAGCAAGCGGTGAACCCTCGCCGTAAGTGACAGCCAAGGTTTGGTTATCGCGCGCGTGGATCATGTACTGGCCAAAGCTATCATCGTCGTTCGCGTCAGGCGATTCGAAGTAGACAAACGGCTCGCTATCTTCGCCTTTATCCATCTTCCAGCCCTTAGCAATGGTCTTGCGACCAATAAGAGCCAATAGCCATTCTTTGCGCTCGATATTTGCTTTTCGTTCCCGTTCTTCGTCTGACAACTGAGGAAAATCGTTTTCAATTGAATCACGGATGTATTCTTTAGCCTCGGCAAGCTCTGATACCGTCATAGCACCTTTATCGAGGTCATAAATCACATCATTGATGTACGACTCTGAATAAGTGCTAGGAACGTTTTGATTTGCTGCACCTGCAAACTCTAATGAGTCTTTAAACTCTTGGCTTAGCTGCTTAACAAAGGCATCAAGATCGCCATTGAAAGCACGGTTAATGATGAAGTCGCGTTTCTCTTGCTTAGTCCATGAAGCGTCCCATTGCTCGATCACTTGAGACGAACTACCACCAGCGTTTACATTTTTCGTTGCTGTATTTGCTGCTGGCTTGATAGCAGCAAGCTGTTTTCGTAGTTCTTCTTGGATTTCGTTCTGCGTAGCAATCTGAGTTTCCAAGCGCTTCTCTTTCTTGGCCAGCTCATCGAGCTTTTGTTCCAAGTCGGTAGCTTCTTCGCCTAGTTGCGCAGCTTGTTCATCAAGTTCTTGTGCCTTTTGTTGCGCTTCTTCCAATGCTTTCTTGTCAGCGTCTTTCTTGGCCTTAGCAGCGACAAATTTCTCGCTGTTGTTTTCAAGCAACTGCGCTAGCTTGTTGGTCACTTCCTTAAGGGATAAATCCATGTTGCCCTTTGGCGCGACTACGTGAGTAATATCGCGCGAGTTCATTAGAAAGCGGAACGCGATTAACGTGTCATCTGGATTGATTTTTAGCGGATCGTTATCCGGCGCATGGAACGCAATAGAAATGCTCTGGCCATCTGAAAACGGGATTTTCACCATTTGGACAGCAACCGCACCAGACTTGCGCGGTTTGCCTACTTCAACGGCTTCTACCGATAAAGTAGGGGTTTTACGCTCCAAGTGCTTACCGAATTGCTGAGCACGAAATTCAAGCCTTGAGGCTTTCGATTTGAACGCCTCTAGCATCATTTGTGGCACAGGTTTGCACTGATACAAGTAGGTGTTCTCCAAATCCTCAAGTGACAATGCTTCTAGGATTTGATCGGCGTTTTTACCTTGCAGCACCGCTTCAATCTGCTCCGGCGTGAGTTTCTTGGCCAGATGGTCGATGCGATCCACAATCTTGATTTGATTTTGACTGGTAAACATCATGACTTTGCCGCCTCTAATTGTGCTTCAAGTTCTTTGGTTTCTTGCTTCTCTTGCTCTAATGCAGTTTCGAGATCTGCTATGCGGCGTTGTTCTTCTTCCAACTTAGTGCGAACGCTATCCCGAGCGGCTAGGGCATTGGTGTAATTGGACTGAGCGACTTGTTCAGCCGCTTTGGCTTCTTCAAGTCGCTTAGCAACAGAACGTGTAGCTGGTTGAATGTCTGAGGTGTCTTTAACGGCTTTAGCCGCTTTACGTGCAACTTGCTTGTCAAACTTGCTTTGGTTGCGCTTCATTAGGCGAACCATTTCACGCGCAAGCTCGCGCTCGTTCTTCACGCTAGGGATAGGCTGTTTAGTGCTGTTGAGTGTCATTTGGAAAATATCACCCTCATCACCAATAAACAGCGTCATTGACTGGCCATTATCAAAGAATAACTTGGCGCGTTTAACTGTCTCGCCGTCTCGTCTCGTTCTCTTGTTCGAGGCTTCTACGTCTGTAACAGTCGCACCAGCTTGTTTTAACGCAGTGATCAGACTCTTAAGGCCGCGTTCGGTCACGTTGTCAAAATCGACCACCACATAGTTATGTGACTGGTCTAGTGCAAACTTACTGTTGTTACGCAATTTCAAATTCCTCTGAATATGTCGTACAGGTAGGAAAGATTTTGTACAGCGGATTGATTAGGGAACAGGAGCGCTCAATCTTAACGTCCAGAATCCACTCGCCATGCAGCTTTTCCCCCGCTTCGAGTTCGAGTAACTTGCGATCGAACGTCAGGTATTCGCTGTTATGTCCGGCGTGTGAAAAGTCGAGCTTACGTGTGCGAGTAATGACGGTTTTTGGTCGTTTTTTACTGCGCAACGAATAGGTTAAAGTCCCACTCGTTATGGCTCGCTGAGATTGATAACCAAGAACGAATCGAATCACATCGGGATCGTCCATCTGGTTTGCATGCAGTATTTTTACTGCGTTTCGTTTAAGCAAAAATCGGTCAGCAATGGCTAGGCCAATTACTGCAAATTCCATCATTTGCCTTGACCTCCGGTATTAAAAAATCTCGCTAACATTTGGCTAGCCAGCTTGCGGATAAAGTTGATCGAGTCTGCTCCGTTGTTCGACGCAATGAGGACAAGCGCGCTGGTATAACCAGCCTCCACACCCTCGCTTTCACACAAGTAAGCGACTATCAAACCGACCACCAACGCCAGCGTTAGCTCGGTTAAAAAATCAAGGAATCCACCAGCTAGACGTTGCTCGCGTATGCCTTGGAGATATGACCCAACACCACTGAGGACAGATAGAGCCAGTACGCTAATCGCAAAGCTCTCACCAACAACTGACACTGGCATTAAATCCCCCTTTTGTATATCACCTAGCGAGTGTATTCGGAATGGTGGCTTTTGCTCAATAGACGGGCGTTACTTACTTTTGAATGGGTATCAAATAGGGCTGTTTTGCGGAAAAAAGTTAGATTTCAAGAGCCTATATAAAAAAGAAGCCTCTCACCCAAAAGGCTGGTGAGAGGCTAATCCAAGCGTTTTGTTGCGCGGCAACGCATACAAAACTTCCAACGAGGATAGTCGAGTCGAATCGATATTTGACGAGGAAGATTATATAAATATTGATTTTCGCATCAATATGCGCCCATGTTTTCGCATGCGAAAACTTTAGGGAATGGCATGTTTTAAAGTTCTCGCATGCGAAAACTTTTGCAAAAAAAGGGACAGCATCGTGTCCCTTTGGTTGATGGTTATGGCTTGATGTAGCGGATCGAGAAATGCGAACCCCGAATAGGCGTGGATGCACCTCTGTCTAAGAATTGAATAAGCTCACCGTAGTATAATTTTCCTACCCATCGACAAGTCGTTGGCACGGCATCGAAGTCGTTGGAATCACTTTGAGCCTCCGCTATAATTTTATTGCTTTTGGCGATTGCAGAGTACACAGTCGATGAGTTTGAAGCATTGCGGCGTCGTATCGCAGTCCATTCAATTTCGTAATACCCCTCAACACGAACATCAAAACCAGCAACCGGAGCGTTGTAGTTAATCAAATCAAACGGATCGAGGAAACATCCTATCCAATTCTTGAACTCCCATGTAATGCCATCTATCGTAAGGTTGCCCTCTCTTAGCCCCGCATTACAGCCCAAGGCAACCTCTCCAGCGCGTGATGAAACACCCGCTAGTTTACTATCAACGTAGTCTTTACGTGCGAGAGAGTTACCAGCCGAGCTCTGAGGCGAACCTGCATATACATTGCCGTCCTTAATGTCTACATAATTACTGCGGCGGTTAGTGTAGAAGCGCATCCGACCCTCTGAGTTAGATAGGATCTGAATACCAGAACGGATATTGGTGCCATCATAGTAAGAGGCTAACGCCCAATGCGCACTTGAACTATCTCTACAGTTGATACTGAATCCCGCACGGCCATTCGTCGCCCATGATGAATCCATAAAACTATTATCCATACGAACGGAATCAGTCGAACCACTCCATGAGCCAACTGTTATTTCACCATCAGTACGAAGCAATGAGTTACCGAAAAAGACACCAGAAAAGCCACCAGCATCGTTAATTCGTAACCAAGAACCATCTGTAGCTCTAATCCCTTGTTTACCACCAAAATCCAAGGTTTGGTTTAAATTTATATTTAGACCCGAAGAAGCTACGATGGGATTGTAGAAATAGAAACCACTCGATGCTTCCGTTTGGAGGTGGCACCAAGAAGAATTACGAGAACCAATCCAAGTTTTCTTTGTAGAGTAATCAAGCTCTAAACCCTTTCCATCAACAGAGTTAATTGCCCCTAAGTCTTTATTGTAAGACGTATAGCTAGTGACCATTCGCCCTTTGACAATACCCGCTGGCTGGCTTGCCCCCTTATTGCTAACGTATGGCGTAATGGTGTGACTACACATGTATCGAATAAGAATGTTCGTACTGTAGGCACTACGTGTTTTTACATAGATGGCGTAATTGTCACCGCTAGTATTTACCCAACCAAACTCACTAAATGGTAAGCCGCTAGGATGGTCTGTAATAACCTGACCATTTAGACCTTTAGGGTTTCCGTTACTGGCTCTCAGAATCATTTGATGTCGTGACGACTGATAGTGCAAGTCAGTGTTAAAGCCAGCACCACCAAAGAACTCAATAACCGCAGTAGAGCTTGATTGAGGCATCGTTACGTTAGCAACCTGACACCAAGAATTATCACTTCCTAAAGAGGTACGGACAACTTGAGTACGGTTGTTCGCCTCGGTGATTACCTTTTGCCCTTGAATCTTGATAGGAACATTGGAATTAAGCTCTGAGCGAGTCAGATCTAGCTTGGCCACTCCACCATTATGAGCACCACCCACCGCGATTTGAACGTAAGCATCCGACGAATTAGAACCGTTCGTTAAGTAAACCGCCCGACGATTACCAATCAACCCGTACCCGTCCAGCTTAACTTGCTCGCTCGATGGAACGTTATTACCAGCGCGAGTGCCTTGCACTTCAACACTACGATTCGAAGATACCGACTCTGTAGCGTTTAGGGAGCCGTATAGTGTTGATTCACCACCTTTGCGGATCTTTAATCGACTTGAAACGTCACTTTCTACAACCTCAAAGGTGCCATCGGTTTTCGTTTCAACATGAAAGCGCTTACCTGCATGACCTATGTGCAATTGAGAAACATTGGAACTGCCCTCATCAATGAGTAGGCCACCAGTCAATGTACCGCCTGACAGTTTTAGGTAGCGGCCATCGGCTTGCGCTTGAGTCATCTTTGAGGCTGCAAGGTCATACGCTTTCTTAACGGCACCTGCCGCCGCAAATTTCACATCGCTAGCATCATTAACCGCTGCTGTGAATGCGTAGTTCGGCACGTTTGATAGACCAACTTGAGCTTTCGTAACCTTGTGTGGGTTCGAGTTGTCTGATTTGTGTTGAGCAATGTTGGTTGTAATGGCCGCTACCGCATCTTCTTGATCCATGAGCGCGTCACCAAGCTCTTTGATTGTATCGAGCGCTTCTGCTGGCGCACCACCAATCAAAGTGCTGATACGTTCGTCGGTGTGCTTGTTCGCGTTTGTCTCTGCTTGCTCTGCGCGGTCATAAGCTGCGTTACCGCGATTTAAACCCTCAACGCCTTTGTCGTATGCTTGTTTAACAGCACCAGCGGTCGCAAGTTTACTGTTGGACGTGTCTGATACCGAGCTGGTGGCCGGATAGTTTGGTACGTTACCTAAGCCTACTTGTGCCTTTGTGACTCCGTGCGGGTTCGTTTTATTGCTAGCGTGCTCATCCACTTTTGTCGTGATTTCTTCACGCAATTTTCGAGCTGGACTACCACCAACTTGAGTCAATTTTTTTAATGCCATTCAGAAATATGCCTTTCTCAATTCATTGACTAGCAACTCCGACAAAGCGCCGGAGCACATCGTTAATGGGGAAGTAGGAAAGGTCATGGCTTACTTGAAGCCGATAACAGTCACAATGTCACCAGCTTGTAACTGCTCACCAAACGTAATTGTGTTGCCAGATAGGCTCCATACACCTGCGTTCTGCATTACACCGCACACGCTTAGAACAAGGATTGCTGACACTGTACCTGCTGGCAGAGCCACCGTAGTTGATGCAGATTCGACAGTAATATCTACCGTTCGGATCGCGTCTTTGATTGAGACGCCTAGGCTATCCTTGGTGGCATACTTACCGTCAGATTCCGCTTTGGTGTATGACGCGCCGCTAGCTGCTAGACCGCTACGCGCTTGTGAAATGATTTGAGATTTAGTTGTGTTCTCAAGCTTCGCTGCGTTAACGGCAGTTGCGCCAGCGTCTAGTGCGCCCACGTCTTCTGCGGTTAGCTCGACGTTTGCGCTTAGCGCGTGACCGTTGATGGTGCGAGTCTTTGGCACTGCATTCACAACGCGAGAGTCGTTACCCTGCATCACTGTGTGAGCGGTAGTACCAAAGTCTTTGTTGAATGCTGTTTTTTTCTCAAGCGCTGGTTCCGCGCCAACGTCAGTCGCTTCAAGCACTACGTTACCGCGCTGACCATTAACCGACGAAACGGCGTCAGTCGGTGTTAATAGTTCTTGCCAGTTCGCTAGTGTGCTCGCTGGTTGGCGCATAAGAACGAATGATTTACGCAGATCCGAACGGATTGCCATATCACCCTCTTGCGCTGTAAGAGCAAGCATTTCCGCTTCTGACTTAACAGGGAACGTTTCTTTGATAGCGATAGCTGGCAATTGGCCTTGTGGGATCTTACCAGTGCTATCTAGTGTAGCCACACCCTCTGCAACGCCTTTCTTGTTGTTAGGGATGTAGTCGTGCGTGTGGCTTGCTGGCGCTGCGCCCACATCTGAGTGAGTCAGAGTCACATCGCCCGTTAGTGGTTTGTTATTGATAGTGCGAGAAGTTGGGACAAGATTGGAGCGCGCTTCACTGACAACTTGTGCCTTGGTTTTCCCCTCTAGTTTTGATGAGTCTGTTGCGCGAGCGCCCGCTGGTAATGCACCAACGTCTTGCGCTGAAAGATCAGAAACAAGACGGTTGATGCGAGTTAATTTGTTTTGTGTAGCCATAAAAAATCCAATTTCGTTGTTAGTAAAAAGGGCATTTATGGGGAATAGGGCTAGGGGAATTTGAAAACTGATTAGCCGACCAAGGTGATCTCCGTTCCTGCTGCAATTTCGTCAACAAACTGGATAACATCACCGTCCGGTGAGATGGTGTAAGCAATATCTTTTGATTGCTGCACACCCTGTAGGAACACCAGCTTAATCGCGCGTTCTTCAAAGACTGGTGGAACAGTGAAAGTATTCGACGTACTAGCGAAGTGGCTATGGAATACTTCCATAGGCGCGCCAGCGATACCGCTGTTTATGATGGCTTCAAGGTTATCGATATGCTCTTGAAGCTCGGCAATGATAGAGCTTGAGCTTAGTGATGGGACACCTAGAGTAATCACCACTTCATCACCCGTTTCAAGTGGTTCGGCTACTTCAACCTCATTAGTGTCTTTCAAGAATTGCCAAGCACTGTCTTTGGTCTGCACGATACCTTGGATAGACAATGAATCTACTTCCGGCACTTCGTAAGGCAATGCGATTTTTGTTTCGCCACCAGACGCAATATACGGCCAATGTTCAACCGACTTGTTGTATGCAGCAGCAGCTTTGTCGTGAACCAACTTGATGGCTCTCGCAGTGGCATAAAGCTGATCGTTATCTACGTTTATCTGACTGGTTGCGTCCCAGTTGTTTACCAAGCTAAGGCCAACTTGCGCTTTGGTTACATGGTGCGGGTTTTCACGGTCTGCGTAGTGCGCATTGGCTTCGGCGCGCATCGCATATTGCTTATGTGGATCGGGATGTGAAACGTGACCTTGTAGGTCATAACCGCCTTGTTCACGATCATCAAAGTTAAGGTGTTCACTTTTGAGTTGGGTAACGCCATCTGGCACGGTAGCGCGACACAATATCAAATGATGATCTTCAACCGCTTCCTGCGGAAGCACCTTAATTTCGGACGCTTCAATGTCTGACGCTAAATCGACTTGTTTTGTCTTTACGCCAAACTTATAGAACGCTTCGAGCACCACATAAGAAGTGGCACCAGCCGGAATCTCCACATCAACATCGTGTTGTTGTCGAACGGTTAACACATAGTCGTCGCGCTCAACTAACGCCACGCCAAATTGTTCACCACTGCTCACACGCAGTTTCATTCCACCAGCAGGAGCACATTCAAAACCACGGAAAATACCAGCGCGAACGATGCCGTAAAACTTACGGTTTAGGCTGTTACTGGCCAGTGGTTCTAGGTACTGCGTATCGGTGATAAGCGGTAGCGCTTGCCAGTCCGTTAGCAGTGGCGGGATGATGATCGTTTCTTCGAAGTTTGGGCGACTCATTAGGCACCTACCTGCGCCAATTGAGCGCTATCCGTGCGAGCCGTGTTAATCACGATTTCTATCGATAGACCACGGTCAGAGTAGATCCAAACTGGTTGAGTGACAGCCACTAGAATCAGACCGCCGCTCGCATCTTTCACGCCGACGCAAGAGAACTGGTATTGTTCATCTTCTGCTAGCGTACCCGCTGGCAAGTTTGCCGTGATTACGATATTGCCGTTCACATAGGCGTAGTTCGCCTTAGAACGGTAAAACACGTTTTCAACGGTTGTCTTATCCAGTGGGATAGGCATGCAGCTAGGCTTGCCCTCAATTTCTTGGATAAGGTCAAAACCCCATTCAAGATCGCCAAATTGGAAATAAGGCTCAGTACCATTGGTAGGCAACGACGACAAGGCGCGTTCGTCGTAATAACGATTAAGCAGTTCACACTGCGATAGGACTACTTTTTGTGTAAGCACCTTTACGACCTCGTATAAGTCGTGGCGCTTTAATGGGACGGGGAATAGGAATAGGGTTAATAGTACCGTCTATCAATGGAGATCGCATCTAAGGGGATCGCATCCATTCTAGGTGTACCATACATAGGGCTAGCAGGGCGTTCTTCCTGTGTCGTCGTTCCAGTTTGAACGAAATCCTGTTTATAGATCGGTGTTGATTCTATATCGGTCGTGGTCTGTTTTCCAACCGTAACATGGTCAGAATAGCTAGGTATTTCCACCATATCCATGACTTCAAATTCAATAGAATACAATTGGCCATCTAAAACAATTCGTAATGGGATAAGAGGATGCACCACTCGCTTAATCTTCGCTTCGAATGCTCGAATGGCTTCCTCGGTAATGCCGTCCTCACCTGCAATGTCGTTCAAAGGGATGCGAATAGCACCGCGACTAGTCAGAAAAAAGTCGCTCGGGTTTAGTCCGTTTTGCAGCTCTAACTCTGACTCGGGAACTAAGAACGTGCCGTATGGAAATTGCTCTTGGTCTACTGGCGCGTAGATTCGTTCCCACTTAACACGTAACCCTTTAAATTCACGCGCGAGCGTTGAGATAAGTGGATAAATGGTCTTTTTAAAGTGAATTTCGTCCTTACGCTGCATCACAACGTGTGGCAAGTCCTCATCGGCCACTTCGCCTAGTGGGAAGATTTTTCGCAGCTCTTTAATGTCTTCTAGCAGCGATTCTTTGTCCATTTCGTACAGTGAAGAACGCGCTTTGAGCTTTTCAATGTATGACTCTACGTGAGTTTCAATTGACTCTGCGATCGCGCTTGCTAAATCTACCCAAGCGGTTTCCTTTTGACGCGCCTTGGTTAGCTGGCCAGATAGCCATTTTCTGAAGTCTCCAAATGCCATGTTTTTCGCCTTATTGGTGTAAAAGTTTTCGCATGCGAAAACTATACGGGATGATGTTTCTTAAAGTTCTCGCATGCGAAAACATCCGTGTCTTTCTTGCTCCGTGCGAAAACTTCTATGAGTAATCGAAGTTCAGTTGAATGGTTGACGCATTCACATCTAAATAGTGGTAAGTATCAATCGGGATGCGGTCAAGAATCCCAACGACTTCAACCTCAAACTCTTTAATACCCAAAGTCACGTTGAGCTCTTGGATGGCATCCCAAATTTGGTTTTTGGTAATGCGCTCATTGCGACTTGTCTGTTTGCCAAATTTCTCATCTAACGCATCGGCCAGTACCTTTGTCGCCCATTCTGGATTTGAACTTGGGTAAAGCTTACCTTTGACCGTCACGGTAAATGGCACGTCCTTACGCTCCACCAGCTTATAGCGCTCGTTATAGCCCTCTCGGCCAGCGAATAGAACTTGGATTTCCTGATTCAAAATCTCGTCGGTTTTATCGGCAGAGTAAGCACAAATAAAGATCGTATTGATGTTGCGAACGTCCGGCGTTCCTGTGAGTTTTTCCTGCTCCGCTTCACCCCAAATCGACAACCAAGTAATACCAGAAATATTGCGCTTAACAAAGGTCATGTAATCCGAGTCCCACGCTATCTGCTCGTCATAGATTGGCGAGTAAAGGGCGTTGTTTCGGATTGATTCAATGTCTTCCGGCTCTGCACCGCCGATAATGCTGGTGGAAGTTTTGATTGAGAGCTGGTCTTTATAGGCGCTTTGAACCCCCATATCGATAAGCTCTAAATACTGCGCATCGAGTAGGGTAGTCACACCATTAGTCAGCCATAGCTCAAACTCAATTACATCACCTGTCGCTGGCGCACGACCGTTATTGTTGTTACCAAAACGAACGCCTAGCTGGTCGGTTGGCTTGTAATACTCCATGTAGGCTTTGGATTTGCCGTCTGTATTACGAAACTTAAAGACGTGCGTCCATTCTTCTCCGTTCACGCGCACGATGATGTTATGAATACGCTTAGTCAGCTCTTGAGGGAACGCCACGGCCAACCAGTTTTTTCCTTCATCGACCGTGTAGGTCATCTTGGACACTTCGAACTGTTGCACCTCTACTGCGGCGCTTTCTTGCGGCATAAGATCAATGGCTTCCATTAGCGTATAGCGCAATTGATTGTCAGCCACGCATTGGCTGTATTTCGGCAAGGTAACGCGCTTTGTTCCAGTATTGGTCACTAGCGCACGGCCTTTCGATGGCGCTGCTTTTCGCCCTACATAGCCCTCAGTTTCAGCACCCGCCAAAATGGAGGTGCGTTTAGTGGCTAGCGTTAGGTAGGATTCTTGCAATGCACGGCTACTGATTGCTGCCATGCGTTCAACAATCTTGGCCACAAATAAGCAAAGGTAGTCAACGAACTGCGAACCAATATGACGCGACCACCAGCTTGAACCAGCAATCGCCTCGTTAAAGGTCTTTTTGACTTCTTCTAACTTGCTCAAAACGTAATACCTCTCTCCAACGTTTGACCGTTCACAACGATCGTCAATTTGTAGGCATCGATACCGTTCACGCTTGGCTCTACGGCAATGCCTTGAACCACCGCGTCTTTCACGTCAATTGGGAGGGTTAATAGGATTGAGTTTTCGATAGCTGCTGCTGTGGTTTCGTTTATTGGTTCATGCTTGTATGCCCCTAATCTGTTGCCCCATTTTGGAGCGCCCCAAACTTGGCCTTGAGGTGTATCGAGCCATTCAGAGACGCGCGCAACGATCGCGTGCTTCTCATCGGCTACTTTTACACCGTCAATATCGACTCGTAGTAAGTAATCAATTTCTTGGCTCAACTATCACTCCATATCAGCGCTTTGACGCTGTAACGAACGGTCATCAAAGTTGAGAGGAATAGAGCCGCTAGCCTTAGTGGCTGACGCTGGTTTGTCTTTGCTTGAGCCACCGCTAGGCGCTGCAAAGATAGTGGTTGGTTTGGTTGCATCGCTGCCGCTAACCGCGCGCCCAATGGCATCCAATGAATGCTTGCTAAGTTCCACGGTTTGAGGCTTGCCGCTCTCTTTGAGGTCTTTCATTGCTGCCTGTGCTTGCAGCTCGCTAACTCGCTCATTGCGTTGGATGGATGATTGAGTTGCAACCGTCTTATTCGAGGTGTTTTCGGTATCCACTTTCACCACGGATTGAGTGTCCGTTTTCTGGTTACTTAGCTCGGTATTGATGGATGATTCATGGCTGGCTGTGGTCACGCTGTTGGTTTGCGTGTTGTTTGCTGCCTTGGTTAGAGCGGCTACTGCCTCGGCCTCTTTACGGCGTTTGATCTCCGCATCGACGGCGGCAACCTGCTCGGCTTTCTTCTCTGGCGAGTAGACTTGGCCAAGTTCGGGATGCTCGACCATACCGGACATATCCATGCCAGTTTCCTTGGCCACTTTCACACGTTTGTCCTGGCTAATGCCTTGCTCGCTGACATTTTGCGATGCCTCTTGGGAGGTCACTTGAGTTGAGTTTTTCGCATCAAGTTCGCGCATGGTTTTCTCGTCGCCGGACACTTTAGCTGTGTGGTAGGCTTCGGCGCTCTTAAGGTGTTCCTCTTTCTCTGGCTTGGCCTTTTTGTCATCCTCAATCTCGCCGCCAAACAGCTTGTAAATGCCCTTGGCTAGATCGTTAGAATCAAAGGTCAACGCTTCCTTAGCACCATCAAAACCGAACGCACCAAGCGCCGCACCAAGCAAACCAGCACCACCACTGACTAGACCACCCAAATCGAGCACGTTCGCCAATGCCATTGAGCTTTTCTGGCCAGTTGTCGCCTCTTGGCTATCTTTGAGGTTGAACGTCTCTTTCTGCTTGTCTTTGTCAGTGAATTCGCTAAACGCATCGTAGGCCATTAAGGCCGGAGCAAGGAAAGGGATCGCCTTGCCAGCAACAGAGCCGATTTTAGACATACCTTTAAAGGCAGCACCCGCCATCGATACGCCCTTGCTGGCCACGTTTGAGGCTTTGCTGCCAATGCCTGACATAAGCGATTTGATTCGGCCACGTTTGCCACCCGCTTTACGGCCAGTATGTCCACCAGCGCGCCCACGGCGGCGTTCAAACATATCGCCAGCGAGATCTAATAGACCGCCTTGGCCATCGTTCGCCGCTGCTTTGGTTGCCGAAATCAGATCATCAAGCTTATCTAGCACATCATCGAACTGGCGTTCGCGGTCAGCACTGGACTCGTGCAATACCTCAAGCATGTTTGCTCGGTAGCTCTGATCTTTGGTGCTTGTTAGCTCACTGGCCTTGCTTATCCGGCTAGAATCGACCCCACCACGATTGACAGACACGTTACCCCTAGCACCATCACGGTTAGGTCGATCACTAGGCGTAATTTGCGTTGAATGGCTTGTCTCGAACGAATCTTTTGTCGCTGATAGTTGTTCATGGCTAACTGTCTCTATGGCTGTAACGGCCTGACTGTCTGCCTCGGGCGCTTTCTTGCCTCGGGTAAAGAGTCGGCCTAGTTTCGATTCTTTTAGCTTGTCTTTGGTTGAGGTGGCTTTTTCGGTCACTTCATCCAGTGCGTCTTTAGCGTCTTGCCCTAAGTGGTAAAGCTCTTTAGCGGAGTAGAAGAACGAACCACCAGCCGCAGCGCCAGCCGCATCGGTCGCGTCGTTTTCTTCCTGTAGGAACTCTTTCACGTTATTGATGGCCAGTTGCTTAAGGCTGGTGGCCACCTTGGCAAAAACGTTCTGGCTTTCCTTTTCCGTGTCGGTTTGCTTTTCAATTTGGCGCTCTAATGCGGTTTGTTGTGCGTTCTTGTAAGCCGATTGCTCTTGCTTACTCGCATAGCGACCATCGGAGCGTCGAAGCTTGCCGTTAGCGTCTTCCCAATAGCCCTCAAACTCTGCCAGTGCGTCAGAGACAGCCTTTTCTAACTTCTCTGGTACATCATCAAGGATTGAGGTATCCAAACGTTCAGAATTGAATTCTGGCGCTTCTACATTCACGACAACGGGCGCTTGTTTTACTGGCTCGCGCGCGTCCTCGCTTTTGAGCGTGTCAGCAATCGACTTTACGCCACTTACAGAGCTGCTTTGCTCGATCGCTTTGGCGTCCGGCTTGGCTTGTGTTTCTGCTGGCTGATTCGGCGCAAATGACAACTCAATTTCACCTGTACGCTTGGTCTTGGTTGCACTTGGTTTAGGTGTGTCGCTTGATTGTTGTTTTAATCCTTTTTGTAGATTAATGCTCGGAATAGTAGAGACGTTAAGAGAGGCATTGGAAACGCCCTTAGTTACCGCCTTTTCGATGCCCTTTGTATCCACTGCAAGGACGGCCTTTTGTTGGCTCTTTGGTAGAGTCTTGCCATCGAGTTTGCGACTAATCTCAGATAGCACGGTCAGCTCTTTGTCACTGGCTCGCTTCACTGCATCAACAACCAGTGAAAGATCAACCTCTTGTTGGTTTCTGTCCATTTTTCACCTTGTCTTGGAGCGCTTTATCTAGGCTTATGGCCATCGTTTGAGGTGTTTTGAATACCGCATCGATAGGCTGGCCACCGTAGATCGTTAAGTTCTCAATCAGTACGTTCCAACCAACGTAATCAAAACGTTGTAATGAAGTCGTTATGCCGAAAGGGTAAGAGCAACGTTCGAGTTGCTTCACCTCCTTGCTCGATAACTTTCTGGCACTGCGGAATGGTGGCGACTAGGTAGTAACGCCCCTCGTCGTACTTGGTGAGCAATCCGTGACGCGCGTTGCGTAGGCACTTTTCAACCTTGGCAAAGGCCACACGAAATTCCGTGTTGAGGTACATCGATTTCAATAGGTCGATTTTCCACACTAGGGCATCGTCTTGGTCTTTGGGTTGATCTTCGAACGTTAGGCAGTAGGCCAGCTCAGTGAGCGCCATGTGATTCGCTTGCTGCTTCCATTCAGCGCTGTCCGGTTCGTACTGGTCGCGCTCATTGCGAATGTTCTCAAGTTGCTCCGCTTCGTAACCGGTTAGTGGTTTCACGTTCGCTAGGTATGACTTGCCTTTCACGCTTAAGGTGATCTCTTGTTTTGGCAATCCATTGAGCGCTTTGGCCGATTCCATTAGCTCGCCCATATTGAGATCGAGATAGTGAGTTTCTTTGCAGTGCTCGCACTCATAGCTAAAGGGAATAGTGCCTAGCTCGCTGGTGGACATAAAAATCCACCACAATGCTGCGCGGCGATCTTCACCAGTCCATAGGCCGCTATCACTCATAGGGCGCTTACTGGTGTCTTGCATGTGGTTCAGATAGCGAGTTGTGTTGGCTTCCTCTTGGTACTCGTTGAGGTCGCAGAACAATAGAGCGTCTTCCACGGTTGGGACTCGAAACTCAATCACTTCTGAAATGTTACTTGGTAGTGGAAATGACGGAATGTGCATTACAGTATCTTGTTACCTACAGACATAAATTTTTGGAGAATGAGCGGGAATGACTGGATCTGGTTGCCGTTTTCGCGTGAAAACATCACGTTGCCAATCTTGGTAGGAAAGACTTGATAGCTCTTATAGAGAGACTTTTTGCCGTCCTCATTGAGCGTAAAAATGTTGACCTTAAACACGTACTCTTTAGGGATGTTGAGTGTGCCGTCTTGGTTTCTGACTTTCTTGATTCGGTTTTCAAACCACTTGGAGATAGTCAGGTTTTGGTCATCACGAACCGTTAGCGTGATTTCGCCAACGCTGCTGTATGTAGGCAGCGCAATCGAGCCAGAACCGACTTGGAATGAATCCGCATCGATAGAGCCAGCACCAAAATCAATATCCTTTACGTAAATATCAAAGTCCGTTGGCGCGTCCGGCGAGTCGATTTCTACCGCCCATTGCCAGCCTTGCAGCCACGGCTTATTCATAAAGTTATTGGTCGCGCGTTTGGCGAGCTGCATGTATGGATTCATGGCCACCTCGCTTAGAGCAACGATACTGGTGGAACAATGGCACGGTTCGCGCGCATTGAGTTTTCAATCTCGGCTTTACGTGCGGCTAGATCAGGTTCGGCAGCAATATCGGTCACATCCAACTTGCCAGCGATGGCAATACGGCGTTGACGCTCTGCGTTCGGGATAGTGATCAGCAATTCCAGATAATCGCCAAGTAAGCTAATGCACGGCGTTGGAAGCTGGAACGAATCAAACGGCTCATTGAGTACGTTTTGCATGTACATCAATGTCAGTGGGAATGTTTCTGCGCCCGTTAATTTCAGTTCAAGAACGTTGCCCCAAACCTCGCTACGCACATAACGGCCACGGTCATCTTTGACCACCAGCCTTGCAGCAAAGTCGGACGGTAATTCAAACTGATTGCTATCGGCTAAGTCGCTTTGTTGGATGCGGATTTTAGTGGTAAATCCGGCAATCTCTTGGTACTTGGCCAGCGCTTTACGCAGTAGGCTTAACAGCGCCTTTTCGTCGTCGTGGAGCAAGATAGGGAATCTCGCTTTCACGTCTTCGAGTAGTTCAATCGGTGTCATGGCCGCTCCGGTAGTGGCGGCGCATTTTGAGATAGGGGATAGGCTTGGTGAATATTAACTCAAACAAATAGGGCACGCGATTTAAACTTTGTTATTGTCGATGGACAACAAAGACCGAAACTCATTTTTGGACAAAAGTGAGTTAGGACAACCACTTCACTCACTTGTAAAGCATAAGAATGTTTAACGACCGACTTTGCAAACCTACACACTCATCCCATGTGTAGAAAGTTCAATAAGATACTTGTCTTTCCTCAGCTCATTTGACTACGTGATTCATTGTTTTTATACACATAAAGTTGCACAATGTTCTCAGTGTGTTTTTATTTGAGAATAATCAAATGAGTAACTTTATCTATCAAGGTGGTATTGCAATTTCTGAGGATGACTTTCAAAGTCATCTAGGCTCTTTATGCCAATTAGAAAACATTGGTGTTCTTCTTGGTGCTGGTGCATCCGTAGGATGTGGCGGTATGACAATGGAAGGAGTATGGCTTGATGCAATAAACTGTTCGCCTGATCTACTCGATGAATTACTTACTTTTAATCTCATAACTCAAGAAAACATCAATAATAAAGATGTAAATGTGGAGCAACTTTTAGATCAAGTAACTCAATATTTATCGGTATACAAAAAGACAACACCATTAAACATCGAAACAGATTTTGAGTCCCAACCAGTGGGCAAGCTTCAGAAAATCCTCCTTTGCTTATATCAATCAGTAACTAAAGCTGCACTACTGGTAAAGCAAGAATCTTTTGGTGATGAGAAATTAGGGTCTCAAGACAAGTTCCAATATCACAGAGAACTGCTTGAAAAATTAATTTCAAATCGCCAGCCAGGTCAAGCAGCTCCGATGCTTTTCACCACCAACTATGATCTTTCATTAGAGTGGGCGGCCGAAGAAATAGGTATACAACTTGTCAATGGTTTTTCTGGACTTCATACGAGAACTTTCCAACCCCAAAATTTTGATTTGAGCTTCAGAAACGTTAATGCAAAAGGTGAAGCTAGATTTGGACACTATCATGCTTACTTGCATAAATTACATGGCTCATTGTCATGGATTCAAGAGCATAACAGTGACATTAAAGAAGTCCCCTCTGCTCTGGCTAAAAGTCGCTATATTGATCCATTGATAAATGGAGAGCATGTTTATGACAAGCAATTCTTAATTTATCCAGGTGCGAATAAGTACCACCATACAATCGGCTTTGTATATGGCGAGATGTTTCGTCGGTTTAGTGAGTTCTTATCAAAGCCTCAAACAGCTATCATCATCAACGGATATGGTTTTGGTGACTACCATATCAATCGGATAATTCTAGGTGCACTACTAAACCCATCTTTACATATTGTTATTTTTTATCCTGAACTTGATAAAATCTCGGTAGATGCCGAAGGTTTAAGCGAATCTCAAAAGTGTATTAAAAAGCTCAAATCACTGTCATTGAATCAAATTACAATTGTTGGTGGAGGCTCATCTGCTTACTTCGATTCATTTGTTAAATACATCCCGAAACCAGTTTTATTCCCTCGAGATACTTCAACGCAAGATCTTGTAGCTGCGATCAATGATTTAGTTCAAAGTGGAAATCAGATATGAGCATTGAGACTATTGATTCTATTGGGTATGTGGTTGCTCTTGAGGGAACGAAAATTCGCGTTAACTTACTGGAAGGACATAAAGGTCAATTAGCATCTCACCGACGCGGTATAAGCTCTGTTTCTCAGCCAGGTGATTTAATTGGATTAGATGCAGGTACTAATCTTGTGATTGCCAGAGTTACAGACATGGCATTTGTTGATCCTGATAAAGCCCACTCTTCTAATGTGGGGACGATGAATGTAATTGACACCCCTTTAAGGCAACTCATAGCGTATTCCATCGGCTATGTATGTCAGGATGGTGATAATCGAAAATTTATTTCTGAGAGTTGGAAGCTACCTACGCTAGGCGCGAAAGCTATTCCACTATCGAGCGACTACCTAGAAAGTATCTATGGTGTTAATGAAGATGAAAAGAATTCCACTGTTGAGCTAGGCCGAGATTCTAGAACTAAAACAACCAAGATTAATGCAGGCCTCAATTCTCTACTATCAAGACACCTTGCCGTCCTAGGCAGTACGGGCTATGGAAAATCAAACTTCAATGCGTTATTGTCACAAAGAATTCGTGCGAAGTTTAAAAGCTCTAGACTCGTTATATTCGATATCAATGGCGAATATGCCGATGCTTTTATTGGACACACACGAGTGAAAGAGACGATCTTAGGCAGCCGTCCCGCCGCTAAAGTATTCCCGCCTATAGCCGTACCACCTCCGCCCCCCGAGGTTTTTGATGGTAAGCACCCTGACTATCACCAAATTCCTTATCAGGCATTTGGTTATGCAGGCTTGATCAAGCTACTAAGACCGAGCGATAAAACACAATTACCTGCATTACGAAATGCCTTGAAATCACTTCATATGGTCTGTGCAGGCAACAATGGCACTATATTTACAGGAGAGACCATACGGCCTTCTACAACTACAAATTGGTTCGAATTGGTTGATGATTGTCGGCAAGATGGACAAGAACAATTAAGTCAATGGTTGAGAAAACTAAGAAGCAACTCACTTGGGTATTTTCCAACATGGCCTCCTTTTAATGCTCTAGCTAACCTTGTTGCGGAGTTTGGCTGCCAAGCATTCACGCCCAACGGTACAAGTAAAAGGGATGCTTTTAGTTATGGCAACGTCTTGCCATTAGTTAAGATTATCCAACAACTTGTAGACGACCCTCGCTTTAACAATGTAGTTAATCTATCTGGTGGCCAAGCTATCAATAACCCTGCGATCATGTGGGACGAAGAAATTGAGAAAGAAGTTGACTATATTTTTGGTAAAAAATTGGGGGAACTGCAAGATTGGGACGTTCATATCATTAATTTGAAAAATATTGCAGACGATCATGCCCCAATGATTTTAGGTTCACTTTTAGAAATGTACTCAGATGTGTTGTTTAAAAGAGGCCAAGATCAAAATTATCCAACAATGCTTCTTTTAGAGGAAGCACATCATTACCTTAGAGACCCTTTTTCGGAGGAAGGTACTCAACTTAAAGCATACGAAAGACTTGCAAAAGAAGGGCGTAAATTTAACTGCTCTTTACTGGTGAGTACGCAGAGGCCTTCAGAGCTATCTTCTACAGTTCTTGCCATGTGTTCAAATTGGATTTCTTTGCGTTTAACTAATGAGCGGGACATCAATGCACTAAGACATGCGATAGAAAATGGTAACGAACATACTCTTAGTGAAATTTCTGGCTTACCTAGAGGGGACGCTATCGGTTTCGGTTCAGCTTTCAATATCCCTATTCGCTTTTCTATCGATGAAGCTGAGCCTAAACCAAAATCTTCTGATGCCGCATTTGCATCAATATGGACATAAGTATCTCAATTGGAATATTGGCTGTAGTTGCCAGACTTAATAACAAGTCAAAATTGGACGAAAGTAAACTATGAAGAACTGGTTTCGTCAACCCCGCTGTCAGTTTCAATTTCAGGTAATATACCTAAAGGACAGCAACTACATCTATCATTGCAAATCGCTTTCGTTTTGTCAGAGACCTCGCAGAGTTCTTTATCTGCTTCGGTTAATAACGTATCGATTCGACTCATATTCGAAACCCTCCATAGTCATATGGATTGTATATCAATATTTAGCATTAGAAATAGGTATGAGAGAGCAGGATACCCAAGAATTAGCCAAGGGTGAATTAGAGCAGATTAACCCTAGTTGAGCGTGCTGATTTGCTCTTGAACGAAAGCACCGATATATATACTTAGCTTAGCGACAATCCATATAGTCTTTGTGGTATGTCTCGAGCAAGTTACCACTATCTTTGAATATTGTCGCAATATTGTAGCCTATGCGTATTTCACCCGATAGAGGTTCTATTGTTACCGATCTTAATCTCTTCTGGCTACTGTTATACCCATCTTCTTCTTCTAAGAAAAACAATACACCGTCTTTTCCAAGGGGCATATAGCTCTTTATAGTATTAGTCTCCGTTTTTCCGTATCCAGAGATATTAATTTTACTTCCAACCTTAGATATCATTTCCTTTTTTGAGAATGTGGTATCTGTACATGTTAGGTAAAAATCTTCAGTAAGGAATTCATTGGCATAAGAACATGGTATGGAAACTATTGTCGCAACTAGAAGTAACACTTTATTCTTAATTTTTTTCACTTTATTCATACGACTATCTGTTTTGTTGTGAAGCAGCTACAGGTTTAAGCTTGCGGTAAGGATACAGTTTAATGAATTGCTATTACTTCTTACAATCGACCTGATTTGCTCTCATTAAAAGACCATTTTCAAATTCTGCCGAATAAGCAACCGTCTTATCTAAATGAGTCTGGTTCCATAGCCTAACATGAATCTCTACGTTAGCTACTGGCTTAAATACGCCTGTTACAGAATAGCTATCTTTATCAACCACCTTAAATTTGACTGGTTTGCCTCCCATTTCAGTAACTAACCAATCATCAATTACAAACATTGTTCCATTGTCAGTTTGACACGATAAGGGGGTATTATTATCTTTAGCTTGGGTGTGCATCGCCGTAAATAACGCCAATGCCAACACAATGATTATTCTCATGTTTTTACTTTCAAAACCAACCTACAAGCCTATTGAGTCATCATAATCGCATTAGGTTTAATAAGTCAAACTGTAAAGGATGGTACGGTTGTAGTCGGAGACCATGGCATGCACTGGTGCAGAAACGCTTTAGAGTAGTAGCACTAAGTCGCTTTTGTCCCCAAGCTAGGCGTCGTGAGACGTCTCTGGACAATTATCATTTGCCTTTTTAGATAATCTGGCTGATCACACATGAGATAAATTATTGCACCACCTTTGTAGGACCAAGGTGGCACTCATTAATAATTGCTTATGGGTTTACCAGCTCTGCTTGTTCTAAAACAAGCTCGACAGCTTCCGCCTGTTCATCAGGCGGGTAGCCAGTACGTTTAAGTATCTGCTTAATCTTGAGGCGCATCTTGGCTCGAAGGTTTTTTCGCTTGGCCCAGTCTGGTTGTGCACTCTTACGAATTTCCTCAGCAAGCTTTCTAGCAATAGTCAGAATGTCTTTCTGCTGCATTGCTTCACGAGCAGAATCATTAGCGATTAGCGCATCAAAGAAGGCCAGCTCCTCTTTGGTTAAATTCAGCTCTTCACCGCGATCTGCTGACTCCCGTAACTCCTTAGCCAGCTTAATCAGCTCTTCAATAACTACGCTGGTCTCAACCGAACGGTTACGGTATTTATCAAGGGAGTTACGTAGCATCTCAGAGAACGTCTTGTAAGCGACAGCGTTCTTAACCGTGCGCGTCTTTATCTCATCTTGAATGAGCTTTTTGAGCATCTCTACTGCTAGGTTCTTGTGCTCACTTTTTTCGACTTCTGCAAGGAAATCGTCATCGAGAATGCTAATGTTTGGCTTGTTCAATCCTGCGGACTGAAAGACATCTACAATCTCACCAGAAACGATAGTTTCAGACACAACTTGCCTCAATGCCGTTTGAACATTTTCATCAGACATGCGCTGTTTTGAGGTGGTCGATTTCTTAATGGCTGCGCGTAGTGTTTCAAAGAAGGCGATCTCTTCTTTGATATCTTTGGCCTCATCCATGCTGCTACATAGGCTGAATGCTTTAGATAGAGACAGGGCCGCTTTATCGAACCGTCTCTTACCATCTTCAAGGTTAAGAATGTGGTTCATGGCACCTGCAAGCAAGCCAAGAGTATTAGTTCGATAGTCGCTGTAGTCGAAGCCGTGCATGATCCCACGGCAAATATCTAGCTTGGTCATGGTCACAGCCAAAGCTTCAGCTAGGTCAATTGTCGGAGAGCCGTTACCGCTTGCTGTGTAGTTCGCAATTGCATTGCGAAGCTCAGGCGCGATACCTAAGTAATCGACAATCAAACCACCTTCTTTATCGCGGAATACACGGTTAACACGAGCGATAGCCTGCATCAAATTATGGCCTTTAAGCGGCTTATCGATATACATGGTATTCAAACAAGGCGCATCAAAACCTGTCAGCCACATATCGCAAACAATGACCAGCTTCAGTTCATCTTCAGGGTCTTTAACTCGCTTAGCGATCTTCTTCTGAATTGGTTTTTTATGGATGTGCTTTTGGTACTTGGCTGGGTCATCAGATGTGCCTGTCATGATGACTTTCATGCAGCCTTTCTCTGGGTCGTCGTTTGCCCAATCAGGCTTGAGTTCAGCAATCTTATCGTAGACCTGAACACACGCCTCACGACTAATACAGACCATCATCGCTTTTGAAAGAGACGTCTCTTCGCGAGAGGCAAAATGCTTCAATAAGTCGCGAACCAGGCGATCTACACGGTCTTCAGCACAAACTAGAGCCTCTAATGCCGCATTTCGAGTTTTGGCCTTAGCTTGATCATCTTCATCATATTCAGCAACCAACTCATCAACTTTGGAGTCTACGTCTTCCTCATTTGTACTCTTGCTCATATCAAGCTTGATTAGACGGCTCTCATAATAAAGCGGTTTGGTTGCACCGTCTTTTTGGGCCTGCTCGATGTCATAGACAGAGACATCGTCACCAAAGACGACACGAGTATCCTTGTCTTCCATTTCAATCGGCGTACCAGTGAAGCCAATGAAACCTGCATTGGGTAAAGAGTCCCTAAGGTGCTGAGCGTAGCCATATTTCATTTCACTAGTTTTCTTGTCTACACGAGCTTTTAAACCATACTGTGAGCGGTGTGCTTCATCTGCTGCAACGACGATGTTATAGCGATCTGTGAGTGGCTTACAGCGAGTCTCTCCCTTGGGCGGAGCAAATTTCTGCATGGTTGTGAAGATGATGCCGCCAGATGGGCGATTATTTAATAGCTCTCTCAGTTCATCTCGATCTTTGGCTTGAACAGGAGTATCACCAAGTAGCTCTGCATTTTCAGCAAATGTTTCGAATAGCTGCTCATCAAGGTCATTACGGTCAGTCACGACAACTATTGTTGGGTTGTTCATCGATGGCGATGCCATCAGCTTGGCGCTGTAAAATGTCATCGAGAGTGACTTACCAGAGCCTTGAGTGTGCCAGTAAACACCGCAACGTTGGTCGCCATCATGGCGAGTCGCTCGAATCGTACTTTCAACAGCAGCGCGAACACCATGAAATTGGTGATAACCAGCGATCTTCTTAATGACCTTCTCATTATCGACTTCGAATGAGACATAGTATTGAAGATAATCGAGAAGAAGCTCTTGATTGAAGAATCCACGAACCATCACCTCAAGGGCCAATGTATCGACAGTGTCATCACGAGAGCCGTCAATCGTTCTCCAAGGAGTAAATCGGTCTCTATTGGCCGTTAGTGAGCCAATGTAAGCTTCAGTCCCATCTGAGATGATTAGGGACTCGTTAAAGACAAATAGATCTTTGATGGCTTGCTTGTACGTCTGAACTTGATTGTACGCTCGCCATACATCGGCTTTGGTATCGGCAGGATTTTTGAGTTCAAGAAGTGAAATAGGTAAGCCGTTTAGAAATACGACGATGTCTGGTCTGCGGTTATCGATCTCACCATTGGTGACACCGTTGACTGAAAATTGCCTTACGGCCAACCAGTTATTGTGCTCATTATTGAAATCAACCAGCCTGACCTTATCCCCTACAGGGTGCCCACGTTCGTCTTCATACTCAACTTGAATGCCTTCGATGATTTGACGATGGAATGTGTGGTTAGCACGTTCAACAGACGGAACTGTATTGAGCAAGATACCAATGGCGGTATCGATACATTCTTCTGGCAAGTGTGAGTTGATATTCAGCAGAGCTTGGCGGAGCCGAGGTTTGAGAACGACGTCAGAGAGCGACTCTCGCTCTGGTGTACTACCTTTCGGTTCTAACTCACTGCCGTTTAACGTTTGGTAGCCGAGGCTTCCAAACCAGACCATACAATGGTCTTCTAGCATTTCTTCCGTTATTTTCATTTTATATCCATTCTTATTTATTGTTTTTGTTATGAATATGATTAAGCCAGTCCGAACCCCAATGCAGGGCTCGGACTTCCAGTTATACCGCTTCTGCAAGCTCCTGTGCTACTTCACCTACAGAAATTTGACCAGAGACCAACTTCGGCAATAGCCTGTCACGTAGTCTCGTTAACGTAATGTTCTGTCGAGCATTTATTTCGCTCTTTTCAAGTAGAGGGGCTATTAGCTCATTGTATGCATTGGCTATTTCGCTTCCACTGAATGCAAAAGAGTAAGTGTCAAAGGTGTTAGTCGTAATCGTATCAAAAACAGCACCATGAACATTTTGCTTTAATGTCGAAATCGCTTGTTTGAGGTTGAAGTAATTAAAGTAATCACCTACTTCAGTTCCTCTTACCCCATAGCAAGATTGATTCATACACATATCGGTTGCAACTAAGGCAAGCTTACCAACAGTACCACGAGCGGTGATAATTGTAGTTCCGCGAGGAAGTAGCTTTGTCGAAGATTTTTGCAAGCCAAGTTCAGTAATTTTCTCTTCAGTATCAATAACAAAAACCTCTCCATTTTCTGGAGCATCTTTCATTGAAAACCAAGGTATTTCACCGTTCCAATAACTAGGTTCAGAACGCTTAGGCGTTCCACCTCCAGTCAGTTTCACTACTTTTGAAAGCGGAGTTACTTCCCACCCCTTCGGAATCATCCCCAGCTCAGAATCTTCAAACTCGCTTGGGAACAAAGCTTGGATTTCAGGCGACAAACCATCGAAAGGCAGACCTTCCTTGTTCGCCTTCACTGGATCAAAATCGATAAACCAAGACTTAAAGATGCGCTGGGCGAGCTTTTCTAAGGTCTGGTTCATGGCTTTGTTGTTGTTTATTTTTAATTCAAGATCATAAAGATAGCCAGCAATTTTTTTTTGTATGTTGATTGGTGGAAGATTAACAGCGTAGTCCATAATTTTTGTTGGGGAGGTATGCTTTACGCTTGTCCCTGTAGATGAGGCTAATACTTCATGTCTATATGATGGTGTTCTCATCAGAAAATAAAGGAACAGCTTGTCTATTTGTTTCTCATCTTTGATATCAACTAATCCAATTCGCTGGTTATGCAAATAGGTAAAACCGTCGTCAGGAATTAATGCAGAATAGCCAAGGGTGTCACTATCTTTACTCAAGTCAGTCATGGTGACTACTAGCTGACCAGGAGAGAGCTGATAACCTTCAGGTATATCTCCTGAATGAAACTTCAATTTTGATGATTTAAAGCCTCCACCAATTGCAAAGTTGCCAGGAGTAACCAGTATTTCTGATGTAGGGTAATCAACCATGGAAGAGCCTTTGAAAGCATAGCCATGCTTGATCGTTATTAATTCACTTAGCTTTACTTTTTTCCCGCATTCAGATTTCATAGCCAACCTCCTCAAGAGATTTGGCAATTCTTTTATCAAGAGTAATTGATGTAGCTATCTGCGCTGAAAGTTGCTCTGTTAGTGTTGCCATATCCTCTTGGTATGACGCTTCATCTTCTTCTACTTCAGCGGCTCCCACATATCTACCAGGAGATAGGTTAAAGTGCGCTGATTCTATATCTTTCAATGTGGCTGATTTACAGAAACCAGGGATATCTACATAAGACTTTACAGAAAATTCTGTTTTAGCCCATGCGTGGTAGGTTTGAGCGATCTCATCGACATGTTCTTGATCGAAAACTCTTTGTGCACGAGACTCTAGACGGCCCAGATGACGAGCATCGATGAAGAGAGTTTCACCTTTACGCTTCTTGTTCTTGTTGAAGATAAACAGACATGAAGGAATCTGAGTGTTAATGAATAGCTTCGGCGGTAGAGCAACCATACACTCAACCAGATCATCTTCAATGATGGCCTTACGAATGTCACCTTCAGTATTCGCTGTAGATGTCATGGCACCATTCGCCATGACCACACCTGCACGACCAGTATCATTTAGGTGGTAAAGCATGTGTTGGATCCAAGCATAGTTAGCGTTGCTATCTGTTGGCGTTCCCCACTTCCAACGAACATCATTTGCTACTTTGCTTGCGCCCCATTTCTCTTGGTTGAACGGCGGGTTCGCCAGGATGTAATCTGCACGAACATCTTTATGTAAATCGTTCAGAAGTGTATCGGCATTCTCAGCCCCCAAATCGAAATCGATACCACGGATAAGCAGGTTCATCGCTGCCATCTTCCATGTGGTGTATGTGTATTCTTGGCCGTAAACGCTGATGTCACCGCGCTCACCACCATGGCTTTCCATGAACTTTTCAGACCATGCAACCATGCCGCCAGAACCAATCGCTGGCTCGTATAGAATACCTCGCGTCGGAGCGATGATTTCAACAAGAGTTTTTACGATGGACTCACATGTGAAGAAGGCACCTGCATCTGAACCTTCTGCAAGAGCAAATTTACCCAGGAAGAATTCATACGCCATACCTAGAACATCAGCAGAGCGATGCTCTTTGTTGTTAAAGCTCAGAGTGCCAAGCAGGTCAACTAGCTCACCCAGTTTGCTTGATGGGATTTTGAGTAGACCAAACCCACGGTAAAGCATGCCTTTTAGATCAGGGTTGTTATCTTCGATTGCCTTAGAGGCATCATCCAAAATCTTCGCAAAGTTTGGCTGTTTTGCATTGGCTACAAGATATTCCCAACGAGCCACTTCTGGAACCCAGAAGATGTTTGCTGCTTCATACAGATCAGGATCGTCGATATCCATTTCGAAGAACTCGTGGTCTTCGTCTTTAATCCATTCTTGAGCATCGCTGCGGAACTCGCCAAAAGAGTCACTTACGTACTTAAAGAAAAGAAGTGCCAGTACAGGGTGTTTGTATTCTGATGGTTGCAACGCACCACGCAACGCCACGGCTGATTCCCATAGCGTTTCAAAAAAAGCTTTATCGCCAACATTTCTAACCATTTTTCTTGTTCTCATCGTAATTTGGTATTAATCAATTATCATACCAAACCCTACTTTTATACGCCATTTACAAGGCAAACCAGAATGAAAAAGTAACTACTCAAAGAGTTTCAAACTATGGCGCTGGGATACTGTATCCATCCTCTTGATAGGGATGATTAAAAAGAACTAACTTAGCTGGCTCTAAGTACATCATTTATCATTAGTAAGACTAATCGAAAATTTATCCTATCCAAACATAGGTAGTTTCATTCGAAAATGATAATGGGGCACTTAGAAGTGTTACGAAGTGAATTTGAGAGTGACTTCCTGAAAAGCCAACTATTCGAAAGGTTTTGAACTTTACTGTCTACCGACAGTTGTTGATCACTGGCAGAGAATATTGATCGATTGGGATGGAAGTTAAGGGGACAACTGTATTATTGAAAGTATTCAGCAAAGCATTGCACCCCTTGTAACTACCAGATAGATAAGCGATTGACTCCCGCTGCCTGTGTGTAATACTGGATTCATTAAACATTTTGAAAAAGTTTCACGGCATGAGCAAAAAGATTGCGGGGGTTAGCCTCCCACCAGCAAAACCTACTGATTTTATTAAAGTAGTAGAGCTAATCGACAAGCTAGACCCAATTAAATACGGGTTTGATAGTAGCGGTAATTACTTGCACTGGAATGACTTCCAGTACCGTTCAAAAGAGTTTAAAGGCGACCAAAAGAGCTACGCTTGGCATGCCCTAAAAATCAGACGTGGCCTTAACGACATTTCGCTTGTTGATGAAAAGGGCAATCCGTTCCAGCTTAGTGCCGCCAGTCTCGACGCTAAGCTATTCCGCATCGATAAACAGCTTAAACTAGAAGATTTGTCGCTATCTGCTCAAGATAAAAAGGCACACCTAGTGAAAAGCGTGATTATGGAAGAAGCCATTAGCAGCGCTCAATTGGAGGGAGCGGCCACAACGCGCAAGGTGGCCAAGGAAATGCTTGAAACAGAACGTGAGCCGCAAGATGACTCCGAACGGATGATTATCAATAACTGGCGTTTGATCATGATGGCCGATGAACTTAAGGATGTAGAGCTCACACCAGAATTGATTAGCGGGTTTAATGGCATCGCCACCGATGGAGTGTTAGAGAATGAGCACGTTGCTGGCCAATACAGAACGGATGCAGTCATGGTTAGGGACGTGGCCACTGGCGATATTATTCATGAAGCGCCAGAACATGAGCACGTTTTGAAGCTCATTGAGCAACTATGTGACTTCGCCAACACCGACCATACCACCAGCACCAATTTTATTAACCCAATCGTTAAGGCTTGTATTCTGCACTTTATGATTGGCTACATTCACCCATTCATGGACGGCAACGGGAGAACGGCTAGGGCGCTTTTCTACTGGTTCATCCTTAAGCGTGGTTATGAGAACTTTAAGTACGTCTCGATCTCTGCACCACTTAAGAGCGCGCCAACCAAGTACATTAGAAGCTACGTTTACACCGAAACGGACGACAATGACTTAACGCACTTTGTGGACTACCAGCTAACGGTCATCATCAATGCGATTGAGCGCTTTAACGAGTACATCAAATCTAAGATTGAAGATACGAGAGAGGTGCGCGAGCTGCTAGACGAGTCCAAGCTTAAGAGCGTGTTGAAACTGCCGCACATTGTGATTCTGGCCAAGGGATTAGAAACAGCCGGACGTGTCTTTTCTGTTAAGGAAATCCAGTCTGATTTTGACGTGTCTCATACCTCTGCGCGCAAGTATCTTGAGAAGCTGGTGGAGCTGAAATTGCTGTTCAAATCAAAGGATGGCAACGAGAATACCTACATTGCACCAGCCGACTTGAAAGATAGGCTAACCAAAGCTTAAGAGCATCAAAAAAGCCGCCAAACTGGCGGCCTTTTTGTAGGGAATAGAATAGGACTGGTTGGCGATTAGAAATCTACCCAGTTGTATTGCAGTGTGATAGCTGGCTTAACAAGTGCTGCTGAATCTTCTGTCGATAGGTCGATCACGTCTGAACGTACTTTTACGTGCTCCAAGCGGAATCGATGCGAGGTTGCACCCTTACCCTTAGTTGATTCAGGCGTAGACTCGATAACGACAGTGACCATTTTCTTTTCACGAACGATCTCACGTAGCATTTCTAGCACTGTACCTGTGATCGTTTCTACGCACGTCACCGCGATTTCGCCTTTGTTCTCAAGCGCACCATTTTGGATGTAGCCCAAGCCCATTTGGCCAAAATCTTCTACGTCTGCACGACCCATTGCTGGAAACTGAGTAGAACGCACCAAAACGCTAAGATTAGGGTATTCTTCGATTTTCATCTCGAACTCTGTACCCATCATCTTTTCGCCAGCTTGGACGTTCTTAGTGAATTTCTGTTTTAAGAAATTCATATCGCCTTTTGCGTTAAATGCTCCGGCCATAATTACACCTATTCTATTGGAAGTGATTCGGAATCTGTGACTGATTAATCATTTGCTTAGGAGCGGCAGTAATAGTTACCGTATTGTAAGCGAAATTCCCGTCTCGCGTCTTAGGTGCGTTAATGTCATAACTCACCTCGCTAATACGCATAGGTAGATTGAGCGCTTTGCCAATCTTGAATCTCGCATCACTTGGAACACGGCCACCAAGGCCATCGGAACTGACTGGAACAGTATTTTGCAGCTCGGGACTTATCATCTGAGCCAGGTATTTAATGGGATCATTAACCTCTGATTTGGCATTGGTGAACGCGACAAATTTCAGCGTTGCTGTGATTTCTGGCGGTTCGTTTCCTTGCCAAACTTGTTGACTGTTCCATAGTGTCTTACTCGTCTTATCCGACACGGTTTGCGCGACTGAGGACGTTTTATCTAGGGCATTGATGTTACCCACGGAATCGCCCTCAAACGGCGCTTCCCATATCGCTCTAAAGGCAAGCTGACACTCATCAGTCATGTAACCAATGACCGTAACCTCTTGACCGCCTATGACTTGTGTAATGGCGCATTTATTGTGGATAGATACGCCATCATCATTAGGTACGCCGACAATTACAGCCATTGCTTACCCTTACTTGTCCATACCGCGAGAATCGCGCATGCGGTTAGACTTTTTGCGAGCTGCTTTAGCCGCTGAGCTGTGAGCTTTCGCGCGCGCTTTCTTAAGTGCTGCTTTTTGTGCTGCACTCATACGGCGCTTACGGCGATTGGTTTTGATGTAAGTTACCTTGCCGTCACGGATCACTTTCTTAAGCGCTTCGAGCATCATTGATTCACGAACGGCGAACTCTGCGATCGCTTCGTCTGAGTCCACGTTGTCTAGGCCACGCTCTAGGGATTCAAAGATGCGATCTGCCGCTTCTGGATCTTCCAGTGCCTCTCGCATGTCGCCATCTTTAGGCTGGCCAACTTGAGCAATAAACTCACTAGCCGCTTCCTGTAGCGATTCGTAGAGCGCTGCTTGGCCATCGGTTAGCTCGGTATCGTCATCGCCACCAGCCATGCCAAATAGCATTGCGTCTAGGTTGTCGATTGAGCTGTCACCACCATTAACCCACTGAACACAAGCCGCTGCTGCGTCTTGGCGAGCAATGATGGTTGATGCACGGTTGATTGACTCAAGAAGTTGGTCTTCTGTTACAGACTCAAAAAATGCAGTTTCAGTTTGTTCCTGCTCGGCCACTTGTGGCATCACAAATGGGCGAGCAAGAACAGAACCCTCAGAAAACATTGATTTCATTCTATTCTTGCTCTTTGTTCATTAACGGATTAGTACAGGTTCACCAAGGATTCGACGTGCGGAGCCAGTTGGACAGAACGACCAAGTGACTTTCCAGTAGTCGATTTCGACTTGCTTGATTTCCAGTGTCCAAGCGCTTTCGCCGTCTTGATCTGGATTACGAGGTGTCACTAGCGCACCAACGGCTTCATAGCCCTCTAGGATGCTGGCCATACCGTCAGTTAGCCCCTCAAGCGTTGCACCGTCAGGTTGGTGTTTTAGGCGATTACCTAGTGCGTAGAAGTCGCGTGAGATAGCGTCAGCAATAGACACGATTTGCTCAAAACGTAGGTAGTTTTCAGCCGCAGATGACGTTAGAGAGTCATCAATGAATAGGTTGCCGTTTTCGTCTGTGCCTAGTTTGTTTAGACGTGCCTTGTACATTTCTTGGTAGTTAGGCTCGCCAGCACCTTGGATTGGTTTTAGGCTAGTACGCTGAATAACAGCACGCTCAACACCTGCTGGTGTGTAGTGCCAACCGCCGACTGGAGAGGTTTTAGCAACACCAAGCGCTTTAGCTGCAAAGCCGATACCCGAGCCGCCCCATACCGCCATGTTGCCGTAGAAACGACACTTAGCGAGGTAAGGCATATGCACGAATGAAGCGCGATGGTTGTTGAAGTTCAGACCTTTTTTGAACTCCAATGCCGCTTCGTGCGTTAGGCGAGGATCAATATCGAAGTAGCCAGAAATGCGTTTGTCTTTACAGATTTGCGCTAGGTCAGTGATTACCGCTGTTTCGTAGCAGCCCAAACCACAAACGTAGTTATAGCTGTAAACGGTAGTGCGTAGTGCTTTCACTGCTTTCTGGTAATCGTCAGCCGTAATGTCGCTAATATTGCCGTTGGTCGCGCCTGTGAATTTGGTTTTCGCAATTGTAGTAACTTCGCGTTTCGCTACTTCTGCATCGATGCGACAAGTTAGGTACTGCGAACGTTCTTCAAGAACAGTCTCGATAAACGCAGCGCTACCCATTTGGTCTACTGCTGTAGGCTCTAGGGATACAACCCATTCTTCTAGCACTACAGAGCCACCAGCCGCCTGTTCTTCCTCTAGGGTAAGAGTGAACATGCCAGCGCCGTAAGTCGCTTCGTCTGCTTTCGCAAGCGTGATAGAGCGGTTATCGGATTGCGCACCGTCTTTGATAGCGATCGCTAAAAATTCGCCATCTTCAAGTGACAGGTCAGCCGAGTAGTTGATCGCTTCGTTAGTGATCGTCACTTCGTCTGCTGGTTTGGTTAGCTTGATAGCTGGATAGGTTGCCGTTTTTGGTACGACACGAACCACAAGGCCATTACCGCCGCGCAAGGCTTCATCAAGAACGCGCATGCCGTCAGCCAATTTGCCAAGGCTTGAGTGGTAAGGCTTACCTAGCTTGTCTAGGAAGTTAGCCGCCGTTACCGGAATCACTTCGAACGGCTTACCTTTTTGAGACACAATCACACCGCCAAACACTAGCTGGTTAGAGCCAGTGCCTTGCTTAGTTGTCGAGTCAACGTTAATTGGCGAAACCGCAACTTGTGAGACGTTATCCATTGAAAATTCAATCTTACTCATCTTCTGTCTCTTTCAGCGTTAGATCCTGTGCTGCAAGCTGGTCTACAATTTCTTGCAAACCCGCTTGAGCAATACCTTTCACCGCAATCACGTTGTCTTTCGTCATTTCGGTTAGTTGCTCAACCGTTGTCACACCGTGGTTAATCAGTGCTTTTTCAACGCTCGCGCTAAGCTCAAGCGCGGATAGCGCTGTGCCTTTGTCGCTGGTGGCTGTGTCTGGTTTCGTTTGAACTTCTGGTAGAACCGTTGGCTCAAGGCGAACCGAAACGAGGCCGTTTGGATAGGCCGCTTCCACTTCGTGTTTGAAGCGGTTCACGTTGAAAACTGAGAGAGGGAAATCTTTGGCCAGTGGCGGCATAACGCGACCCTGAACCGTGATTTCCTTTGGTGTGTGGTTGGTGATTAAAACGATCGTTTCTTTCATCGAATCCCCCAAGAGCGGCAGCCCGTAAGACTGCCGCTTACTTGCCTTATGCCGCTGCTGCTACAGGAGCTTCATCGATAAGTTTCACGCGGTAGAAGTAGTCTTCTCCGTCGAATGGATGGATTTCGCCGTAGGCCAGTTCGTATAGCGTGTTAGACGCTACTAGACCTTTACCGATTGGATGCGTGTACATGGTTGCTGCGATTGCATCACCTGCTACGTAGCCCGCTTCTGAGTGAGAAGAACCGCGACCGTAACAAAGCATGTCGTTCGTACCGATCACTACCGGACACTCGAACACTTTCCACATGCCGAACAACTTACCTGCGTAGTGGATAGCGTTTTTCTGTTGGTAGTTAGCCGGAGCTACGAAATATGGAGCACCTAGTGACTTAAGGATTGTTGACGCGCCAGTACCAGCAAAGATACCTGTCATGCCAGTTGTGCGAGTCGCTTGTAGGATCTTCGTAGAAACGTTTAGAAGAACTTCGTTTAGACGTTCACGATGTAGACGCCAATCTTCACCAGCCGCTACGTAGATATTGAATGTTTCTTCGCGCGTACAAGCAAAGTCCATATCTACTAGGTGGCGAGTCGCTTTTTCCGATGCCAATGTGTTGCGCATGTGGCTCATCTGTAGAGATTTCAGATCTTGGCCAAACTCGCGTTGCATTGTGAACATCGCTTGAATAGTCGCGTCTGCTGCGATTGCGTTTTGACGTGGGCGCAGTATACGAGAGTCCATATCATGGTCGATCGTTGGGATAAGGTCAGGGCGTCTTTCAATGTCTACTTCGAACTCGATGTGCAGAACCGTCCCTGCTGGTAGGGCTGATGTTGGAGTGACGGTAACTTTGCCTTTTGCATGGTCTATCTGACAGTTAATAACCATACCATTGTGAGTACCTGTCATTATTTGACTACCGTTGCTGTCTAGGTCGCGAGCCACACGTTTATGGTTAATAAATAGGGAAACAGATGTCTTCGTGAATGGGATTTCAAACTTGGTGTGTTGTAGGTCAGTCTTAGAGTCAAAGACGTGAGTTGTCTTAGTACCGTCAGGCTGTTGTTCGTCTGCGAACTTGTAACGTTGACGCATTGATGAGTATTGGCCAACCGTTGCTTGGTCGATCTCAGTACCCGCTGCGAAGTCACCGAAGTTTGAACCAGTGCGGCGGTACACTTTGAAGATCTCAACTTCGTTAGCGCCCGCAGGGATCATCGTTACAGCGTCAAGTGTTGCTGTCTCAAGAAGAACTGGAAGCACTAGGCCAACCATCTTCGCACGGATTTCAACACCCTCAGATGTTGATAGAGATTGACCGATCGACTCAAGCATCATTGCGCCTGTTGAGCCATCACGCTTAGCACCCTCTAGCATCATCATGTTACGCATAGTTGCGTGAGCTGATGCCATTAGCTCATCGCTAGGTAGGTGGCCGTAAGTATTTTCGTATTCACGCACCGCAGACTGCATGCCTGATACGATGCTAACCGCTGTTTCTTGAGACACTGACTCGAACATAGGCTCATTCGCAATGGCTGACAAAATAGCCGCGCCACGAGAATCGTCGTCAGTTAGAAATATGCCTGTTTGTGAATCGAATTGGGATTCGACACACAGATTATGCATTGCTTGAGCGCCTAAATGAATCGCCTCAATGCGTTTGTTGAAGTTAGAACGTTTATCTGCCATGTAAATAAACCTTAGTTATTAATTGAGTGTGTTCGGAATAGTTAAGCCGCAGGAAAGCGGTAAAAATTCGCTCAATTTCGGATAGTAGTTAAGATTTATTGCGAAAAAAATAGGGGTAAAATTGCATTTAAATTATTGTTATATAATGAATTTATTTCTTTTTGTGTGCTTTTGTGGGAATGGTAACGACAGGGGATTTCTATGTCGTTGATCGTGCATCTTTTTTGAGAGAAAAGGGGATAGGAAAGGGCATCTAAAAAAATTTAAAAAATTTTCAGTTGTTATAGGGTTCCTGCCAAAAAGCCGAACACGTTGCTTAGTAGCTCTTGTGTGTCAGTCTCTAAGCATGGAAGGTCAACACCATAGAAAACGGCCAAAAAGTCACGAACAATGAGTTGATAAACGACCACCAGCGCGATGCTCCATATCATCGCGGCGCGTCCAGTACGTACCAATGTGTTAGAGCTGGCCGCTTCAAGCTCTGCCAGTTTGTAGGCAAACTCTTTGCGTTCTTCGTCACTGGTAAACACACGATCACCAAACTCGGTCAGTTCGTGGATAATGCCACCTACTTTCTCGCTGGTGGCGCTATTAAATAGACTACTTGTAAACACTTTTGCTAGTCCCATCATTAGTTGCTCTCTTTAATGTGTTCTGCGAACGCTTCTGCCAGTGCTACGGCTAGCTTTTCGCGCAGTCCCAATCCCTTTTGTAACGACTCGTCGTTAGACAAAAAGAACGGCTCCAAAATCACGGCTGGCATTTTGGTTTTCATCAAGAAACGCCAACCGCGAGTATCAGTACCAGTGTTCGAGATAGGCTTAAGGCCACGATCACGCTGTCCGATAAGTCCAGCCACCGCTTTTTGTAGGCGCTGAGCAAGTGCTTGACTCTTGTCCGACTTATGCCAATGCAATGTCTCTGAACCTTGAACTGACTTATTGGCCACGCTGTTACAATGTAACTCGATGGCATAGTCAGCGCCCGATTCGTTCACATCACCGATCATCCGTGAGTAGGTGTCTCGATACATGATCACTGGAAGAATGTCTCGCTTATGTAGCTCGGCGGCCAATAAGCTGGCTAGGGGATGATTATAGCCATACTCATTCATTCCGAATGTTTCGTTGTAAGCGCCGCCATCTTTAAAACTATGGCCAACAACAATACAGACTTTTTTCATTTTATAAATTCCCAAACTTAGCTTAACTAATATGTACTTAGGTATTGACTATGTTCGGAATAGGAAATATATTTGCTTTACCAGATCGGCATCCCAATCGACTGGTGTCAACTAACGTTGAAACTTCATTTTTAACCTTTGTAATAGCTTCTTGCGCCGCGAACACTTACCTCGCGGCTTTTTTTTGCCTGCAATTTAGAAAAAAACCAGCGCGAACGCTGGCTTTGCTTGGATTATGGTCGGTTTTGAACGGGCTCTATCTTGTTTGATTTGAAGTAATCAAGAACAGGATTAACTCGATAGGGTTCTACGTGGAAGCTGGCCATCACCTGATCTTTACGCATCAAGTAAAACTGATTTCCGCTGTATCGCACCGCATCAAATATCACGTTCATTCTGCACCCATCGTACATGTACTCTCCCTCAACACTGAGGCTTTTGCGTATCACAAAGGATAGTCGCGCCTTGGTGGATTTAAGCTCGTTTCGAGTTCTAAATAGGTTAATTGCTAGTACGATGATAAGCGACATTAATCCGCATAGTTCATATGCGTTTAAATAAACTGAATAACTCATTTTGTCTTTTTTCTAGTGCGAATAGGAAAGAGATTATCAACAAAAACATTCTACAGTCTAAATACCTCCGCTGTCGCGTCTTTGATGCTCGTTTTTTTCGTCTGGTTGCTACAAATGGTAAATGAAATCGCCTTAGTGAAGTAGCCTAACGCTAAGGTGCGTTCCTCTTTCGACGCAATGATCATTGCGTCAATCACCGTGCTTGAGCTGGTCACGCCACCAGCAAGGGGAGACATGATCTCGTTTAGCGCATTCGCTTGGTTTTCTAGTTCCGGCGGCAAGTCTGGTGGCGGTAAGGTTGCACCGTTATCTGACTCACTGCCGCTTGTTGGTGGCGTTAATGCAGTATTGATTTGCGCCATAAGAGATACGGCTGCATCCACATGGCCGGAAAGACCGTTGATCACTGCCTCAAGCGCTTTCAGTTCTTCCTTGCTGGTAATTGGCAAGATACTCGGAGCGGGTACGTTGTCCTCTGTACCATCAACCTTGTGTTTGATGTTCACACCAATAGACACTTGTTCGAGGTCGGTTGGATCGGTGATCAACACTAGGTGCTCATTCCATTGCGTTAACGTGGCCACCGTTGCGCTCACTGAGTCATTCAAACCCTTAAGCGTTACCACTAACTGCGATGCGCCTTGGTAGTCCTCAATATCCTCGCTCACGCAGCCTGATAGCTTCCCTGACAAACTTTCACACTTCACCTTAAGGGATTTGCCTCGGGTAAGGTTCTCCGCTTCCTTAAGGCCGCCTACGTCTAAAAACTGGCGAAACTGTTCGATTTGCTCTTGTGTGTCTAACATCAAATTGCCTCAATCAATCGTCACCAAGTCGTTACCGTTTACCAGCGTAGCGCCACACCCAAGGGCATCGCCTACCACGGCGACCGGAACGCCATTAACAGTAAGTTTTGAACTACCAGTAATAACGCCTACGTGCGGCGGGTTATCTGGTTTTACGTGCATGACGGATATATCGCCCGTACCTAATACATTGATTCCATTCACGGTCAGTAGTGGCTGGCCAGAAACAAAAACACCTGGACTAAAGCCACCATGACCACTATCCACACTCCCTACAATTCCTACGGCTGGCATAGTGCATTACCCTAATGTAAATGGAGCTGCGGCAGCCTTAACAGCGAACTGGCCACCAGCATCGATATTGACGTTACCACTCGCTTTAATGGTCACTTCATTGCCCTCTAGGTTGGCTTTACCGGAGGCTTTTACGGTTGCATTACCACCCGCTTCGATGTTCGCATCGCCTTTCACTTTGATAGTTAGTGCGCCTCCGATTTGCTCCAATGTGTTCCCTGTTGAGCTGCGAAACGCATTGCCCTCGACGTGGATAACACATTGGCCATCTGGTGTGATTTCAATGGCCGTGCCGCTTTGGGTATGCGTTACTGAGTAGCCGCCTTGATGCGTGATGAGCTCGCGCAAACCAAATCGCACAAAGAGCGCATCTTTGCGGTCATAGGCTGGTGGCTCGGGTTCACCCTCGGCTCGTTTAGGCTGATAGGCTTCTCCGTTCACCTCGCTTGGTAGGTACGACTCATAGTTAGGCGCGTAGTAAAGCGATCCGGTAATACGGGGATAACGGGTATCACCATTACGAGGAAAATCCACCCAAACCAGATCCCCTTTTTCCACTGGCACTGCATGGCCACCACTCGGTTTTGCACCTAATGGCAGTAGAAACTCGGCAAAAGGTAAATCCTTATCGGGGATTGCATCCCAATAACCAAGCAAGCGAACGGATACCATGTACAAGCCTTTCGGATGGACAGGATTGACCACCTCGGCCTGATAGCTACCAAACAAGCGGTTAGTGACGTTGGTGCGTGTTCTGTTCTCTGACGAATCGCTCATAGGTTGCGTACTCCCAACTCGATACGACACTGATACCGGTTCCCACGTTGGCAATGGGCGACACGGTTCATGATTTGTTTCTCTGGCATGGACTCATCCAGCTCGGTAGCGGGTAGCCGTTTATGGAATAACACTGAGCACACTGAAAGAGGCGCAAAGGCGGTATTTCCGGTGAGCTCCACATCCAAAATAGGGATGATGGCCATGTGTTGATTATTCAGCGCCTTGGCTTGTGGAACGCTGACCATGACCATAGCGCCCGAACGTTGGCCACCTTGGAAGCCCTCGACGGTATCCCACGAGGCATAGTTACGGTTAAGAACGCGCTCAAACAGGGCTTCCTCTCCGATAATGGAGTAGTTCGCAATGCTGTGCTCTGCTTCCTCTGGATTCGACTGTTCCAGCTTGAATTGCTCGCTCATATCCATGTTCTTGAGCGACTTAAAGTGCATAACACCACGGCAGATAAACGCCACTGAGCCGTAATCTCTGGCCATTGTTCGAATTAAGCGAGACTTAGTACCACCAGCATTTAAATGGTACGTAGCGCCACGCTCAAAGCTGTCACATTCGATTTTTAGCTCGGGTAACAGCTCGGCCAGAATGTCTTTAGGCTGCATTTCAACAAAGAATCGAGGCGTTGTGACTGGCTCTTTAAGTAGGTGCGCATCCTTTTGGAATGCTTGAACGGTAAGCATACCGTCAGCGCTGGTGGACTTGGCCACAATGAATTTTTCAATCCAAACCTGATCGCCTCGCTCGTTCACATCGGCCATCGTGACCTCGATCTCTGAACCGCGCTTAATCCCGTAGTCATCCCGATAAACGGCAGCCTGATCCATGATTTCCATAACTAGCTTGTTGCCGTCCATCGAAGCACACTCAATGTAGGTAAACGAATGAATGTGCTCGATAGGGATGTCATTTTCGTTGGTGACAACTTTTTGGGCGAGAAAGTATTCTTTATTACTCAATGACTCGGCCTCCCATACCAATCGCGCCCCGACGGACAGTGATCGACTCGGCCTCATAAACCTCTGCAATCACTTCAAAAGAGATTGAGGAAGCAAACAGGCGAGTATTTTCATGGTCTACTTCGGCGGGTTCGGTCATCGCATCTTTACGGCCACGTATCTCGATGCTGATTTCCATTTCAGTACCCGCGAGCATGGTTTTCGCTCTGAATACATGCTTACGCTTGCCCTTGGTATGACGTAGCCAAACCATTAAACCTAGCGCTAGGCGGCTAAGGGTAGACTGGTTCCAAGTTAGGGCATTAATGCGGTAGGTAAGCGCGACAAAGGACTTATTAATCACGGCATAAGGCTGGCCTTGTTCATTGGCCAGTTCGCCATAGTCAGCAATATCGACGTACTCCGCGCCATCAACAAACCCAATCACCGGATCGCGCGTGATATAGCAAACAGGCAAAAGCTCATTACGGTTTGCTTTCACCTTGCCGCCTAATTTGGCTGTTAACTTAGATAGGAATGACACTGGATCGGTAAAGTTGCCATAATAAATCTTTCTCGACTTATCACGGCCAACAAAGCGAGAAAACTCACTGTTCTCTCGCCGTTTAGTGTCAGTCACAAGTAAAGAATCAAGCACGTTCTGGAAAAAGGCAGCCACCGCACGGTCAATGTCGGTTAACTCTGTGTGTTCCACCTTGCCATCGAATGTCACTACATCGCATGGGATTTCAAAGAACGTCTCATCCAGTTGCATGATTAGTCCTCCAAATCGTCCAGCTCGTAATACTTACGGCCTTTAACGATAGTGATGCACTTATCGCTTCGGTGTAAGGTCACATCGAACTTGTGGAAGTTGCTCGTTAGGATAGGTAGGTAAGCCGATACAGGCTCATTGCGTTGGTAGCCGTCTCGCGTTTTACGGCCTTTACCGGAACGGTTGCCCTCATAGATTTGGATGACCGCGCAATCAAAATCAATCTTGGCCATGTCTGCGATCGCTGCATCAAGATCTTTGTACATGTTAAGTACGTTCGCACACAACATGACGCAAAAACGGCGCTTTGAGCTGTCAATTTCGGCAATATTGTTCACTACGCCTTTGGTTTTTGAGTTCGGGTCAAAGTGAGTGACCGTCATGCTCTGCTTGTGGTAGTTAGTAAGGTATTCTTCTGTTAGGTCTGGAAACTTACCGCAACCAAAGTTAAGAATGTTGTTCGCGTATGACCAGTTAGGTGTCAGTTTTCTCAGGCGCTTTGCACTGACTGGAACTTGCTTTCGGCTAGTCTGTAATGTCATGCCCACTCCATGATTGGAGCGGCGCTTTAAGGATGGGGTGGAGTAGGGCTAATATTAACGTTAAAGCTCGATTACGTCACTGTCTTGTAACGTTTCTTTGGATTCTAGCTCAGGCGAACTTTATGGTAATGTTTATCTGTACAATTCAAGGTAATTAGGGGGCACAATTTGGTTAACTCATTACTGCCCCAAAACAATTTAGAGTGTTTGCTTAGTTTAAAAATGTTATTGGTGATTTACTTTATCTTTTTTCATATATGTCTTTAATACATTCTTTTTTGGGTTAGAACGGTATGCTTTCTTCGAATAGGGCTTGTTTTTCGGGTGCTACGCGCTGAGCATAGTAATTCAAGATAGGTGGGCGCGGAGAATTTTCTATTAATATTTTTTTATCTTCGAGTAGAATTATTAATTCTACATATGTCTTAATTGAGAAAGAACAAGGACTTATTGTGTAATTTGGCTGAGCTGAGATCTCAAGAAATGAGTCACGCATTGAATACATACAGGAATTAGTCAAAGCACCATCAACTCTAAGTATTGGTCTATGAACACACTTCATCTAAAAGCACTGTTATTAGCCGTAGAAACTGGATCGATTTCTGCCGCGGCACGTAAACTGGGTAAAAAGCAATCTCAGGTTAGTCAATGGATTTCTGATCTGGAAATCGATCTAGGGGTTAACTTCTTTGACCGAACAGGAAATAAAACCACTTTGAGTAAAGACGGGGAACGTTTACTTCCCCATCTTACTCATACACTGAGCCACCTTGATAAGTTTGTCCAAGGTGCTGAAATGCTTATGCAAAATGAGCCGACTGTACTGACCATAGGGATTGAAAACTACATCCCTGACATTGTGTTTACGCAACCTCTAGCCTCTGTTTTAGATTTACCCCATTTGAGTGTTGAGGTCTATCGCGATGAAAGAACCCAACTGGAGCAAGACTTAGGCGATGGTCATGTAGACGTCATAATTACCCATGAGTCGGAAACTATTCATCACAAGCATTTCGATTATTGCCGTCTAGGGTACTATAGAGAAATTCTAGTCTGTAGTCCTGACCATCCACTGGCTCAGTTATCTCACGTTACCAGTAAGGACTTGAGTGAATACCGCGAGTTAGTATGGGGTGAAGTAAGTAGCGAAGACAACGATGGTTTTAGCCCGTGTTACTGTGTGTTCTCAGATATCGATCCCCTCATAGCTATGCTCAAACACAATAAGGGATTTGCGTTTTTACCAGAGGAGTGTGTTAGCACGCAAATCGAAAACGACCTACTGGTTGCTCTCAATTGCGACTTCGAACTCTCTGGCATTGACCGAAAAGTTGAGCTGTGTTGGCGCAACGGACTAACCCTTTCTGAGGGTGGGAGTATGGTAATTAAAGCCTTTAAACACTACCATCTTCTGCCCCAGAAACACCAATACAAGTAGCGAATTAGTCAGACGCTGCGATAAGCGCATCCCACCAATCATAGATATACAGGGAGGCGTAAATAGGTAATAGCGCCCATAGCAATGGATCGTCCCATACCGTTGATGTGGTGCCAATAGCCGCTATCGCCAAGATCATAAGCTCAGAAATACCAGTAAAGAGAAGTAGCTTAGTGAAGTGAACCAGAATTCGCTGAATCTGATTAGCAAGCTGAGTTTTCTGGTATGTCGCTTCAAACACGCCAATAATACCAGCAGCCATCATGAGCCCAATAACGGCTAAAATCGCCGACTGATTACCATGTTCCATATCGCGCATGCTATCGAAGGTGCAGCTAAACAGTACCGGGACAAGGATCACCAGCAGTATTAGTTGTTTCAGGCTCACTTCAATATAGAAACGTTTACGTAGCACTCTTACCTCCGTGGAAAAAATAAGGTGCCGGAAACATCCTGCACCTTTTTAGTTACTCTTCTGAGTCGAAAACTATATCACCCTGTAACATTGTCATTAAGATCTTAGTGTCGGCAATCTCACCTACCCGCAAGCGGGTAATATCATGTTCCAAAATGGCAAAGTCTGCTGATTTTCCGACTTCTATCGAACCTGTAATATCACTGATTCCCAAACTTTCTGCGGCGTTGGTTGTGTACGCATCAATCGCTGAATGAATATCCGGCAATCCCGTTTTACCCATTTTAAGGCTATTGGCGATACCAACTAACGGATTGATATCATGCACATTCCAGTCACTACTCAAGGAGACGTTAGCCCCTGTATCAAAGATGGCTTTCAGGTTCATCATGGCTCTGGTGCGTTTAGCACCAAGAAAAACTTCTGCCCATTTGTGATCATGGTAAGCCACATAATCAGAGCCAACCTGAAAATCTGCCGTTACATTCAGCTTGGCAAAACGCGGGACATCTTTTGAGTTCACCAGCTCCACATGAGTTAGTGTATAAGGTTTATCTGCGCCTTGACTGCGAACATATTCGATAGCATTCAGTGACTCACGAATACCTCCATCACCTATAGCATGAATATGAGCGCTATAACCAATTTGATTTAACTCATCAAGCCAGATTTTCATTTGCTGCGGTGGAATATAGTTGATGCCGTATGGCTCGTCAGGAATATAGGTGTCTAGATACGGAGCCAGTGTTTTTGCAGTTCCGTTAATGAAAATACCATCGCTATACATTTTCACCTGATCCACCAGTAGCAAACGAGATTTGTCGCTGGATTGAATTTTCTTTAAAAATGTAAGCTGGGGTTCCATGGAGTCGGCCGGGTAAATCCACGGGCGAAGCGATACACGAGCCGTTAAGTTTCCTTTTTCTTCAGCTTGTTTCCACACTTCATACCAGCCACGTTTCCAATATAATCGACCGTCACCAATTGTGGTTATACCATGAGCGGCCGCTTCTTCAAGGCCTGCCATTAAGCCTTCGTAACTTTGATCAAATTGGCTCTCTAAGCTGTTCCATGCTATCTCCATAACAATATCGCCCGCATTATCAAGCAAAATGCCATTGAGTTCTCCAGTTTCATCGTCTTTAAGAATCTTGCCGCCTTGCGGTTCTTGGGAGTATTTGGAGATGCCTGCTTGCTTAAGGGCTGCTGAATTCACCCACATGGAATGGGAAGTCTGCTCCATAATCACCACTGGTTGATCCGGGAAAATACGGTCAATCACTTCTAAAGGTGTATAACGGTTGTCTTCACTTAGGATTGCATCAAGAGAAAAGCCATAACCCATTAGCCATTCGTTCGACTTAGCTTGCTTACGACACGCTTTTAGATAGGGGGTCTGCTCTTCCAGTGAAGCATCCATATTCAGCTCACAATTGCCCCCTGCCTCCGAAGCCGCTTCAAACACATGGTTGTGGTTATCGATAAAACCCGGCATCACAAAAGCTTGTTCAACATTGATAATGTTAGTTGTCGAGGTCCGATAGGCATTGACTTCGGGTGTATTACCAACATACAAAATATTACCATCGTAAATCGCGATAGCATCTGCATCGTCGTAACCGTAAATCTTGGCGTTAGTGATAATCACATCCGCTTGTTCAGCAGCAAGAGAAATTGGACTCATGGTTAAGCTCGCTATTAATGCAAGTGAGTAAACTCGGTTCATATATTGATCCTTTAATGTCCCACAATATCTGTGAGTATAGGAAGTAGGTGGTTTGAAGAAAGTCTACAGTAGTCAAAAAATAGATGAAAAATAGTGAGTATTAGAATCTTGGGATAGTCTGCACAAATCAGATTTCAAGTTACTTATTCTTATATATTGCACTCTTGTTAAAGCAATTAATCTAACAAAGTATTGTCCAAATAACGTTTAGAAAAAACTGTATGGTTCGATGGAGGAGTTACAAAAAGATCTGGACGAATGGATGGACTACAACAATCATCGTACTTATCAAGGAAAAATGTGCTGTGGCAGAATGCCAATAGAAACATTAGAGGATGGGAAATCAATCTGGGCTAAAAAGAATTTAGCCCAGACGTAATTTGACAGGTACTGAATCGAAAAGTGGGTAACTGTCAGATCATGTCTGAACTATTACAGTTTAGTTGATCACTACAGTGCTAGCTGTTACTTTCCTTCTATTATTCCTGATTATGGTTTTTTTGTTGAAAACAGTTCTGTCAATTATTGCCTTTGTCGCTTCCTTATTTTCATCCGAACTCTTGGCCGCTGAAGTCGCTATAGGCATACAAGCCACAATGAATAGTATCGATATTCAAGAGTCCAAGGATAACGAAAAAACAATTGCCCGCATGACCAGCGACATAAAGTATTATCCGACGGTATCACTCCTGTCGGACGAGTACTATTTTAGCAAAGATTCTAACGTTGGTGTTCAATTACAATTTGATTGGAGTATATTCAAAGTTGATAAGCAAGAAGTCGGCGGGAATGATACTGGCATTGATTTGGGAACATCCATATCGGGCTACGCCCTATCGGGTGTACCGGTCCTCTTTTACCACTTTAACCGGCACAACCGTAATGAATGGAATGTAAAGTTAGGAACAGGATTGGGACTTGGGTATTTAAAGCTCAAGGGGGATTATCAGATCACAGATGTGACACATCCCGATTACAGTAAGAAAAAACAAGTAAGCATGGATGAAGTAGGGCTTGCGGTCGGTGTCTACCTGGAAGCAAATAAAGGAAATCATGTTATCTCGGTTTACAACTTTAGTCCTGTTACCCAAAGTGGTACCTCACAATTGGAAGAATATAATTTTTTCTTATCTTATAAGTATCGCGTTAATATTGATGGCCTACTTTACCCCTGAACTGCCACAGTCAGACTGGGCACTTCATCAAGCGATATTTTGCTGTTCAGTGTCAACTGGGTTTAAGCACTCTGTCTTTTCGTCAGATTATAATCAACCGTAATGTACTCAAAGGCCGTTTACCTTGTCTCATATCTGAGCGGTTCGTATTGGATCGCTTCAACTTTGATCGAATGGAAGAAACTCTCAACATTAGCTGAACAGCTTGTTTTTTTCTGCTGAGATGTTGTTATTTGGAATATGGAATAGTCTGAGTATGAAAGTTCTCTTTATGCTCATGGTTCGGAGAGCTTTAAGCAATTTAATGAAGAACTGGGGGAGAAGAGTTTTCGTGAATGATTGAAATGGTTTTTTGAATACTCGGTGCGAGAATCCAAAAGTTCACGATAGTTCCATCAACAATTGTTCAGGATTTTCACGGTACTAAAGTACGCTTCATTACACGCTCTCAAGTGAGTGAGTTTGTTGCGGAAACAACATGCTAACAAACTTGTTTAAGAGCGATTCGCAATGTGTAGCATTTTTCGTTTGCTTTGGCTGTAGTGTGTACGGCACAGTATTTTAGGTTAGTGGTCTGCATTACTCACCACTTAACACGGCGTTATAAACCCGAATGCTCCACGTTTAGTAGACACTTTACTAAGTTAGATCTAGGGTCTACTTGAGAGGTGATTTACGGCTAAACAAATCGCAGCGCTCTTCTTTTCAACAAATATACACAGGGGTAGGTTTTCATTATTGATCCACATACAAACTGTCCAAATTCCTATTAACAGGTGTGATAATAGTAGAAACTTAACCAACGAAGAATGTATGGTCGTCCACTCATCGGTTGAACTGCTATAATTTCCTTTAAAATCAGACAAATAAAGTCTAGTTTAATACTCGATTCTTGTGCTCATATGTTGGATAGACTATCGCTAAGTAGCGCATGATGGTACACCAATTACTAGCTCTATTGACTTCTGCAATTCATTCTTTGCCTTTAAGTCAATAAGGTTCGTGTTGACTTGTTTATGCCTCTTTCAAAGTTAAAAACAGGCTTTATTGTTGTATCGAATATCTGTTTGCAATAATTACTCTAATGATACCATAGATTTTAATCTGACGTACCATTTTTCACTATGATTTTTCCGTTAAGTGATTGATTTAATACATAATAAAATTTATATCAAGAAATGCATATCTATTATGTACACATAGTGTATAGTATCCGAAGCTCAAACAGTGAGCTATTGATAATACATTTAGTTCAAGATCTTCTCAGTTTTTATTCGATTAAGTTCGTCATATCTATCCTGCGATACCTTTTTCTTCATTCCTTATTTAGTAGCTTTCTTTTTTATTAATTCAATGTATCGAGATATATTATGTCAAATAAAACAACTGGATCAGTAAAATGGTTTAATGAAACTAAAGGTTTTGGATTCATCACTCCAGATAACGGTGGTGCTGACCTTTTTGTTCATTTCAGATCAATTTCTGACGAAGGTTTCAAAACATTATCTGAAGGCCAAAAGGTTTCTTTTAATGTTGAACAAGGTAACAAAGGCCCACAAGCTGACAACGTTACTTTAGTATAAGAGTTATTTAAAAGATCTCTTCGTTAGTCGAGGTCTTTTTTGTTTAATTTTAATAATCAGCCCGATGACTCTAAAAACTAATCTAAAATAATATTGGTATTTCTTGGTCTGCTACCAGAAAATAGGTAAACAATGATGTACTAAAAATCCATGCTCTTACTAGGTTAAATACCAGCTTCTTTGACCTCTATTTTCATTTTTTGAACTTGAAAATCAAAGATTCATACGTGAGGTTTTGGAGGCATTTTCGTACTCATATCAAAGAAGGAGGATATCCTTTGAAAAAACCATCGATTAAGAGTAACTCAAGAATGATGAAAAATAAAAGCTCTAGTACAAATGATAATTATAATAGTATTCATAAAATTAGAAAAAAAATTGAAGATATATTGTTAGAACGAGAAGAAAAGAAACTTTGGGATTTATAAGGTAAGTAGTTATATGAGAAAACCAGTAAGAAAGAAATCGATCAAAAAAACGCAGAAAAACAACTTCGAAGAACGATTTTCTATGATGGTAAAAGAATACCAAGAAGCTAAAGAAACGCTAGAATCTATGGAAGAAGGTTCAAAAGAATATATGGTTCAAAATAAGTTATGCGATAAATTATTTTCAAATGCTGAACGATACATTAATAAAAACTAACCATTTGAAATAGTTTCTTCTACTCTATATCAAATTTACCCAAACTTTTTCTAATAATAATTACGATCTATCTTACCTCATTTGGTATCGTGTCTTCAGTGTTACATTGTGTTGAACATAGAGTTGGCTTTGTTACTAATTTATAAAGAAGGGTTGTTGCCTCATCAGTGCAGGTTACTTAATCGGCGGGGTCTACCACGTTTGTCTTGCTTCCAGTTAGTTATTTAATAACCGGAGGTTAATGAGTGTAGTCGATCACAGCGTAGCTTCTTGATTGAGATCCATCAATTTAAATAACAAAGTCTTGCGATACTTACAATAATTAATAATGTGCTAATTTAACTAGTGCCGTTACTCACTTTTGTCTATTTTATGCTGACCTATGTAGTATCATCGTCTCTTTCATAGTCAGCATGGATAAGGTGCGAAATTTAGTTAACCATCAAAATAGGATTATATATGAGTAAGCTATCCAAACCGATACAAAAGCAGAAAAAACCTGTTCTTAATCCGAAAGGAAAAAGGGCTAAGGAACAAAAGAAGTGGGATAAGGAATGGTGATTGTGAGTTCAAGAAACCTTTCTGAACTTATAAATACGACACTCCTCATACATTCTGAAAAACTGAGTAACTTGGACAGAGATATGCTTTCAGGTTTACTCGATCAACTTAACCGTAAACAGGCTTTGACAGACAAACAAATTAAACTGTGTCAAAGGCTAATACGAAAAACTAATCAAGCCTGTGTATTTATTGATACATCTCAAACGAACTTTGATTGTTAGGCAATATCAGTTTTCAATGTTATCAAGCCAGCTTTCATCTAACGTTAATCGAGTTAGGACTTGATCCATTAAATCTTTGATTTCAATTTGGTCAGTCCCCTTTGGCGCATGATGCTCTGCCGAGCGTTTAGCGTTGGTTAGGTTTTTCATAAATATCGTTTCTTTATCTATCACGGTATGTTTCTCGTTGAAGTAAGTAACCAGGTAGGGTGGCATAGTGTTATTCCTTCTGTGGAGGAATGATGATATGAGGCTTTCAATATAGCATTTTTTCAGTGCTACTTCTTTGAGATAAGAAAAAGTGAGACTTTTCTAACATTTCTTATACTATCGGCTTAATAGCAACATAAAAAAGATGGCTAAATAGTTCTACTAATTATGGCAGTAGGTGACGAATATTTTCAAGGCAAGCGAGCACCTCTTGCTTATCATATGAAGTATCTGCTTTTTCACTTGTACTTTGTCTGACGACTAAATTGACGGGCAGCACCTCAGAGATTGTTCCCTCTGGTTTTTCCATTTGGCTGAGCATTAATTTAACGGCTTTACGGCCCAACTTGTCGAAGTCTTGTTTGATCGTGGTTAAAGGCGGTGAAAAATATTGACTGTCCTGAATACCATCAAACCCAATGACAGAAACCGTCTTTGGCACATTGATGCCTGCTTCAGACAGAGCGCATAAAACACCGAGTGCCATTTGATCATTGGCGACTAGCACCGCATCAAAGTCTATACCTTTTAGAACAAGGTCTTTAATCGCTTTGTGGCCACTGGCTGCTTGCCAATCACCTTCATAACAAGCAACTTCTTTGGCTCCATGTTTTTGGAGTTGTGTTTGCCACGCGTCGTAACGAATTTTAGAGGCGGTCGATTCAGATGGGCCAGAAATACACACGAAGGAATCGCGTTTTTGTTCAATCAAATGTAATACCGCTAAGTTTGCTCCTGTATGATGATCACACCTAACATGATTGACAGGGGTCCCTTCAGGAACATCAATGAATACCAATGTTAGTTGACTGAACTGCTCAATCAGACACTGTGCGATGTCTTGATTTACGGGGGCGTTGATAATAATAGCATCGACTTGTTGTGCAATAAGCTCTCGAATCGCATCGCGAAATTCATCAATAGAGTTGTTTGCTAGCACGGTTAACGCTGTCCCGTAGCCCATCTCATGCGCTTGGTTACGAATTCCGTTGGCAATCAGAGCCACACCGTGCAGAGAGATATCCAAGGAAACAATACCGATGATCCGAGACTTAGCTCGGCTCAGCATTTGTGCACCTTTGTTTGGTACATAGCCAAGCTTTTTTATCGCATCGTTGACGCGTTTTCGCGTTGCTTCCGCGACGTTATCTGCGCCATTGGTTACGCGAGATACGGTTTGAGTTGAGACCCCAGCTAACCGCGCAACATCTTTAAACGTGACTGCCACTGCATTCTCCTATCCAGATTTGCTATTCATTCTACCATATTCATTCAAATTTCCTCGTGATTAATGTCGTAAAAACATGAAAAAATGTTTTCGAAAACACAAGATCGACCACACAAAAAATACCTCTTTAACATGATTTGAGTCACATTTGTTAGGCTTTTTTGTCGTAATAAAGCTGAATGTGCGCATCATTATTTATAGATTAAATGTTTGCGAAAACAGAGAAGCAGAATGCAAAAATTTGTTCACTTAAAGTCTAAGAATCACAGCATGATCATTAAAGTGGATCGTGTTCCTGAAATCCTTCATTGGGGAGCGAAAATAGCTCAGATTGACCCTGATTTAATCCTCTCGACCGAGCGGCCTATTTCTCAGGCTCGTCTTGATGTCGACGTGCCGTTATCACTATGCCCAGAGCTTGGTAGTGGTCACTTTAATGCGCCTGGTATTGAAGGACACCGAAATGGCGATAATTGGGCGCCCGTGTTCATAACCAAATCTATTGAGCAAAATGATGGTAGTGCAACATTTATACTTCAAGACGACATCGCTGGGCTTGAGTTGGTCATTGAGCTGCACCTTGATTTCAATAGCGACGTGGTGCAAAAACGCATCTCAATAAAGAACATCGCGTCAAGCGAGTATTGTTTAGATAAGCTTTCTTCCACTTTACCATTACCTAATCATGCCAACGAATTAATGACATTTCACGGACGTTGGTGTCATGAATTTCAAACTCAACGCTTGCGCTTTGAACATGGTGGCTTTATGCAAGAAAACCGCCGTGGCCGAACCTCTCATGAAAATTTCCCTGGTCTGTTCGCTGGCACGAATGGCTTTGGCGAGCAATTGGGTCACGTATGGGGCTTTCATCTTGGTTGGAGTGGTAATCATCAACTGCGCGCTGATGTTCGTAGTGATGGTCGCCGCTTTGTTCAAGCCGGCGAGTTGTTACTCTCTGGTGAAAAGCGTTTAAAAAGTGGTGAGACATACCAGTCCCCGTGGCTTTACGCAACATACAGCAACTCGGGTTTGAACGGTATTTCACAACGATTCCATGAGTTTGTTCGCACCAATATTATCCAGTTTCCAAGCAGTAAACCCCGCCCGGTTCACTTAAACACATGGGAAGGTATCTATTTTGATCATAACCCTGAGTACATCATGCAGATGGCAACCGAAGCCGCTGAGATGGGGGTCGAGCGCTTCATTATTGATGATGGTTGGTTCGTTGGTCGTGATGGCGAACGTGCCGCGCTTGGTGACTGGTATTTGGATGAAACGAAGTACCCAAATGGTCTTGAACCAGTGATTGAGCACGTAAACAACAAAGGTATGGAATTTGGTCTTTGGGTTGAACCCGAGATGGTCAGCCAAGACTCAAATCTATATCGCCAACACCCCGATTGGGTGTTGAGTCTGCAAGGCTACCATCAGCCTTCAGGTCGTTGGCAATACGTGTTGGATTTGCAAAACAAAGATTGCTTCAACTACCTGTTTGATCGTTTGAATGACTTACTAACTCGCTACAACATTGGCTACCTAAAGTGGGATATGAACCGTGAACTGGTGCAGCCAGGTCATCAAGGTAAGCCAGCTGTACATGGTCAAACTAAAGCGCTTTATCGTCTGTTAGATGAACTTTATGCGGCACATCCTGAGGTCGAGATTGAGTCTTGTTCTTCAGGTGGTGGTCGTATTGATTTTGAAATCCTTAAACGCACTCATCGCTTCTGGGCTTCTGATTGTAACGATGCGCTAGAACGTCAAGCTATTCAGCGCGGTATGAGTTATTTCTTTCCGCCTGAAGTAATGGGTGCACACATTGGCCCTGCGGAATGTCATTCAACTAACCGTCGCCATGCCATCAATATGCGTGGAGTGACGGCGTTAAGTGGTCACATGGGCGTTGAACTCGATCCAGTAAAAGAGAGTGCTGAAGAAAAACAAGCCTTCGCCCATTATATTCAATTGCACAAACAGTATCGCGACTTGCTTCACTCTGGGCGTGCTTTCCGTATTGACCCAGCAGATCATAGCCAGAACATCTATGGTGTTGAAAACGGGAAAGAAATGCTGATTACGGTCTGCCAGTTGGCCATGCCAAATCACGCGCTACCATCTCCACTTCGGGTGAGTTGTGCGGATGAAAAGGCCAGTTACGAAATCAAGATTGTGGAAATGCCACAGACCAGTTTTCAATTGATGAAACAACGTCCGAAATGGCTAGACAAAACTCTGACTCTAAGTGGTGATAACTTAAAAGAAATTGGGGTGACACTCCCGATCCTCGATCCCGAATCAGCGCTTATTGTTCATCTTAAAAAACGTTAAACCTCTACCTGCCTCCTCTAGCGACCAGTTTCAACTTACGTTGTTCCTGATAAAACACTCCTATACTCGCTAGAGGGGCACCCTACAACCAACAAGCAAGTTGAATTGCTTAACTTGTTAAGGAAACAAAATGTCTATTACAGTATTACTTTCGTTTTTGCTGTTTACGGGCTTTGTTGTGGTGTTCACTTACAGCAAAGTTAAAAATGATAAACACACCTCTCAAGATGGTTTCTTCCTTGGAGGACGAAGTTTGACGGGCGGACTGATTGCCAGCTCGCTAATTCTTACCAATTTGAGTGCAACCAGTTTTGTCGGTATGAGTGCTCAAGCCTACACCCACAATATGAGTGTGATGGGGTGGGAAGTTGCCTCTGGCGTTACTCTGGTTGTCATTGCGCTGCTGCTTGTACCGCGTTACCTCAAGCAAGGTATCACCACCATTCCAGATTTCTTAGAAAGCCGTTATGACATGTCGGTGAAGAAGTTCGTTACTTTGTTGTTCTTGTGTCAATACGTCATCAACATTCTTCCTACTACTCTTTACGCTGGCGCAGTGGTACTAGGCGAAATCTTCGATGTACAAGGTTTATTGGGTATTTCTGAATTTAGCTCCATCGCACTGATCTCTGCCACGATAGGTTTGTTAGGTTTCTTTTACGCTATTTATGGTGGTCTAAAAGCTGTCGTTATTGCTGATACCTTCAATGGTGTAGGATTGATTCTTGGTGGCCTAATGATCCCTGTATTTGGCCTGATGGCATTAGGCGGCGGTAACTTTATAGAAGGTTTGGACGTGTTGCTCACTGCCGCACCAGAGAAGCTGCAATCCGTAGGTAAAGAAACGGATCCACTGCCATTTTCTACTCTGTTCACGGGCCTATTATTGGTGAACTTGTATTATTGGGGCACCGACCAATCCATCATTCAGCGTGCGCTTGGCGCAAAGAACCTGAAAGAAGGTCAAAAGGGTGTCATTCTCGCAGGTGCAATTAAGGTTATCTCTCCATTATTCCTTATCATTCCCGGCATCATTGCCTTCCACATGTTTGGCTCTGATGCAGGTAATCCCGACACAATGTATACGCGCTTAGTGAATGAAGTGTTACCCAAGCCTCTTGTTGGCTTCTTTGTTGCGGTTATGTTTGGTGCCATATTAAGTACGTTTAATGGTGTGTTAAACAGTTCTACGACACTATTTGCATTGAACGTTTATAAGCCATTATTTGGTAAAGATAAGTCCGATGAAGAGTTAGTCGGTAAGGGGCGCCTATTCGGAGTCATCATTGCCATTATCTCTGTTTGTATTGCACCGTTTATCCTATATGCACCAGAAGGTTTATTCCAATATTTACAAATGGTTGCTGGCTTTTTCAGTGTGCCTATCTTCACCATTGTGTTCGTTGGTTACATTTCAAAACGTGTACCAGCTATTGCAGCCAAAGTTGCACTAACGATTTTTGTGAGCTCCTATGCTGCGATGCAATTGATCTTTGACACCCCAATCCACTTCTTACATCAATTAGCGATTTTATTTGTAGTTTGTACTTTACTGATGTTTGCGATTGGTCATTTTATGCCACGTGATACGGATTATGTGATGCCAGTTAATGAAAGCATCGATGTGACGCCATGGTCTTTCCGCTTTGAGGCGTCCGCAGTCATTCTCTATATGGTGCTAGGTGCATATGTAATGTTTTCGGACGTAGGTTTTGTTTCAAACGACCCAACGGTCATGCAAGTGTATGGTTTTTGCGGTGTTATCTTAATGCTTGGTGTGACCTTTAACTATTTATTGAAACGTAGGAAAAGCAAACAGGTAACCAAGCTGAATGATATGTACATGCCGTAATCAAACCACACTAATTATTTAATCATTAAAAACGGACAGCAAGTAGATAGATCGGTATGCCCGAATATGCGCATGATGCGGGTATACCTGATCTAGAGATTTTTACGTTGAAAGGTGGAAAAGTATTTATGGCAGTTCTTGTCACAGGCGGAATGGGGTATATCGGTAGTCACACATGTGTGCAGATGATCAAAGCTGGTATGGAACCAATCATCGTAGACAACCTATGTAATTCCAAAATAGAGGTATTAAATCGTATAGAGGCACTAACAGGGCAGCAACCAGCTTTCTATCAAGGCGACATTCGAGATGAAGACTTTTTAGACTCAGTATTTAATAAACATGATATTCAAGCTGTGATTCATTTTGCAGGTCTAAAAGCCGTTGGCGAATCCGTTATAAAACCATTGGAGTATTACGATAATAACGTTAATGGTTCATTGGTGTTGGTGCACAGTATGCGCAAAGCGGGTGTAAAAAGCATTGTATTTAGCTCATCTGCAACGGTTTATGGTGATCCTAAGGTTGTGCCTATTACGGAAGAGTCACCAACAGGTGCAACCACTAACCCTTATGGTCGCAGTAAATACATGGTGGAAGAGTGTTTGAGTGACCTGTTTCAAGCTGAACAGGATTGGAGTGTGACTTTGTTACGTTACTTCAACCCCGTTGGTGCACACCCGTCGGGCACCATGGGCGAAGATCCACAGGGGATCCCAAACAATTTAATGCCGTTCATCGCTCAAGTCGCGGTTGGTCGTCGAGAAAAATTGTCGGTATTCGGTAGCGACTACTCCACACCGGATGGCACTGGTGTTCGTGACTACATCCACGTAATGGATTTGGCTGACGGCCATATCGCAGCCCTGAAATCGGTCGGCGAAAAGGCCGGCTTGCACGTGTACAACTTAGGCACGGGCAAAGGTTCGAGCGTACTTGAAATGGTCGAAGCGTTCTCAACGGCATGTGGTCATCCAATCCCTTACGAGCTTTGTCCTCGTCGCCCTGGAGACATTGCAGAATGTTGGGCCAGTACGGAAAAAGCACAAAGAGAGCTCGGTTGGAAAGCTACCCGCAGCATTGCTGAAATGACGGCAGATACGTGGAATTGGCAATCGAGTAATCCTGACGGGTATTAATGTACTCGAAACTTCTTTTAAACAAATTGATGAGTTTGGTGTGTGCCAAATCGAAGACAGACTAAAAAAGATGAGCAAGTAATATGTCAAATGTTGAATTCAATCCAATAGATCACCCACATCGCCGTTACAATCCATTAACCGGGCAGTGGGTTTTGGTCTCTCCTCATCGTGCTAAACGTCCTTGGAGTGGGGCTGATGAGAAACCAGAGATTAACGAACAACCAAGCTACGATGAGAAGTGCTTCCTTTGTCCAACTAATGCGCGTATTTCAGGGGATGTTAACCCAGATTACCAAGGTACATACGTATTCCAAAATGATTTTGCAGCATTGGTGGTGGACTCACCAGATGCACCTAAGTCAGATAATCCGCTATTCAAATCTCAGGGTGTGCGTGGTTTGAGCCGCGTCATCTGTTTCTCGCCTGATCACAGCAAAACCTTACCGGAATTGCCAGTTGATAAAATTCGCGGCGTGATTGATACATGGAATGATCAAATCGAAGAGTTAGGCAAAGACTACATTTGGGTTCAAGCATTCGAAAATAAAGGCGAAACCATGGGTTGTTCTCAGCCTCACCCACACGGTCAAATCTGGGCGAACAGCTTCTTACCAAACGAAATTGAGCGCAAAGAGCGCAACTTAAAAGCGTATTACCAAGAACATGGCAGCAACTTGCTGGTGGACTACGTGCAAGCTGAACTTAAAGACGGTTCACGTACAGTGGTTGAAACTGAATATTGGATTGCCGTTGTACCGTACTGGGCTGCATGGCCGTTCGAAACCATGCTTCTTCCGAAAGTACACATACGCCGCATGAGTGAGCTAACCGATGAACAACGTGATGACCTTGCAGTTGCTATCAAAAAGCTGACGAGTCGCTACGACAATTTATTCCAATGTTCTTTTCCTTACTCGATGGGTTGGCACTATGCACCATTCTTTGAAGAAGGCACCGATATCAACCATTGGCAATTACATGCGCTGTTCTACCCACCATTACTTCGTAGTGCCACGGTTCGCAAGTTCATGGTGGGTTATGAAATGCTCGCAGAAAATCAACGAGACCTAACAGCGGAGCAGGCTGCACAACGTTTACGCGATTTAAGTGATGTGCATTATAAAGAGTCATAAACTCTCGAGAACTATTGATAGCGAACAAAATGGGGAGTACCACCTTGCGATGAAACATGAGGCTCAAAGTACTTCCCCAACACCAAATTTATATCTTAAGAGAACGCCACCTATGTCTGATTTAATCCAAAATGTTGAAAGCTCTTTTGAAGAATTGCTGGGCTATGCACCGAGCCATATTATTCAAGCTCCTGGCCGTGTAAACCTCATTGGTGAGCATACTGACTACAACGATGGTTTTGTGCTGCCATGCGCAATCAATTACCAAACGATAGTCGCTGCTGCGAAACGTGAAGACACTCTAGTACGTGTGGTATCCGTGGATTATGGTAATGCAATTGATGAGTTCGATATCAGTCAAGAGATTGTATTCCAATCTAACCAAATGTGGGCGAACTATATTCGCGGGGTAGTCAAAAGTCTTCTTTCTCGCGGTTACCAATTTACTGGAGCGGATATTGCGGTTAGTGGTAATGTTCCGCAAGGAGCAGGTTTAAGCTCATCGGCTGCATTGGAAGTGGTGATAGGGCAAACGTTTAAAGTACTGTTTAATCTGGAAATCAGCCAAGCAGAAATAGCCCTAAATGGTCAGCAAGCAGAGAACGAATTCGTTGGCTGTAACTGCGGTATCATGGACCAAATGATTTCGGCAGAAGGTCGTGAAAACCACGCCATATTATTGGATTGTCGTAGTTTAGAAACCGAGGCGGTCCCGATGCCAGAGGACATCGCGGTTGTGATAATCAACTCGAACAAAAAACGTGGCTTGGTAGACAGCGAATACAACACGCGCCGTAAGCAGTGTGAAGAAGCGGCACGCACCTTTGGTGTGGCAGCGTTACGTGATGTTACCATTGAGCAGTTTGACGAAAAAGTGTCTGAGCTGGATGACATGGTTGCGAAGCGAGCTCGCCACGTGATCACAGAAAATGACCGCACTGTTAAAGCGGCGCAAGCACTTCGTGCGCACGACATAAAGCGTATGGGCGAACTCATGGCGGAGTCACATGCGTCAATGCGTGATGACTTTGAAATCACAGTTAAAGAAATCGATACTTTAGTTGAAATTGTGAAAGATACGATTGGTGACCAAGGTGGTGTGCGAATGACTGGCGGTGGTTTTGGTGGTTGTGTTGTTGCTCTGGTTCCTATGCATTTAGTCGAAAATCTAAAACTCGCCGTTAAAAATAAATACGAATCTGCAACTGGCCTTAAGGAGGATATATACGTCTGTAGAGCAACCGATGGCGCTGGAGTCCTTAAAGGAAAATAAGCTACAGGGCTGTTCATCTTATTTGTATGCTCGCTCAAAAGCATATGGAATATGCTGACATAGCAGAAAGGAGACGAGTCAAGTAACTGAAATTGGACTTAGCTGATTTTTTAGTTAGTCGTTTTTATTTTTACTCTGTTGTTTCTTAACCTTACATTTTCAAATGGCCTCAGGTGCTCCTAGAGGCCTTTTTTCTGAGCTTTAGGCTCGTATACTTTGATGCTCTCAAGGCTTTAATATCCATAAAAATAATCAATCCTAATGGATATCTCTTGACCAGATTTTGAAGATAGCCATATAAGGATATTTAATAACATAAAATTATAAAAGTATCTCATAGCCGAAGGTGTACCAATGTATAAGTCTTATGGCATCTCGAGTTATCTTTTAGCATAACAACAATAAGACTTGATCTTAACGCCTTTGTGACCAGGACTGAAGGCTGTTGCGGTATTGACACAGGAGCGATGTAACCGCTTGGTTTTATCCTTGGTGATGGACTCTTTTATGGCGGTTAAACTCACGGCTTATTTTCTTGCCCTATGAACTAAATAGGACTGCGTCTATTTATTTCCTTTCCCAACTCATTACAGAGTGGTGCGTTGTGCTGATGGCGGAAACTCATACGTAGTCTTTGTCATTAAGACATCTGCACAGCAATTCTTCTACTCATATGAATTTTCTTCATATTAAGAGTGAGAAAATATAACTTTCACTTACATCATATTGTGATTGAATTGCCATATGGATTTTAGCAGTATGGAAGTCTAAATGATGAATCTTACAATATTGGATGGGGGCATGGGGCGCGAGCTAAAACGCATAGGCGCACCGTTTTCTCAACCTCACTGGAGTGCCCAAGCACTTATCGAATCCCCACAACATGTTACGCAAGCGCATCAGGGTTTTATTGATGCAGGAGCACAAATCATTACCGTCAACAGCTATGCCTGTGTTCCGTTTCATCTAGGTGAAGATTTGTATGCCGAGCAGGGACGCGAGCTGGCAGAGAAAGCCGCGAAAATTGCTCGTGATGTCGTGACCGTGTCACAAAAAGAAGTGCTTGTTGCCGGAGCGATACCTCCTGCCTTTGGTTCTTATAGACCTGATTTATTTGAAGAAAAGCGTGCTTACGACATCAATGTGACTCTATTTGAAGCGCAAGAGCCACATGTAGACATTTGGTTGGCGGAAACCGTTGCAAGCCTTGGTGAAGCGCGAGTGATCAGCAAAGTTCTGTCTAAAAGCGACAAGCCAGTTTACATCTCGTTCACGTTAGAAGATGAAGTCAGCGAAGTCTCGCATCTGCGCTCTGGTGAGCTTGTCACTGACGCCGTTGAGGCGCTTCTTGATACTAATGCGACCGGTATTTTTTTCAATTGCTCAATTCCTGAAGTGATTGAACAAGCGATCAAAGATGTGAATCAAGTGCTGAGACGAACAGGGAAAACGTTAACTATTGGTGTCTACGCAAACAGCTTTGCACCAATTAAAGCGAATCACCAAGCGAATGAGTCATACCAAGGGCTTAGAAACTTCTCTCCAACAGAATATCTAGAATACGCTAAAAAGTGGTATCGTTTAGGGGCGAGTATCATTGGTGGCTGTTGTGGCATTGAGCCTAGTCATATTGAAGAACTCACAGCATGGAGAGACAGCCTTGAAGAATCTTAATCTCGGACTCACCATTCCTGCGATTGGCACTGTCCTGCTCATTTTACTTGTCTCTTCGATGTTCCCTGAGCAGTCTCAAGCTATGGCGAACAACGCAATGACGTTTGTGACTGATTGGTTTGGCTGGTTGGTGCAAATCTGCAGTCTTACTCTTGTTGGCTTTCTACTGTGGTTAGCGTTTTCCAAGTACGGTGACATTCGATTAGGGGAAGGAAAGCCTGAGTATTCGAACTTCTCTTTTGGCGGTATGATCTTTACGGCTGGTGTTGGTGCATCGCTCATTTATTGGGGGATTGGAGAACCGATGTACTACCTGCAATCTCCACCGCTATTTGCCGAAGCGAACAGCTACACTGCAGCGGCGTGGTCAGTCACTTATTCAATGTTCCACTGGGGAATTACAGGGTGGGCGATCTACTGTTTCCCTGCGATTCCTTTTGCTTACGCTTTCTATGTACAAAAACGCCGTACATTGAAGCTCTCCACACTGTGTGAACCCGTATTGGGTAAGAATCCAATCGTGGGCAAATGCGTCGACCTTTTGGCCATCTTCGGAACACTCGCGGCCTTTGCTAGTTCATTAGCGTTAACCGTTACTCTGCTTAGTACAGGAGCAGCAGAGTTATTTGGGATAGATAATAATTTGTTGCTTCAAGGCTGCATCATTTTCTTGTTCGTATTGGTTTTATTCGCAGTGACGCTGGTGGGCTTCAACAAAGGCATCAGTAATGTATCCGATTACACGGTCATCACTGCGATTATCTTTGCCTTATTTGTGCTGTTTTCATCAAATGCACAATTTGTGCTGAACAACGTGACGGATTCACTCGGTGTCATGCTCGATAGTTTCTTCCGCATGTCTCTTTGGACAGACCCGGTGCAAAAGAGTGGTTTCCCTCAAGCATGGACTCAATATTATTGGTTCTGGTACTACGCGTACCTAATCATGATGGGGTTGTTTATTACGCGCATATCGAGAGGCCGCACTATCCGTGAAGTCATCTTGTATACCATCTCTATGGGCGCTCTGGGATGCGCATTCTTTATCTCAATCTTTGGGGGCTATGCGGTTTGGGCGCAGTTATTAGGTGGTTATCCCGTTCAAGAGTGGATGAGCAATGGTGGATTGACGTTTGCCGTCGTCTCGTTGATCAAAACCTTGCCAGCGAACAATGTGGTTCTTGCGGTCTTTTTGGTGATTCAGTTCTTCTTGATGTTGACTACGATGTCGAGCGCTAGCGTGGCCACCTCGATGCTGACGACGAATCAGCTGTCCCTAAACGGAGACCCAGATAACAAGGTCAAATTGATGTGGGCAGGGGCGATCGCACTTATCAGCTTTAGCGTATTCCTCACGGGTGGTGGTATCAATACCATTAAATCCTTGTGCGTGGTCGCGGGACTACCGATGATGTTTATCTACGGAATTTTGGTTAAACAACTCATGATGGAACTGAAAGGTAAGGCAGCTTCGCAAGCAGAGTCGGAAGCCTCTGTGGAAGCACAAGAACTGATTGCTTAACCTTAAATAACAAACCCTCTTCATGTTTAAATTTGAAGCGTGTTACCTTTTTCTTCGTAGAGAAATCTCAATAATGCTTATAAGATTGTGCCTGAATTTCATTACGTTAGTGAATGGGTAAAGTTAGTTAAGTTTTATTTATCTACTACTTCATGTTATTGCCTTGAAGGTTGATGAGGTATCTAAGGGTGTTATAACGCAGAATCGACTTCTTTCTCATAACGGTTAGTTGAACTACTATTTGTACATTATTTTGTACCAGATGGAGTTCAGTATGAGTCGTATTCATTTCGATCAAGACATTCAACCGTTGTCTGAGTTTCGCGCAGGTGTAGCTTCTTACATCAAACAAATCAATGAGACTCGCCGTCCATTGGTAATTACACAACGTGGCAAAGGTGTTGCTGTTGTTCTTGATGTTGCAGAGTATGAAGCAATGCAAGAAGAAAATCGAATTGCTGGAAGAAATGTGTACAGCGGAAGCTCAGTTAGCTTCAGGTCTTGGCGTTTCCAAAGATGATGCGCGTGCTCAAGTTTTGGGGCGCATTAAAAAATGAAAGTAATTTGGTCTCCATTAGCGCTTCAAAAGTTAGGCGATACAGCGGAGTTCATTTCTTTGGATAACCCATCTGCAGCAGAAAAGTGGGTCAACGAAGTTTTGATAAAAGTGAACTACTTGGCAGTATGCCTGAAGTGGGGCGCTTTGTTCCTGAAATGTCTCATACGAATTATCGTGAAATTATCTTTGGTCACTATCGTATTATCCACAGCTTAAGTCATGAAATCCGCGTACTAACAGTTCGTAATTGTCGTCAAATGCTGTCGGAATATGATGTGTAAAACTGCGTTTTAACAAAGCATTTAAGAGTGATTCCCAACGCTTGGCATTTTTAGTTTGGATCAAGTTTAGTGTTTACTGCGTCCAAGTTAAGTGTCGTGGTTGCGTGGCTCACCACTTAGCGCGGCGTTATATGCCCGTAATAAGAAAATCGATAGCAGAGATGATCTCGTCTCTAAAAGTGCTTAGATTGCTTACAGGCTCTCTTAGAATTTTGGTTGGTACACTTGCCATTTGATGCGTCAGAATTACGAAGTCACCTTCATCAATATGGATTACGGGACATAGATGACTAGGTGCTTTTTTCTCTAACAACTCAGTAGGCGTCAACGGAATAACTAACCGAGTGTTCAATGTATCCAGCAATCCACTTTGAACGTCAACAAAGTATGGGTATGCGGTTGCTGTGTTTTTATCGTTGTTTTTGTATAGCGAGAATTGTGACATTAGAATACTCGGTAAGAATCAGAAAATAGTCCATGATTTTCAGTTAGCTCGTTACAAGCATTAATGCCCTCAGCATTTTGCTTTAACCATTCAGCCTTAAGGCGTTGACGTACTTCTTTTTCAAGTGCCTTTTCCATTGTTGCCGAAAGGTTTATATTTAACCGTTTAGCCTCCGCAAGTAACTCACTGTTTAAGCTTAAGTTTGTAGCTTTCTTTGGTGCTTGCGTACTATATGCATTTCTCATAATAGTAACCTGTGCGTATTGTGTGTGCGCATAAATTATAGGCGCACACACAAGCATATAACAAGCATTTCGGACTGCTCACTCCATAAAGGCTCAATTAATCAGGTCTTTTTGTTTACATATTGTAAACTTGGTGTGAGTGTCCTATAGTGTTTACATGATGTAAACAAGAGTTAGGAAATGCACATAATTAAACGAGAGCCTTTTGAAACGGCAAAGCGACTATATCCGCAATGTGCCGAGGCACTAGACTCAACTTTCAAAACGCTAAAAGCAACAAAAGCAAAAAGACCAGAACAACTCAAACAACTTTTTCCGTCATTGGATAACTTTAAATACGTAGACAAGTGGTATGTCATCGACATTGGCGGCGGTTCATTAAGGTTAATCGCCTTTATCGAATTTACAGGTGGGAAATGCTTCGTTAAATACATCGTTACCCACGCAGAATACGACAAGATAGCAGACCAACAAAAAGGGGGTAAGCATGAACATTCAAGCTCTAAAAACCCTATCAAATGAAATTCACACAGCGATGCCTTGGTTACAAGGCATCCGTGACCATGAGCAATATCTAGAGCTTATGGAACTCATGGATACGCTAGTAGAAGACTACGAGGAAAACCATGTCTTGATTGACTTGCTATTCCCTGTACTTGAACGCTACGAGGAAGAATCAGAACACTTCCAAGAGTTTAACGCGCACATTGATAGCCTAGATACTGGTATCGCCACTCTTCGCGTTCTCATCGACCAATACCGTCTAACTCTAAGTGATTTACCTGAGATTGGTGGCAAGTCGCTAGTATCGCTAATCCTAAGCGGTAAACGCCAACTAACCGTTGGACACATTAAAGCGCTATCGGAACGTTTCGGCGTACCAAAGCATATGTTTATTTAGCAGAACACCACCAGCAAGGACACATCATGAATAAAGGCATCGACTTAGACCGCATCCTAACTACCATGAAGAGAATGAGCCCGGAAAAGCTAGAGAAAACCTTTGAAGATTTTGAACTGGTTAAGGCGAGAGCAGCCGCCAAGGAAGCCGACGAACAGGCAAAAGAATCTGGTATCGAGCGCATCACGTTGTTCTTTGTTGGTGGTCAAACTGCCCTACTGGCTAAGCCAAACTCTATGACGCAAGCTTGGCTATTTAATCTGTACGGCAATGGCACGATCACCATTCCAGAGGAAGCTATGGTTAACTTTGAGGTAAGAAGTCATTTTGGCGAACTGCATCGCTTTTCTATGGAGTATAACGAGCTGACTTACTGGAACGACTTGATTGATAGCAAGATGGCCCAAGAGCTTGCAGAGTTTCTTGAGTTACCAATGGTGTGAGTAGAATAAAGTTTCGTTACTAAGTAATAAGGACTCATAACGATTAAAATATCACACCAAAAAGGCAGCGATCATGTCGATACACTGCCTTTTCCAAAACATTTATGCTCTATTGTTGGTTAGCACTGGCGCTAATTAACTTCATTTAGATAAGAGTTTTCCTTACCTATATAGCTATCCGTCATTTTGCAATCTAATACCCAGCGCCTTTCATTAACCTATTGATTACCAATTGAACTGTAATTGGAAAGATTGCATGATATGAGTATGAAAGACAGCTAAAACCCGTATAGAAAGCGTTAGCAATCAGGAGGAAAATGTGGGATACCATTCAGAATTAATGATTTCAATGTGGGAGTCACCACAACTCAGTGGGCTTGACAAAAATGTATGTGCTGACTGTGTTGTAGATGAATCGTTGGCTAGTATAGTCACGGCTAATTTAAGCTCAAATTCATGTTCCTATTGCGGTGAAGAAAATGAAGAAGGTGAATTAATTGCTGCTCCATATGATTTGATCATGGAGCGCGTGTATGAATCAATATTCCAATATTACGCAGATGCACAAGATGTGGACATGCCATGGGTTGAAAAAGAGTGGTTAATGTCAGAAACCAATATATGGGATGTTATGGGAGAATTTGATCCAGGCTGGAGTGGTGAGCTTTGTGAGGACTTGATTGACAGCTCTGATGCAAGCCTTTATCTGGTTGAACATGTCAAAAATGACTGGTCTGTTGATAGTCCCTCATCTGCATTATCATATGGTTGGTCGGCATTTAAGGACCAAGTGTTATATAAGACACGGTATTTATTTTTGTCTGAACCAGAAGATGAATTTTCCTCCGGTAGACCTGATTACATTCCAATTTCAAGTATGCTTGATGCTCTCGGAGCTCTTTGTAATACAGAAGAACTTGTTACTACGATTCCTGCTGAAACCGAATTCTATCGCGTTAGAGTGAACCAACAAGATGAAGAGTTTACGGACTTTTCTGATATTGGCGTACCCCCTGAAGGAAAAGCTAGCGCTGGTCGGATGAATCCAGCCGGTATTTCATATTTTTATGTCGCCTATGATCAGGAGACCGCTGAAAAAGAAGTTATTACAGACGCAACAGAATGGTCAATCGCAAAGTTTAAATTGCTGAAGGACATCAAGGTAATCGATTTTGTCGATCTACCAAAAACACCAAGTGTTTTTGAACCTGAAAAGTATGATGCTAGGCAGAATTTATCGTTCCTCCGCGCGTTTGTGAAAGAGTTAACTTTGCCAGTATCAAAAGATGGTCGAGAGCATGTTGAATATGTGCCAACCCAAATCATATCTGAATATTTTAGATTTAGATTCAAAACAAAAGATGACCAACCTATTTTGGGGTTGCGTTACCGAAGCGTGAAGAATCCAGAGGGGATAAATATAGCAGTGTTTGACTCAAATAATGAGTCACTGAACAAGTGGTTTGAGCTGCTGTCTATCGAAAAAAATTGCTAACAAACTGTTTAAGAGTGATTCGCAACGCGTGGCATTTTTACTATGCGTTGGTTTTAGTGTTTAAGGTGGTATGCGGTAGCATCGGTATTGCGTTGCTCACACCTTAACAGGGCGTTATACGATTAAGGAGAAAAATGAAGCCTGATTTACACGGAAGTAGGGTTGTTTTGAGGTCAATTCAAATGGATGATTCTGATGACTTGTTTGAAATTTATAGTGATATTCAAACAATAGAATTTGCCTCAGATCCGGTTTTTCCATCGAAAGATACGATATTTCAGATGTTGGAAAGCGTCGTCCAATTAGAAAAGTTGGGTGAATCGTTGGAATGGGCAGTTTTAGAGCAATCGACCAACAAAGTTATCGGAACTTGTGGTTTACATAGTTTTAGTGATTGTGGTCATTCATGTGAGGTTGGATGCTTACTTAATTCATCATATTGGCGACAAGGCTATATGTCGGAAGCCCTCAGTTTGTTATTTTCTCACGCAAAATCTTTGGGTATTGAAATATTGTATGCAGACATTGATAAAGGTAACTTTCGGTCTAAAGCTCTGTTTGAAAAATTAGGTTTCAAAGCCCAAAATGGTCAGTTTCAGCGCTCGTTGTGAGAAATCGTATAACAAATTGTTCAAGAGGGATTCGCAACGCGTGGCATTTTCACTATGCGTTGATTTTAGTGATTAAGGCGTTATGCGGCGGCATCAGTATTGCGTTGCTCACCCCTTAACAAGGCGTTATAAGAAATAGGATAATTTCGTGGGTGATTCAGTTTCAACAGAGCTAGCTTACAATTACGCGAAGATGGCACTTGATCAAGAGCTAAAACGCTTTGATTCATTAGATAGTAAAGCTAATAAATTTCTTGGCTTAATATCGGTTGTCCTTGGGGTTCTAGTGAGTGTAATCGGATGGGGTTTTGAAAAGTTTTTCCCTCCAGTAACAAGCCTGCAATGTCTGATAGTTTTTTTATTGTTTTTGATTATCCTTAACTTATCCCTTGCATGGCACTATTTGTTTAAGTCGATAAAAATATCTGACTTTCCTACTTTGAGGCTTGACCAAAATGTTTCCTCACAGCTTTGTACCTTCGAGGAAGAAAATATCAGAACGATAATTATCTCTTATCAACAACTACTCGAAGTACACAAAAATGTAATGCTACTCAAGGAAAAGTATGTTGAAAAAGCATATAAAAATATTTCATATGGGGCAGGAATTACACTAATTGCTCTATTCTTTATCATGGTATCTCAACTCTAATTGGAAAGTACAAATGGCAAATGACAACAAGCAACAAGAACAACGCCCAGAACCTTCAAAGCAAGACAACGGTACTGGTTTTGGTGTGGATTGGTCGAAGAAATCTGAAGATGATAAAACATCAGAAAAACGTGGCTAATTTCTTATAACAAAGCATTTAAGAGTGATTCGCAACGCTTGGCAGTTTCGCTTCGCTCAAGTATAGCCAAGCGTCGCTCACACCTTAATGCGGCGTTATAACGCAATGGAGAGATAAGCGAGTTGTTCAAGTTTTTTGAAAGTGATCGTTACATTATGTGGGTATGTGTAGTTGCCATATTTTTGAGTGGCTCTGCATTCTCTTTAGTTTTCTTAGGCACTGATTTATTGGCAGTGTTAGGTGCATTGGCGAATGTCGCAACTATCTTTGGTACATTGTTTGCGGTAACAGCATTTCTGCGTTGGAAACGAGATCGGCATGCCAACGAGATGCATGATCAACTTATGGAGTTAGCAAAAGCAGTAAGTAATAGCAATGGGCTACTTTATCTAATTCCCATTTCACTTAATCAGAAAAGTAGGGAACGGTTCTCTGGGGCTGCACGTCAGATATTAGATACTTATTATCAACTGTCTTCATTTGAACGAAGCTTGTTCCTTTACACAACAAAGCGTGAACTTACTTTTTCAAGTTTAGGTTGTCCATATACAGCAAAAACACTTGATCACTTTTCAAAACTTATCGGCTTAATTTCTATGCGAGAACAACGCGAAATTGGGGAGCAAGCCGACTATGTAGTTGAGTGGTATGATGCAGTGCTTTCAACAGATAAAGATAAACAGTTTATTGATCAACATATTAAAACATTGACTAATCAACTACCGCATTTACATACAGTTGCACACGAGCTTAAATCTATAGATGTGTCAAAAATTGCGTTATAACAAATTGTTCAAGAGTGATTCGGCACGCGTGGCATTTTTACTATGCGTTGGTTTTAGTGATTAAGGTGGTATGCGGGAGCTTCGGCATTGCGTGCTTCACCCCTTAACTGGGCGTTAGTTTGCATGGATAAACTCTCACCCCAGTTATTATTTCTAGGGTGAAAGTCGTGTTATTTCAGATGATTCTGGGGTAGCTGTGATTGACCTAAAACAGCAACGACTAAGATAAAGTCATCTTCTTTGGTGAAATAAGCTGTGTGTTTTCCAATCGGAAAATAAAAGCCATTTGGGTATATCTCGTCACAACTTCTTCCTAAACCTGGATTATCAGCTAGCATCTGAAACCCCGATAGCAAAGTGTCTTTATAGTTGCGCCACTGTAATTCAGAAAAGTTTTCAACAGTGTAGTTTTTGACCTTGCGCAAGTGAGATTGTGCTAAGTTACTTAGCTTGTATTTGTTCTTTTGCATAAGTGAGTTACAGCGAATTTAGAAAGCTTTCACCATCAACAGTGTTTCCATAGTTCAAGTCTTCTTTAGCTGACTTAAAGCAGTGTTTGAGGTACTCAACTTTCATAGCTTCTAGCTCTTCAAAGTCACGAATGGACATGACAACGACAGTATCTTTACTGTTTTTGCTGATTTTTACTGGCTCGCGTTGTGCGCTCAGAAGTAGTTCGCCGAAATTTCGTTTGGCATCATTGGCTGTTAATGTATGCATGGTCAGTTCCCAATTGAGTGTACAGTTAGATTATAATGTATCGCATGAAATGTTCAATTTAATTAAATCGTGCGATTTGTGTGAAATGCAAACTAACAAACTGTTCAAGAGGGATTCGCAACGCGTGGCATTTTTACTATGCGTTGGTTTTAGTGGTTAAGGTGGTATGCAGAGGCATCGGTATTGCGTCGCTCACCCCTTAACAGGGCGTTAGTTGCTACGAGGATAAAATGAAGAAAAATAGTGGCATTTCAAAGTACAAATTGAATAAACTGGCGACGGAGTCACTAAGAAATGTTGTGAGGTTACACTTTGATTCAGTGCTTCTTTACGACAATGGGTCATTCCCATCTGCATTTCAGTTATCTGTCTTAGCGATTGAAGAACTATCGAAAGCTAACTGGATTGACCATTATATATGGAGCAGTGAAACTAACTCTGGTTATCCTGATGCGGAAAGTGAGCATGAGTGGCTCAAATTATTATATCTGCACCCTAAGAAGCAGTGGAACTTTGTAGCACGAGACCCACAGTTCTTTTCTCCAAATTTCATTGAGCTAATCAAAACTAGAAAACTTGAAGAGAAAAAACAAAACTCGATTTACGTCGGTTTGAAACGACTAAAAGGAAAAATCGACGTAGAAAGCCGAGTCTCAACTCCATGGAAGATCAAACAAGATGATGCCAAGCAAGTCATCTCAATGGTAAACGCAGAGTTGTTAAGGTATTGCCAACGGATTGAAAGTGATGAGTTTTACTTCGAGGGTGCTCGTGAAATGGACGAAGTGCTAAATTATCAAATTTACTCACAATTATTAGCCTGGCCGCATAAAAGTGGCTTAATGAATGATAGTTGGGTTAGTAAAAATCAGAAACGCAACTAACAAAGCATTTAAGAGTGATTCGCAACGCGTGGCATTTTTACTATGCGTTGGTTTTGGTGTTTTAGGTGGTATGCGGCGGCATTTGTATTGCGTTGCTCACACCTTAACAGGGCGTTAGCTTTCTAGAGGTTGATCACATAGATACCGATGATAAATAGGTCATTATTTCTTCTGATTGTATTAATTACTTTCGTCTATTTATCAACGGAATGAGAGCAATGAATAACGTCAGTCGTTTACCTTATAAACTACCTAGTAACCAAGCTGATGCGCTAAAATCTTTAGCGAAGATATTAAATATCCCACTACACTTAGTTCAAGGCGATCCTGTTAAAGTCTCGCAAGCTATGTCTGGAACAATCATGTACCGTCAGTTGGATCGTAATGCGAGACAGCAAGTTATGGCAATTATCCACGGACTAAGTAGTGGTCTATTGAAGAGTTGTCTCATAACAAGAAGTACAGATGTGTTGGTAAACCCTCAATGGGGAGAGTGGTCATTGACCACTGAAGAGCTAACAGAGATTTTAAAATTTCATAATGACTTTAACCGATGGTCAAGCATCTTGGGAGCAAACCCTGGTGCTTATGGAGCAGGGGGCGCAGCATGGAGTATTATTAAGCAAGGAGCCAGTTCTGGTAATATAGCGGTTTTGATTGCATCAATTGCTTTAGTGGGAATACATGAGTTTTCTTATAGTGAAATGCAAAAGTACACTGCAGAGTTAGAAAGAAGAAGATGATGTTAAAATATACAATTTTGTCGGTATTTAGCTATCTCGTACTAATCTCTTTTGCTATATACTTGGGTACAACACTACCAATTCCGGCTCTTCAAGGGAATAACATTATAGCATTACTGTTACCTGTTATCGCTTTTAACTATAAGTTGAATATTGATAAAGGCTTTAGCAGGACAAAAGTGTTCATTGCATTTGTTGTTTCAATAATCTATTGCTCTGTTTCTAGTGCCGTTTCGTTCATTCTGCAAGCGAAACTTCTTGGTACGTTAGAAATCAGTTTGGTGATTTTGTTTCCTTTTGTCTTACTATGTATATTAATGGCTGCAAAACGCATATAAAGCTAACAAACTGTTTAAGAGTGATTCGCAACGCGTGGCACTTTTGCTATGCGTCGGTTTAAGTGATTAAGGTGGTATGCGGAAACTTCGGCGTTGCGTTGCTCACACCTTAACAGGGCGTTAGGCTATTGAGGAGAGTTTGAGCTTGAAAACAGTTTGCGTAGCTCTAAGTATGTTGCTTATTTCATCGCTTGCATATGCAGCAGTCGTTCCTGGTTTTCAGGGGCATTATGAGCGGTATAACAATGATCAATTGGATACTGACACTGCCTTTATTGACTTAACTAAGGTGGGTTCGAACACATACGAACTATCAGGGACAGCAGTTTGGGTAGGAGACTCTTCTTCTGGCCTTGTAAATTTTGGAGAAATCGACGGAATTGTAACGTTAAAAGGTAATCAAATAGGCTATGATGTTGACGGCTGCACTCTCCAAATTTTATTAGATCAAGATACCCTCGTAGTTAGCAAAGACAACGGTTGTGGCGGGCTAAATGTCACCTTCAATGGGACGTACGTGAGAACCTCAGAGAGTCAATAGCCTAACAAACTGTTCAAGAGGGATTCACAACGCGTGGCATTTTCACTATGCGTTGGTTTAAGTGATTAAGGCGGTATGTGGCGGCTTCAGTATTGCGTTGCTCACCCCTTAACTGCGCGTTATACGTAATCGCAAGTCTCAATAATTGTTATTTTTAATTCAACAAGTTGCTTATTGGTGGTAAGTTCTAATAACTTTAGTTTATGAGTGATGTTGTGATGGGCAACTATAGTATTACTTATGCGATTTATAACCCTAAATGGACTTACGGGATAGACGAAAGGCTCTTAAAAATAGGAGCTTCTGAAGTTACACCTGAAGAATACGAACAATACATGCATGGTTCCATCTTTTGCCCCAAGTGTTTTACTCCTTTATCTAGAAACCCTTCGAAAAAGAACGTGTCTAAAAATGCTAAAACAGCACACTTCCGACACCTCCCAAGCTTTAAGCACATTCCATGCGCGTATCACACTACTCAGCAAGATGGCTTTAACTATGTCAATGACGAACTGACAAGTGAGACAGAGGAAGATGGTCAGTTCAAACGCGTTAAAGAATGGGCAAAACTACCTCCTGAAGAGTATATGAAAGGTGATAAAAAAATCACTTATAATGGCATTAATCACGACCCTGAAGGTGAAATAACCGAAGAGGCGATCCCTCGCCACAATGGAAATAAGGTAAAGGTAGGTTCAAACATAGAAACAGTGCAATATATTTGCTGGAACTTAGATTCTTTGTTGAATGTCGGTTTCTCTTTGCCAGGCAAACAAGTTACCTTGCCGTTAAAGGACTTGCTGTACAATACGCAAATGTTGCGCAGAGATATCAGCGAGGAGCCGCAGCTCTTTTACGGTAAAATGAAAGGTTTTCACTACCAAACCTTTAGTAATCGCACAAAAATACAATGTCATGGTAGCAAGTTCATGTACATCTATACAAAAAATGAACTTGATGAACGTCGAAGTTTTGGTGCTGATAGTATAGGGCGTTACGTTATGTTTTTCGGTTCAGTTAAATGGGACGAAAGCAAAAAACCATATGTAATGTTAGATGAATGGGGTTCCTATGCTGTTGTACCTAGAAAGTTAGAGCCTTATCTAGAGAAAGTAACAAGCCACGTATAAAGATTACGTATAACAAACTGTTTAAGAGTGATTCGCAACGCGTGGCATTTTTACTATGCGTTGCGGTCAGTGGTTAAGGTGGTATGCGGTGGCATCGGCATTGCGTTGCTCACACCTTAACAGGGCGTTATATGCTTTGGCATCAATATTAGGAATCGAGATGAATGTATTGGCTTAGATTTTTACCATATTTGAGTTTGGGTGTAGCGACTGTTCTGTGCTTTCTTGGTGCTGAGTTTGTGAAAAGTGAAGATTTCAGCTCTGTCCTAACTTCAGTGGCATCCAACGGCGTATTTTTCTTTGTAGCTTATCTTTTTTATGACGTTATTCGTCAGCAGGTGCTCAGAAAAGAGCAGGGTTATATTCATGAGCATATAAAGCGTCAATTGGCAGGGTGCATTTTTAACTACCTGTATTTCATTAAAAAAGTCATATATGGGTACAACCTTGACACAAATACTCTCGATAATATCTTAGGGATAGTAAAACTTGAGCAACGTGAATTAAAAAATCATGTAGCAAATCAAAGCTACTTGGGATTTCAGATATTCAAGCTAACAAATGAAGTACGCAATTTGTTTGATGAAATTAGTGGTGATGCTGTGTTTCTCAAGTTCTCATCGCATTTGGATTCAGTAAATCTGCTAAAAATATCCAATAATTTGCAATCATTGGAGCGTATTTATCGTGAGCCTAGTAATTTTACGTTGTGCGCTGAAAAGGGCATCGAGTTTAAGGTTGTCGATGGTAGAACACTTAACCCTGAAAATGATGACAAGTTACTACTCATAAAAACGACTGCACATGAATCTCGCTTTGTTGTTTACGATAGCGGGTACTTTGAACAGTCAGATCGTGAACTTCTATTAAATCGTTACGTTTTAAAAAACAAAGCTGCTGACGAAATTTCTAACTTAATGGAAGCAACTTTAACTCTTATGAAGCCTTGGTTACCCAATATTGGTTCTGTCCATAGTACTGAAAGAAAGTTTCGTATTATCAAAGGTTTCTTTAGCGAGAAAACGAATGTGGCAAATAATAGTAGTAACCTGTATGTTGCTGATATCATTGAAGCTAAAAAACGCATATAACAAACTGTTTAAGAGTGACTCGCAACGCGTGGCATTTTTACTATGTGTTGCGTTTTGTGTTTAAGGTGTTGTGCGGGCGCTTCAGTATTGCGTTGCTCACACCTTAACAGGGCGCTGGCGGATCCCCTCATAATTCTCCCAACCCACAGGTATGCGTTAGGCGCTGATATTCCACCATTGCCCAGTGATATTGGGACTCTTGTATTCGGTACCTCCGATGACAACGTACTTCCTTACCAAGCCTAGGAATTGAGAGCACCCGACGATGCTTGATGGTGTTGGCTTGGAAGTCGTAATGCCAATTGGCCTGCATGGCGATTAAGCCATTCCACCACATGATGATTTCGGCCATCAATGCCATAAGCAATAAGATATCAATGCGTTTGGTGCAACGTGTTCGATTATGACGGAGCGCCAACCCGTAGGCTGGGCTTTTTAGATCTCGGAATGACTCTTCAATTTGCATTCTTTTGGCGTACAAACGGGTTACTCTAATGCTGTTAAGTACATGATTGGGGATGTTCGTGACCAGAAGCCAAGGCTCCTTTGTGGAACACTTTTCCTGCCGAGTGTTTTTGGCACGTTCGGCTGTGTCGATGGGCTTTTCTGCCTTTGGGATGACTCTTGTATAAGTAAGCAAAGCACTTAAGCGGTGAGCGTTTAGCCAGTTGGCTTTCCCCTAAAAACTGCGGCTTATCTGTTGCTTGAGGGTAAAACGCTTTATTCCATTGCCAAGAGTGTTCACCACATTTAATCGAGACTTCGCCACGTACACGTCCAAGCCAGAACCAACCTTTGTTGGCGACTTGCCGAAACCAAGTATTTCTAAAGCCTGCGTCGGAGACAATGATAGATGTGCAACCTTCTGGGAGCAAAGACTGAAGCTTATCGAGAAAGTGCTGATGGCTCTTCGGTGAGTTATAGTTTTTGTACTCAAATGCCTGCTCATAAAGCGTGACGGCGCGTCCTTTAACAGATACCGAAGCGCGTAATGTTATATAGCGCAGTTGCTCTCGAACATCAGACCAATCAACCAGGACCACGGGAAAAGGATTAGCACGGGTAATAAAGGAGGCATGCCATTTATATATGGACTCTTTTTCACGGTGTAGATTGCGATTACCAAGTAGTCGGTCGATACGCTTGATGGCATGTTTCACGGTGGTATCAGTGTCGAGAGCTCTTCCAATTTTAGTGAGTGTTAGATCAGAGCCATCCAGAACCGTTTTGGTTGCAAGTATCAGAGATCTAAGTCGTTTTTTGTGAATTTCAGGGCATTGATTCTCAATCGTTTGCTGTAGAATTTGAATGTCGCGCATCGTTAGGGCTCCCTATTAAATCCATTTAATCAGGTGTGTTTTTGGCGAAATTCATTAGATCAGAATGAGCGATGTGCGTCTACTCATTGTTTTATATAGAAATTATGAGGGGATTCGTAAGAACAGGGCGTTATGTGAATTGGAGAAATTGACTATATGAAGAAGTTTATCGCTATATTTATAGCTCTCTTTTGTCTAGCCTCGATTGGTGCTCAAGCTAATGATCATCAGTTAAAAACAGCATATGATAATCATCAAAGTGATGTTCAAGTTCAAGGCTCAGGCACAGTAAGTCGCTTGCTACGTGATGACAACGAAGGAAGTAGGCATCAAAAGTTTATTTTAAAGTTGGACAGTAAACAGACCTTACTTGTTGCTCACAATATTGATTTAGCTCCTAGAATTCCAAACCTAAAAGTGGGCGATCGAGTTCAGTTTTACGGTGAATATGAATGGAATAAAAAAGGTGGTGTTATGCACTGGACACACCATGACCCAAACAATAGACACCCGCACGGTTGGTTAAAGCACAAAGGTAAGACGTACGAGTAAAAATTCACATAACAAAGCATTCAAGAGTGATTCGCAACGCTTGCCAGTTTCGCTTCGCTCAAGTATAGCCAAGCGCCGCTCACACCTTAATGCGGCGTTAGTTTCCTTATCAATATCGCATGTTCAATTTACTGTACAAGTAGAGTGGTGAAGACTATACTTGTTCCATAAAACGTACATGTGGAGGTTCTTATGAGAATCGTATCTTTTACTGAAGCTAGAAATAGTCTTAAAGCTGTTTTAGACGGTGTAGTTAATGATGCTGATACAACAGTTATTACACGCCGTGATTCTGAAGATGCAGTGGTTATGTCTTTAGACTACTACAATAGCCTTATGGAGACAGTTCACTTACTACGCTCTCCTCAAAACGCTGAACACCTAAATCGTTCGATTGCACAGTACCGTGCCGGTAAAACAACAGCACAAGAGTTAATTGATGAGTAGTAGTCAACGTTTACTGTCGTGGACTGATGACGCTTGGGATGACTACCTGTATTGGCAAACTCAAGACAAGAAAACACTCAAGCGCATCAATAAACTCATCAATGATGTTAAACGCTCTCCATTTGAGGGCATCGGCAAACCAGAGCCGTTAAAAGAGAACTTATCTGGTTTTTGGTCTCGCCGTATTGATGACACTAATAGGCTTGTTTACGCAGTCGATGATCAAGCGATAACGATAATTTCGTGTCGTTACCACTACTAAATCAGGTTTAGCGATCTGGCATCTAACAAACATTTAAGAGTGATTCGGCACGCGTGGCATTTTTGCTATGCGTTGGTTTTGTGATTAAGGTGGTTTCTTTGGCATCGGTATTGCGTTGCTCAAACCTTAACAGGGTGTTAGTTCCTCAGAGGAAGCAATCAATCCATAGGAAATTTTTGTTTCTGGTGGAGTACGCGCATGATTCGGATAATGTCGCCTTCGATCCAATAGGAGACGATCATCGAAATCTCAGGAATTATAAGTAATCGTCCACGAACACCGTCTCGCTGTACACCCATAAGAGACTGCTCTAGCAAGTTTTCTACCTTTGCTTCAATGGGGTTGTCAGTTTTTTCTGCCGCATCAGGGTTAAAGTCATAGATAAACTCAAAGATCTTTTCACGATCATTAAGTGACTCTCTTCCCATAAAATCACTGCTTACCTCGATTACGAATTCTGGCTTTGCGTTCTTCCATTCGAGATTGAGCATTTTGGTGCTCAACAAAAACGGATTTTCCTGAGTCAAACTTCTCAAATGCTAGGTTTACTTGTTCAGTTAGCCACGCATCGTGAGATAATGTTTTTCTTTGTTGTTCAGCGAGTTGCTCAGTAAGTTCACGGCAAGCATCACTTAGTGTGCGACCTTGGCTCTCAGCCATTTGTTGAGCTAGGCGTTTTGTTTCTTCATCAACACGAAATTGAATTCTAGTGTCCATGATGTATTCCTTTTTGGTGTGTGTACAAATGTTAGCGCTAGCCTTTACGATGGGCAACTAACTGTTCAAGAGGGATTCGCAACGCGTGGCATTTTCACTATGCGTTGAGTTTAGTGATTAAGGTGGCTTGCGGAAGCTTCGGTATTACGTTGCTCACTACTTAACGCGGCGTTAGCCGTCATGGAGCTTGCTATACTAAAAGTGATAGAATAGTATCACTTTAGTATTCCTTTGGAGCCGCTCTCATGAAAGTAGAACTAGTTACATCACTTAAACGTCAAGCAACTAAAATCCTCGCCGATCTCCACGACACCAAAGAACCAGTGTTAATTACTGAACATGGTAAGCCATCGGCATATCTGGTTGATGTTGATGATTACGAGTTTATGCAAAATCGCTTGGCGATTCTGGAGGGGATTGCACGAGGTGAACGTGCATTAGCTGACGGTAAAGTGGTGAGTCACGATGACGCCAAGGACAAAATGTCAAAATGGCTGAAATAATCTGGACTGAGCCAGCGTTATCTGACCTCAATGATATCGCTGAATATATCGCACTTGAAAATATCGTAGCTGCAAAACAATTGGTTCAAGCGATCTTTTCTAAAGTCGAGCGCTTAGAGGCTTTCCCTGAATCGGGTCGCATTCCGCCTGAACTAGCACATCTAAGTTATCGTGAAGTTGTAGTTAATCCATGCCGTATTTTCTATAAACAAGACGGCGATAAAGTATTTATTCTGTTTGTTATACGTGCTGAGAGAGACTTACGTAAGTTCCTATTGAGCAAGCAATAACCTTTGGGAATGAGCGGCTAACTGCTCAAGAGGGATTCGCAACGCATGGCATTTTAACTATGCGTTTGTTTCAGTGGTTAAGGTGGTATGGGAAGCTTAGGTATTGCGTGCCTCACACCTTAACAAGGCGTTATGTGTTTTGGCGAAAGTCTCAAACTTTAGATGAGCATGTCTGTTAATCTTGGTGTCGGCAACAATAAACTATCAAGGACTGATTTAATGTTTAATTGGACAAATCCTAAGCAAATCGATCTCACTCAACCATATCTGTATTTCATTAAGATCTCTGCTGAACAAAAGGAGTTTCGTTATATTGGTAAAGCTTCGAATAAAGCGAGACTGAATGAGTACAAATCTAACGTGGTAAAGATTCTCGAAGGAAAGTCTCGACGACCGGTGTTAAAAAGAGATGGCTCTCTTCAATCACAAGGTAACTTGAAATACCGATACGTTCACCTTGTGTTAGCTAATGCTCAAAAAAGGGGCTGGGATATAGAGCATTACCCAATTGAAAATGTAGCTAAGCAAGACCTAAATTCCCGAGAGTTAACACTTATAGATGAGTTTGAGTGCAATATGAATGATGGCTCAACTTGGTTAATTGAACAATTTTCTGAACTATCAGAGCAATTGCTACAAACAGTACGCACATAACAACTATTTAAGAGAAATTCGCAACGCGTGGCGTTGCAATTAGTGTTTAAGGTGGTGTACGTGCACCTCATCATCTCAACAGGGCGTTAGCAGAATAGGATAGAAACGACAGTAATGGAATACTTGGATAGATTAATTAGAACCTGTGAAACAGCTAAAGCAGCCAAACCTAAATCTGATTTTAGGGTTTCTAGCTTTAATGAAATTCCAGACCTTGATAAAGGGATTTATATCATCAAAGAGGTTGGCGGATGCGCAGATAGTACGTTTGAATCATTCGTAGATTTTAAGCGGAAAAAGCTTAAAGCATGTAGCAAAGTAAATACCCCATCACATGTTCTATATGTCGGTTCCTCAACTACTGGTTTACGAAAAAGGTTAAGACAACATCTGATTTATTGTCCTGACAAAACGTACTCATTACACATGTATAAATGGTTCGATGGTAATTATGAGGTTCGAATTCTTGAATATGATGTTCCAATAGAGATCCTTCAGCTCATTGAAGATGCAATATCATATGATTTGAAGCCTGCTTTTGGTAAGCAAGGTGGAAACAATAAATAGGATCGCTTTGATAAATCTGCTAACAAACTGTTCGAGATGGCTTCGTAACGCTTGGCGCTTTCACCCCAAGCCAGTTTAGTGTTTATGGCACAATTGTTTAACTAAGGTATTAGCGTCGTTGATACCTTAACAGGGCATTATGATCCACAAGATAGCGAACATCAGAAGTAAGTAGTTTGTACTAAATTACGGTATTATGTGTAATTAACCAAAATGTAGCTACTTATGAACATACCCACCTTTTCTACACCGACTTATCCCTCAAAAATATCTTGCTCTAACTGTAAAGCATGCTGTTGCCGACTGGAGGTAATGATCATTTCTGATACGGGAGTCCCAGAACAGTATATAAAACGTGATCAGTATGGTAGTGAGTCAATGCTGCGTCTAAGTGATGGTTGGTGTGCTGCTTTAGATAGAGACAGTTTAATGTGCAAAATTTATGAAAATCGTCCTTGGATATGTCGCGAGTTTGAAATGGCTTCAGATGAATGTTTGGATGAGCGAGATAAGTTCATATAAATCATATTGCTAAGGTTTGTTTTGTTCGTAAAATCAATCGCTCAAGAATGATTCGGCTCACGCGGCAATTTCATTATGCGTTTGATGTTTATAATTAAGGTGCTGCAATATTACGTTACTTACTCTTAAAATTGGGTTCGAGCTCAATCCAGTAAAATAAAGCTTTAGAAGCAGATAGCATTTCTTACTACTCGCAACTTGAGGAACGAGAAATGAGCTAACCTGTAAAAGATTATGTTTTTTACATCGAGACTACTTACATGCTGGATTACGAGATAGACGAAGCTTGGTAACAAGTTTCGCTTGCTTGACTTGACAAAAAAATTCTTATGAGACAGCTCAACCTAATACACTTGAATTTTAAGAGTAAAGGTATCTTGAAGTTGTGAACTTTATATGTTCGCTAAGTCTGAATTAAGTTACAACGAACCTAAAGTAAATGACACATTAAATTGATCGAGTCAGTTGACCTTATGCACCTCAGTTCTATTTCTACCGTTATGTTTTGCCTGGTAAAGCGCATCATCAGCACCTTTAAGAATAGCGTTGATCGGTTCTCTTTCTGCAAACCATTGAGACATGCCGATAGAAATAGTCACGTGACCTACAACATCAAACTCGTTTGAATCAATGGCTTTTCGGATTCTCTCAGCAACGTATTCAGCTTGACGTATGTCAGTTTTAACTAAAAAGACCATAAACTCCTCTCCGCCAGAGCGGCAGACAATATCCATCTCTCTCGCCTGAGCCTTGATAATATTTGCCACACTGACAAGTAAGGCATCACCGGCATCATGGCCAAAGGTATCATTGACTTTTTTGAAATAGTCAACATCCAGAGCGAGTACAGAAAATGGAGTGTTTTGTATACGCAAGTTATCAATGGCTTTATCTAAACCTCGACGGTTTAACAGCCCAGTCATTGAATCCGTTAAAGTATCGATATGCAGTTGGTCAATGGTGTTGGATACAATGTTGAATGCGCTGAGAAATGAACACTTTAGATGTGAAGCTTCAAAATACCAAGGTTTAACTTCATTTAAGTCTCGTATAGCAGAAGTACGGTTTTCAAAGCTTTTGACTACATTAGCTAGCTGCCACAACGGTTTTGAGATAAAAGCCGCAGATATCCAAATAACTAAAAGCGTGATGGCTCCAATTGGAAAAGTTTCTACAAGCACATCCCACATTTGGTCGTTAAGTACAGAAAAAGTTAAGCCTTCTGATTTCTGTGCAACTATCCCCCAACCTGAAGCATTAACTGGTGCGTACCCAGTAAGCATATCAATACCCTTGGAGTTAATGATGGCTTTACCACCTTTATTTCCCTGAATAACATCATTTATCGCGTCATTATTAACAATGACTTCTCCCACTCTTTGCCGATCAGGGTGATAGATCAATGTCTGATTCTTATCCACAACGTAGAGGTATGACCCATCTCTATAGCTATGTTGCCCAAGTATGCTCATTAACATGTTCTTCTTATCGAGATAAATAGAGCCACTGACATATCCTAAATACTCTTTTTGTTCGGAGAAAATAGGGTGGGAAATACTTATCAGATAATTACCTGCAGGAGATACGAAGGGATCAGTCACGATTGGAGACTTAGCTTTCAATGATTGTAGCGAACTTTCACTTGTTAATTGGACACCTTTCACTTGTATTGCTTCAGGTGAAACGGCAACAATAATTCCCTTCGCATTGACGATGACTACAGAGTTAAAGGCATTGGTTTGGAGCCTCAACCGATCCACTTCTTGTTGCAACTCATCTGTATCTCGCACCTTGCTTCTAAGCATAAGTGCGCTGTACTCCAATTGTGATAGTGCTGATTCAATGAAAGTGTCCGTCATTCTGGCCATTTTTTCAGCATAAACACGATTGGATTCAATGGTGTTAGTGACAGTTAGTTCACGTTGAACATGATATATGGAGTAAAAAGCGTTTAGAAGGGTGACCATCATACTAAAGATGCTTAAAAATAGTATCAGTTGTCTTAAATTTAACTTATCTCTCAGCCGCTTTGATTCACCCAGGTATTCCATAAATTAAGTCATCCATTGGTCTATTAAAAGTGATTCTACTCGTAACTGTAAATCGATTAAATCCAGTTTGAACAGATTTGACAGTTCAGCCATGTTTGATATGCAACTTCCTTATTATCTTATATATTTCTTGAAACTCATATAAGCAACATAGATGGTAAACATACAGCAACTAAGCTCTAGACCTGAACAATATTAGGATGGGGGCAATTAGAGGTTCTTGTTACGACGAAACGTCAACTTAATCCGTAAAAGCATGTGTTTAATATGTTGTTTTGAAAATCTAATTGATATATTGCTAGCTTGATATGCAATGTGGTGATAGTTTACTTATTTAAGTATGCTCTTAACCTTGGGCAGTACACGAGTATTTTGTGGTTTATATGAAAAAAAACTTTCTCAGCTCCGCTAAGCTCGTTTTGTCCTACTTTGCATTCGCGTCAATGTGGGTATTGTTCTCAGACAAAGCGGTAGAGCTCCTATCTAACAATCAACAAGTATACACCTCGGTTCAGTCACTAAAAGGAATGCTATTTGTTGTGATCACCTCTTTCTTGCTATGGGGGCTGATAAAAAAGAACAACAGGTATATTGAACGAGCCAATGACATTGACTATGTAACCGGTTTACATAGCCCCTACGTCTTTTTTCGCTATTTGGAACAAAAGTTTCGTAATACAAAAAAGGATGAACATTATGTTTTATTTCTTCTCGATATAGACAATTTTAAGCCCGTTTCCGACCGAATCGGTTTTGTAAAGAGTAATCTGTTTCTAAAAGATATCGCACAATCGATTAACTCTTCTACCGTTTCTCCACTTTTCTCTTCAAGGGTGCATTCTGATGGATTTGCTTGTTTGATTCGTATGGAAAGCGAAAGTCAAGTTGATATGCACTTAGCACTTATTCAAAGGCAGTTTAAGCAGAACTCAAAACGTCATGGTATTGATTTGACATGCTCCATCGGTGTTGCGCTTTATCCATTTGATGGGGAAAGTGTAAAGCAGCTCATGTCGTCAGCTAAATATGCACTTGCTCAAGCAAAGATCACGAAAAACACTATCCGCTACCACGACAAAGAGCTCGCTAAACATGAGCTCCAGAGACAACAGATGACTTCAGACTTACGTAACGCAATACGAGAAGGCCAAATACAGATTGTATTTCAACCAAAGTATTGCCTTAAAGATAAGAGAGTCGCTGGAGTTGAAGTGCTCTCTCGATGGAAACACCCCGAATATGGAGATATATCTCCTGCAGTATTTATCACACTGGCAGAAGAGAACAATCTCTGCAGTGCTCTAACAGAACTAGTCCTCAAGCAAGCATCAAAGCAACTTAGAGAAACGCAGCTTCTAGGACGAGCCATTCAAGAGGTATCAGTGAACCTTTCTGCTACTGAGCTAAATAGCATTGAAGATATGCATCGTATCGAAAATTACTTAAAAAAAGACCTTGATTTTGCACAATACCTCTGCTTAGAAATAACAGAGACAGCAACGTTAAACGATGTTGAACAATGCGCAAGTTTAGTCAAGGAACTCAAGAAATCTGGTGTGAGGTTCTCTATTGATGACTTCGGTGTTGGCTATACCTCATTTGCAATATTCAATAAGTTGGATGTCGATGAAATAAAAATAGATCGAAGCTTCATTAAAAACATCGCTATTGATTATCGCTCAAGAGCGATCACTTCCGGCATAGTCAACATCGCAAAGGGATTTGGTATTCAAGTCGTTGCTGAAGGGGTAGAGACCCTTGAACAGTTGTGTGTTCTAGAAGAGTTAGATTGTGAGCTAGTTCAAGGGTTCTATTTAAGTCGTCCAATCCCCATTGCTTTATTGGATAGAAAATTAAATAACATCGCAAATGTTATGTATTAAGATGTTGTATTCCCCTCTCTGCTCTTTCGCAGGGAGCACCCTAGCCATTAAAGATGGTGCTGCATTATGTGGTGAATTTTCTACTTAAGTAATTTGTTAAAATCACGCATTGGTATGCAGATATAAATCACGCCCACATTCGCTGTGCCATAGCCAACGGCTTTATGTACGTACCACCACACGGTTCGTAATCCCTCGGCGTTTTCTTCATCCCATTCCAGTACACTACCAACAGGAACATGGTGCGAAGCAATACGCAGCATTAGCGGCTCTAAGGACTCGCCAAGGTTTTCGTCGCCATCGTCCATCATGAAAAAGTTCTCTTGCTCATCTGGACAAGCTAATAAAGCCACCAGCTCTGGCTCACGATAAGTAAGCGTGTCTTGGTTGGTTTCTAGCTCTAGCACTGACTCGCTTTGGTAATTATCATCCGTTGGTTCCAGTTCTGGCTCAATAGGACGATACAGGGACGCTTCAAAGTGATCAGGTGATAGTTTGATGGCCTTAATCCAATCATCCCTTAAAACACGGTTAAAGGGCACATGGCCTTGGTATCGAGCCTTTCTTACTACAGGTTTAACTGCGTCACTCATTTGATGATTCTCTCTAATCTGCTTGGTGTTACGTTCATCATTTTTGCGAAGTTGGTCAGAGCTTCACTCTTAGTCTTTCCTTGCAGCTTGTAGCCGTCATGGAAGTTCTGGAAGCCGACCTTAATCATATCGATATAACCTTTCTTCTCGTTGGACTCCTTACGCAGTTTGCGCGCTTGGCGCTTGATGGTTTCGCTTTCCCGTTTCTGTTTGGCGATCTGTTTTTCCACTGCTTTCTGAGCGCGTAGATACTTCGCGTGTTCGCGCGTAGCGGCGGCCTTATCCACCACCGTTTTACGGTTACGTGCGGCAGCTTTCTTCTCGTTCTCGTTGAGCAAGTACGTTTTGTTATCTGAGCCAAAACCAACACGGCGCGCTTGCTGTTTCATTTGGTTGGCCAAGATGCGTTGCCATGCCAGCGATTGCAGCATGGTTGCCGCCTTGAGAACGTGTTTACATGCCACACCGGACAATTCAGGGTTTCGGATTTTCGGGAAAGCAAACTCTTTAGGCGGCGCTATGCAGTAGTTACCCATAGTGGCCAAGTATCGATACCAATACTGGTGACGGCCACAGTCGCAATCAAAGGAAATACGGCCAGCACACGCCAATTGCACCGCTTGGTTGTAATCCCCATTAGGCGGTTCGTGTAGTAGTTCATCCCACTGCTCAAAACGCACCTTTACTCGGTGTTCTTCATGTCGAGACACGCTTGATGCTCGGACACGAATAAGCGCGATATTGTTCTTAATACCGATCAACGTGGCCTTGTGAATGCCTGTACCGTCATCGACACGGTTGTTTGCACGGTCTACGTCGATTTGACGCGAGTTCTTCACCAAAAAGGCGTAGGTGATACCCGCTGTCTTGCTGTCATAGACCTCTTTGTGTCGCTGGCGAGCCTTGTCGAACTTGATCAGGTCTTCTTTGGTAAACCGTTGCCCTTTAGCCTTTTCGCCTAGCGCTTTTAATGCCTTATTAGTTGGCTTGGCCAGCGTTGAGGCGGTCAGCGTTCGCTTGGCATTACGGCGGTTTCTCTTTTGCGCCTGTTCAATCTTGTTGAATAGCTGGTTGAACTGCTTTTCATTGAGGCCAAGGCTGGCAAATGAGCCGTTATCCCGTTTCTCCGCTTCAAACTTCTTCGGCATAAGTTACAGTCCCATTTCGTCCATGAATTGACGCATGGAACGACGCACCCAAGATGCTGGTGGAAGCTTGATGGTTTCGCCAACAGGTAGCGGATTCATTGGGTCGTCTACGTCACAGACCAGACTAACCAACCAATCAAGCTCAACCGTGGCGTAAGCTCTGTAAGAGACGAGATCCGCACGATAAACCTCATCAAGTCGAATGGTGTACTCAAAGAGATCGGTATTGCCCGAACGGTTGACGTATTCCATGACGATGGCAAAGAAATGCGCCCGTAGAATATCGTCCTCGATGTTCTCTGCTGAGAGGCGGGATAACTTACTCATAGTCGCCTCCCATACGATACTTACCGTCTGCGATTAGCCCTGTTTTAGCCTTGAACAGTCCCATTGCGCGCGAGGCCATTTCCGGCTCTTTCTTGGGCTTGCGTAACATGCCAAACAAGCTCTTAAGCGTTACCGTGTCGCTAAGGTTGTCTTGTGTGGCCGCATAGACCACAAACATAAGCGCGTAGGTATCAGGGCGCAGTTCTGACCAGTCGATGTTGTACATTGGCTTGCCATCTGTTCCCCGTACTTCTTCCACGATGGACGGCGACACTTCATAGCGGCCACCAGCATTAGACGGGTAGGTGATAGCATTTAGGGATGAGAGATAGTTATAGGCTTCCATTGCCGACACAATGATCGGTCTGCCTTTTGCGTCCAGTTCGGACAGGCGAACGGCGCGCCCATACTTCGAAAAGTAGGGCGTAACCTCGTCCACCAGCACAATAAAACCGCCTTTTTTGAGCTTTTCTAACTTCTCGGGCAAAGTCAGCTTAAGGCTCATCAATGAGCGCTCTAATTGTTGGCATTCGATGATATGGAGTTGACCATCATTCACACCAGCAAGCATAAGCCGTGGCTGGCCAGATGATAGAGTAAGTACAGCTATGCGCATTCGTGCCATGTTGTGACCTCTAAGTGCGCTTTTTAAGATGAGGAGTCTTGGTCATTTTAACACCATCAACCAAGCTTTTTAGCCCTATTAATAGTATTTATATTAATTAATGCTCGGAATATCGTGGTGATAATAACACAAGGATAATACATACGCATGCGACGTTCCATTGATTGTTTTTGCTTCTCTCGTTGTCTTTGAAGTTTCTCTGCTATTGTCAAAGCCATTAAAAACACCTACTATTTGCTTGCTCTTGTTTCACATTTGCTGGTGGAACATGGAAAAGGCTGGTAACTCGAATTTGCTGATTCGAACTGTTTGCTAAGGCCAGCCGCAAAAAAACCGCGTTTATTCGCGGTTTTTTTGTACCTATCAAAAGTAAATCTCAATCAAAACCCGATGGCATGGCATGGCTTGCCTTCATCGTTACGCATCCGTTACCCCAGCTGACGATCTTCATGAGCTTACCCTCGTAGTCCCAAGGCTGATTTCGAGTTAAACACTCTTTGGCTCGTTTAAGCGCTGGCGAGTCAACTAAAAGATAAACGGCTTTGCGAGGTTTCACGCAGCATTCTCCGTAGCAATGTTTGAGGAAGTGATCATAGATAGTGAACGTTCGGCAAACTTAAGCTCTGCTTTGCGCACATCAATGTCGCGTTCTACATGCAGTGTGAAGTTGTCACAGAACACACCTTTCTCTTTCTGGTGCGCGTTCAACTTCTCTTTGAGTTGAGTGATTTCTTGATTGAGTTTTTCAATGTACGACTTGAAGTAAGTCTCGCTGCCGATTTCCAGCATCACTGATGCCGGACTACGAATGATAGACAGGATATCGCATGTAGATTCGTTGCGTAAAAGGTTCAGAACACGTTCGCCGCCTTGAGTTATGCTGTATTTTTTGCGATCTGGTTTACCGTCTTGCGCTTCAATTTCGTGAGACACTAACCCCTTTTCCGTCATGCGACCGAGTTCGCGGTACACTTGCTGGTGGCTGGCTTGCCATGCGCCTGATTCAGGCATTGTTCGGTTTGTTAGGTCATAGCCTGTTTGTGTTCTCTGCTCAAGAATTGCTAGAAGTAGATTACCCAAATTCATAGTTAGTTACCTTTTGTTATTGATGCCAAATTTCACCCGTATCCTCGTCAATAAATCCATGACATAAATACTCTCTACTTGTTGAGTAATGCGTAAGTCTTCCCTTTAACGCCTTTTTGTTGCGGTTATGCCAATGCTCGTATCCGGCAGTAAACGCATATTTGTTGTTGTAGTCTGCATAATGCAGATCTGAGCCATTGCGAGCCTCATTAACTCCCGCCGACCAACTTGCTAGAAAATCATCACGCTCATTGAGTTTGACGGCTTGGCGCTCATCATCATGCCCCCTAATAACGTGATAATTCCTAGCCCTTGCATGCGGTCAATGATGGTAGTCTCGAAAAATCCAATGTAGATTTCATCGTGCGGGATAAGCTCTACTTGTTGTGCCATTTCGTAGACCGTTCCATCTAGTGGTAGCGCTTCCATTAGCTCTATGATTAGGCTCAATTGGTTTTTGGAACTGCCATTGGTCAGTGCCTTGTCTAGTTGTCTAACCACATCTGCACACATGGAAAAGCGAGGCATTTCATTTCGTATCGCTTTTTCGTCTGCGTCCTCAATAAAGGCTTTCTCCTCATCTACACTCCCTAACACCTAACTCACACACACGTTCGCTACCGCGACAGCGGCGCGGTTAATGGCCATCGACACCGTTGCTCCGTGGTTAGACAGGACAATAGTGCCTTTGCTGGCATTGAACGTTTTTACGGTCATTTTCTACAAAGAATTAAGTGTGTTCGGAATGGATTGGTGAGACTACCATATCAAAAATAATATATGCAATAACTAATTTAGCCCTTAATATCAAAAAAATATACATTGATATAAATTTTCATGTTCGGAATAAAAAGGATTACCATAATCCTGGGGTGGGATTAGATTACGCTCAATCGGAGCCGTTTAAGAAATGAATTTAATTCATAAATTTTTCGGTAAAACCCATTAATTAACCCTGGTATAGTGCTAATGCAGAGAGGCACATACGCCCACCAGATAAAGCGATTTTTCACTGACATCAAGCTACGTGTTGGTCATATTTGTGAGATGAAAGCGACAGCAAGTAGCAGTGTTAAGTTTTGGGGTTCACTCTGTGCTTATTTTGATGAGATTACTTACAAAGCCAAAGAAAGCTACACAGATATTGATTCCCAATATCAATTTTTAACTTATCTAGCTGATACGGTTTACTTGATCGAGAAAGAGGGCATTGATTGTGATGTCACCAATCAGTCATTGGTTTTGGATGATGATCAAACGCAAGCAACTCGCGACCAACAGCTACGCAATATCAGCCACCTTTTGAAGATGACAAAGCAGTATGCAGAACAGTTTTAACGATGCTGACGATCTACCCATTGGACGAATTTATTAAGGCAAATTTCCGAATTAATTCGTAGTTTGCCAGGATACACGACGTTGTCTTAAAGATGAACGCCAACGGTGATAGAAATATCAAAAGGAGATCAAGTTAAATAAATATGACTTTGTTTGAGCTTATCACCCCTAGAGATTTACGCACTTTCTACGCCCTCAATCTCCAAGTGGCTATGGAGTGGCCTGTTCGCTATCAAGCAGTTATGGCGCGATTTAAGTGGATGAAAGCAAAGCACCTTGTTTAGATGTTATTTCACAAAGCTAGATACGAAGAACGATTGTAAATCACTTTTGGACAAAATAAGCTACAGCTTTCGCTAAATTAGCATTTAACTGATAACCTGAGGCATTTCAAATGCCTCAGGTTAACTGGCCAAACTCCCAGTAGCATTGATCAAACAACTCTCGGGCTGTATCCAAAATCAGAACAAGCTGTTGACGCAAGCATGCTTCGAAGCCAAATCTAGTAATAGTGTTCATAGAGTTGAACCCAATTCGCACTTAGGCTCCGAGAAGCAGCCGCTTACAATCTTCTTCAATGGCTTTATCAATCGCATCATTATCTTGAGCATCAAACAGGACTATCTGAAGCTCTTTTAAGGCCAAATGCCCAAATCGGATCCAAGCTACCAGGTTGGTCCTCAAAAAGAACTCCACAATTAAGCCGCCTGAGCGCAATGCGGCATCTGCTGCGTCAATGGTACAAAGTGTTCCATGGCTTACCAACAACATGCGGCGAAGTTCAGGGGTTGAGCCCTTTGGTATACACTCCTTCCAAGGCTTATTATGCAACACATGTTGATTGACAGCCCAGCTTAACCGAGTGAGTAACTCGGAGATAAGCACTGGTATAGCCATTGCAGCACCGTGTCTAAGATCGTATCCCTGCTCAAACACCTTGCTAAACACAATTGCTAGGGTTTGCTTGTTGATAACCTCTTTGCCTTTCTTAACGTTGCCTGTTTTCACTTCAAAAGCACCGAAGTTCATTAACTGCGTGAGGTTGTAGAAAGGCACCGGCACACCCGAGCCTCGCCCATAGTCAGCTTGCTTACGATCTATACCAGAAGAGCCAGAAACGTCTGACATGATGTGCCCAAACCAATTAGCAACACCGGCGAATATCTTTGCAACAAAGTTATGCCCTACCAGCTCAAACTCTTCCGTTTCGATAGTGATTATCTGGCCTTCACTAACAAATGAGGAGGTATTCGTGAACTGATTCAGAATTGAAAAAAACAGCCCGACAATATCGGGGCTATGACTGAGGCTTTTTAGATGATGGTTCTTAGTGGACAGGTTCTTAACCTTGCCACCAGTGCCGTTTCTCTCTCCATTGGTAGTTGCTTGATCGTAGTTAACTTTAAACTTGCGCTCTAAGAATCCTATTGCACTACTCGTTCTGTTGGCATCACCTCTTGGCCCCTGCCAACCAAGCATTGAAGCAAACTTCTCAACTGCACCCTCAGCAACGTTATCGGCAACTTTGGTAAGTGGGCCTGTAGTGGGAGTACCAACGAATAACACATCGACTAAACCCGCAATAGCCCCGCAAGTCCCCGCTATCATGTAGTCCATGGAATCGCATTGCGCAGGCTTTGAGAAAAACGAGTCTCGAAACTCGCGTTGCGCCTCTGCTAACTGCTGCTGAGACATCACACATCGCAACCCTTGATAGTCTACCTGTATCAGGTTTCTCTCTATATAGGCATCGAGTTGCCTCATATATTCTTCTTCAGAAGTACAGCTATCAACTTCAACAAAATCTAGGGTTTGCAGTGTCCCAATGCTCGCTGTCAACTCCACTTCTATCCCAACAAGAAATGCATCCATATCAACATGGTTGGTATCAAGCCCCTCGCTTGGTTCTGTGCCACACCAACTTAAGAGCTCGTCCGCGTTATCAATCAATCCACTCAGCAAATCATCACCCTCACAGAGCAAGTCATCAACCAGTTCCAACGATGAGCGCATATCAACAAGATGCGCTTGAGCGTTAGATAACTGATGGTTTGCTGCAGTTAGCGTCTTTATGTTCTGCTCGAGAATATCCTTATCTTTCGGCACATTAGGCTCCTGTTAGCTACGCAGCTTGCCTAAAGCAGCTTTGCCCAAGGCCTTAGATTTTGCACCGAGCATATTGCTCATATCGAAGTAGCCAATAGCTTCAAATATCTGTGCTAATTGCTCTAGTGCCTTCACTGAAATTCCTTGCTTAAGCGTCAGAACACCCTCTTCAGCTCCCTCTTCACACTCGTAATGAGACAGCACGGGCTCTTGAAGCTTTTTCTTTGATGGCTCTGATGTAAGCTCGAGAAAACTAGCTTTATCTAGCTCGATGGGACATTTTGACCGAAGTTCACTGGCTTGATATTCATTGCTCTTGTTCTCAAGGTGCTTACCCGACTTGATAAGCATGGTTAGCTGCTGCTGCTTCGCTGCTAACTTGTGGATTACCTCATTCTGATTCAGTGACTTACTGATTAGCTCATTCATTTTCTCAGTAACAAAATTGATGTCTTCCATTAAAACTGAAATGGTCTTTTGAGTGTGTTGAACGGCTTTGGTAAGCAAAAAAGCGCGATGTTTGTGCTTGTCCAGTTTGTCTGCACCCGTAAGTTTCTTCATGCCGTGATAGGCACCCACGCCAATCAAAACCGCAGCACCAATGCCCGTTACCATGCTTGAAAAACCGAGAACACCACCAACGCCAAGAGCTGACAAGCCGGAGGTTAAACCTGCAGCCGACAAACCCATAACCGACCCCGACATATATACAGCAGCAATCGGAGCACCAACAGCGGCAACGCTTTGAGCTAACTGCTTCGTTTTCTGCTCAAGCATACTGTCGTCGATGTGATCATCTAAAATTAGCTGGTCATTTTTGACGGCTTCGACCATAACATCGAGTTTTTCGTCAGATATCCCGAGCTTCGTTTTTAGCTCTTGAAGGTGAGGGCTGTTTTTTGCTTCGTCAACAGTTCCTTGTCCTCCGAAGGCAAATATACCAATGAGGTCTTTCATCAACGTCAGGCAAAGCGCTTCATATTGCGTGTCGGAGATCTCTGCTTTGATAGTGCTCAATAGCTCATCAGCGCTGATGGTGTTTTGATGATCCAACATGTACGAACGAACATCTAAGCGCTTCTCAGGGTTGAGCTCAACACGAGTAATCAAGGACAAAATCTCTGCGGTTTCCTTCGCATCAATCTCATTGTCATTAGCAAAGGCGAGATTGATAGCGACTTTACAGTATGCGGCCTTAACCGTTTCACTCATATCTGATAACAGCACGACCTGCTCTTGCTCTTCAAAGTCCTCAAACTCCGAGATTAACTGCGTAAGAAAATCAGCAAGTCCCTGGTAGTGCCCTTTTAGATCACTCCAGTCGATCATGAGCTCCTCATCATCCCCATAAGTGATGAGTAAGTACCCAATTTCTTTGGTTTTATCTTTTTTCGTTACGGTTTTCTGTACATATTCGGCAGAGTGCATTGACTCGAACTTGATACACTGAGCCGCTTCAAATGGCCCTTTCACATACAAAGATTCACCCGTAACAAGAAAGCCATCTTTCCCATTGTTGAACACAGTCATGTCGAACAACGCTACGACCAGATTAGGATCGAGATCTAGCTTGTAGCTAGCAATGGCATTATCCAACTTCTTTTCAAGCTTTTCATCGGTGAAAGGGGCGATAGCAAGGCGCTTATGAAGAACAGCTTGTTTGAGCTGAGACTTAATAAATCCATTTACATCGACTGACATTTTCTATTATTCCTAGAAGACTGAGAAAGTACCAACATATCAGAATAGGCCTAGAAATATGGTTAACAGTCTGTTAAACAAGAACTTTTCTATAAAACATGTTAAGCGCATCACGATCCCACGTGGCGCGTAATATGAGCAATGTATAGTGGATTTGCCCACATAGTTAGATAAGGAAAGGTAATCAAAATTACGATGATTACAACAAAGTTCAACCCTACTCTAGCTCATTTCGAGGCATTTCTGTGTTACACATCCCGTCAGCACACCTTGGGCATAAACATTTTAGAAATAGCAGCATACCTATGTGATCGCTGCCACTGTGTAGTATGAATCTTTATTACTCTCTCACAGTATTACGTGACGTTTAAAATCACATTTGGAAGCGATGATGGTGTTGCTTCTGGCCAGGTCCAAGAATACGAAAAATACTGAAAATTGGCTCGAGACATTCATGACGTTCGCCACCTAATGTTGATCTTACGAAGTGACCTAAGCGCTTTACTTGGACTGATGTGGTTTGCACTGGCAAAAGCAAGACAAAAACACCCTAAAGCGCATCAATAGGTTGATTAATGACGTTAAACGTTCCCTTTTGAGGGGATAGGGAAGCCTGAGTCACTAAAGGAGAACCTGTCAGGATTTTGGTCGCGCCGTATTGATGATACGAACAGGTTGGTCTATGCCGTGGATAATCAGGCGATAACCATTATTTCATGCCGCTATCATTATTAGGCAATCTAAACATCAAAAATAGAAACATCAAAATAATAGGTACCAAAAGAAATGCGGAAAATTGCTTGTCTACTACCGTCGTTACTGTTTGGTTGTGTCGCTGTTTAGGGACAATCTTATAACATCGATATTGCAAATGAGGACTATGTACAGGTTAACTATGATTCGTCAATGACCAATTACAAGGCCATGCTAAGCGAATTTACCACGCATTGCGCCAAGTAAGACAAGGATTACGTCAATGAAAGTACGATTACAAACGGTTGGGAAATTACTATGGCCGTTTATCGCTGCGTTGAGAAGAGAGAGAACAGTTAACCATTAAGCCACCAGCACAGTGGCTTTTTTGTGCCAAATTGATAGTATAGTATAGGCACAATTGTACACATAAATGGAGTGCAGAGAGAGTTCAATGAGCATTTATGAGTTCACCTTAAACATCGGCAACATCAATATCACGAACGACAACGATCTACTTGATGTGTCACGCAAACTATACGAGGGCGCTTGTTCTGACGCTGTGGTAATGTCTGTTGATGAAATGCTGTATATCGAATTTGAACGAGAGGCAGGAACGTTCGTTCAAGCGGTTACACAAGCAATTAAGGACGTAGAATCGGTCGAGGGCTACGATTTACAAGTTATCTCGATTGAGGGCGACCTTGTGAGTTTGGGCGAAGCTGCGGAGTTCACCGGGGTTAAGAAGAGCACACTAGCAAAATACAAAAAGGGTACATTTGGCGGCGGTGGCTTCCCTGTGCCAGTACGAAAGGCTTCAAAGAAAGATCCTCTTTGGAGACTTAGCGACATAGCAGATTGGCTATACAAAAAAAACAAGGTAGCAATGGAGCTAGTAGAACGCGCTCGTCTGATGGATTTAATTAACCATCATCTAGAGACCAGATTGATGAAGAATAGCGATAAGTACGCAAACCTATTCATCAATATCCAAACTAACCTAATAATTCCCATAAAGTCATAAAGTCATAAAGTCATAAAGTCATAAAGTCTCAGCTGCCATCAGCGTATAGCTGGTAGCTTCTTTATGCGTATCGTAATTGCTTAAAAGGAGGATCAATAATTGAAAGACTATGATTTTTCAATAGTGGCTAAGTTTCAAGACAACATGAATGCAGACTCGCTTTGCAAGCCATCTAATGCGATCAAAGAGTTTAACCCATCCGATTACTTAACCGATCAACAGACTATCCAAGCCTATATTGATGAAGCAGCAAGCACTGGTGAACCAGCGATAATCGCCGATGCCTTAGCAGTTGTTTCACAAGTTAAGGGTATGGACAACACCTTACACCCGCGCGACAACCCTTCTTTATCGTCACTTATCGGGCTGGCCAACGTTCTAGGCATATCAGTTCGATTAGGTATCAACATTAAATAACTTATTCCAGTAGTTCGGTTGGGCCGAATTACTGAAATAGTGCCCCGTCAGGAATCTAGTCAATTTAGTTTCACTTCTTACAGAACAGAAACTAACCCGCCAATTACCGGCTGCGACATCGCCTACAAGAAAAAACGGCGCGACAAGATTGATGATCTGAGCAAGGTTTTCGACAGAGCGTTTAGAGAAAGTAATGGACAAGTTCAGTCTCGTCCAAGAAATGGAACAAACTGCTCAAGAAGATTAGGATTAGTCGGATAATGAGTCAGTTATCAACGTTTTACCGTGTTCTTTACCGGTGTCCACAAGGCACTACGGGTAAAGCTTAATCCGTTACCTGACATTTGGTTAATGTAGTGAGGTAGCAGACTACTTCACCGAGCTATTTCGCCTTTCAATGGTGTTTGGATTGAGCTATTAGAATGGTCTTGTTGATGAGCAAATGGCTCAAAAACTGGCGATGTTCGTTAACGTACCACTCCAGAGTCAATAGTTATTATTGATAAGATAAAATACGTTAAGAAAAATTAATTATGAGTTTGGCTTTCAAAAATTTTATTTTTATTTCTTAATTTAAACCAAATTTTCTTTCTACCATTATTCTTCAAAATAAAACCTCCAAAACCACACCACTTTGGCCACTTGTTATTCTTTGAAGTAGGTCAATTTTTGATTTTTGACTATTTGATTTTTTCTTTTTACTGATTTTTTTATTATTAGATACATTTATTAAATCAATGATTTTATTAGACATACAATGCCCCTTACTTAATGATTAGGGTGTACTGAACATGCGTTATTTTATGATATAGAATGAAGGGAGCTTACAGAGAAACTTATTAAGGATGACGCTGGGAAAACTGACTTTATACTTTTTTATCTGAAACAACTATTGATCAGAGCTACTACTTCCTTACCACTGGATTACAAGCGATAAGGAAGCTAAGTTTTGTAAGACTATTACAACGTCGTTACATTTTCTGCTTGAAGCCCTTTAGGACCTTTACCTACGGTAAAAGAAACCTTGTCGCCTTCAATAAGTTTTTTAAATCCATCCCCAACGATGTTGCGGAAGTGAACGAATAGGTCGTCGCCGTTATTTTGAGAAATGAAACCGAAGCCTTTAGCTTCATTAAACCACTTTACTGTACCAATTACTTGATTAGACATATTATGCCCCTTATATAAATTAAAATTAAGGTGCACTGAACATAAGTATTATTTTAAGGATATAGAATTAAGGGAGATACAGAGAAAAACTTGCTAGGGATGACACTGGAAAACTTACTTTATATTTTTTATCTTCAAACAACTCTTCGTCAGAGCAAAATCAACTATACACGTTTCAAAAATTAAAGATAGCTTTATTTTCTATTTTTATACTAATAATGCACGTTACAGACCCCGAAAGCGCGCCATATGAGCCGCTATAGAATGCTTTAAGCAACATTTTGACACCCAAGAGGAGCATTGTTCCTTATCATCCTACTATAATCATAGAGCAACCTATATGAGTTAAAAAGCCGTTTTCTGTACTCGGTCTATCGTACTGATTTTTTCATATTAGGTCGTTTCAGTCTTCAAGGTGTTAAAGTTGGTATACTAAAACTAAATTATTATAAATGAGCGCAAACATGAAACAAAAGAACTACAACAAACTTAACGATGAAGAGTTAGAGTTTGTTAATGACAAGGTCGCAGCCTTACTCCTAACAAGTCCTAGGAGTGCTCGTTTGTTGCTCTGGATAATGGTGAGTCTTTCAATTGTGATGGTTGGTTGGGCATCTTTTTCTGAGATAGATAAAGTCATTGTCGGTTTAGGGAAAGTCATTCCTTCCTCACAGGTTCAAGTTATACAAAACTTGGAAGGCGGGTTAATTAAAGAAATTTTAGTAAAAGAAGGTCAATTAGTCGAAAAAGGTCAACCATTAATTCTCATCGATGACACGCTCTTTCTTTCAGATTTTCGTGAGCATGAACAACAAGTCGCTAACTTGAGTGCATCTGTATTACAATTGACAGCCTCGATAAATAGCGTTCAAGTTAACAATGACTTTGACATTAAAGATTGGCGACAAAATGTCACACTAAACTATGACCAGCTAATGTTCCCATCATTTTTAGAAGAAACTCAACCTGAACTAATCCTACGTCAAAAAGCTGAGTATCTAGAAAACTTAAATAATATACGCAACCAGCTATCAGTGATTGATCAGCAAGTCATACAGAAACAACAGGATTTGATTGAAATAAAAGCACGAGTAGAAAACTTACGTAGGAGTTATCAATATGCAAAAAAGGAACTGGATATTACCAAACCTCTAGCTGACGAAGGTATAGTTCCACGCATTGAATTACTTAAATTACAACGACAAGCCAATGATAGCAGGCGTGAAATGACATCTAGCAAGCTTAAAATTCCCGTATTAGAGTCATTAATTCAAGAGTTCATGCTTAAACGAATAGAGGTCGCGCTACAATTCCGATCTGAACAACAAGAAAAACTTAATAGCACCCAAGATCAACTATCTTCTTTGGTAAAGTCTACAGTTAACTTAGAAGATAAAGTCAATAGAACCGTGGTTTACTCACCAGTAACGGGAAAAATTAAAACGTTGAGCATAAATACAGTTGGTGGAGTTATTCAACCAGGTATGGATATCGTTGAAATTGTGCCAACCGAAGACGCTCTACTGATAGAGGCAAAAATAGCACCAAAAGATATTGCATTTTTACGTCCTGAGTTACCTGTTATTGTCAAGCTTACCGCTTATGATTTTAGTAAGTACGGTGCTTTAAAAGGGGAGTTAGAACACATTAGTGCAGACACAATCCAGGATGAAGAAGGTAACGACTTTTATGTAGTACGTATACGTACTGATAAAACTAATCTCGGTGATAAAGATCTACCAATCATTCCAGGAATGACAACATCAGTTGACATAATAACCGGAAAGAGGACCATTTTAGAATACTTAATGGGGCCAATTCTAAATACAAAAACTACAGCCGATGATTAACTTATACTGTGTTCAAAAATCGATATGTCCGTTATCATTGAAAATGTTTAACTTCCTATGAAATCGGAGCATCTCGTGTGACATTTATTCTGCCAGAGGGGGGAAGCTTAACTTGATAACTTTTCGGATAAAAATGGAAATGCTCATTGAAGGTGGTTCAATAAGGCGTCTTCTAATTGTTGGTTTGCTTTGATTTCCCGTAT